>DASTAC010000025.1:0-12800 GCA_035713045.1 Steroidobacteraceae bacterium
CTTGACGACGGCGGGACCGAAGCACGTGGCGGTCCCCTCCCCCGTGAAGAAGTTCGCATTGAAGCCGTAGAAGCCGAGGAGCGAGTTGTCGTATTTGTAGAAGCGGACACCCCCGGTCAACGACAGCTGGCGGGTGATGTCCCACGTCGCCTGCCCGTAGACGGCCTTGTCCCGGTCGACGCGCTGCTCGTCGGTGAGCCAGATCGTGTTCGGATACCCGGGGACCGAATAGTCGTTCGGAGCGATGTAGCCGAAGCCGTTCGGATTGCCCCCGTAGACGTTGGTGAAGCCGTATCCGGGCATGGTGTAGTTCTGCCAGATGTTGTGCATCTGGCGCTGCAGGAACACGCCGACCGTGGCATGCACCGGCTTGTCGAGCGGTGTCGTGACGCGAAACTCCTGGCTCCACATCTCGAAATCGCCGGCGCCGATGACGAACTGCTGCGGCATGATCGGGGCGCCGGAATTGCCCACGTAGTAGGCGCCCGTGCCGGTCATCTTGTCGTAGAACTCCGAATAGTCGCTGTAGTCGGCGATCGAGTGCTGATTGCGCTTGACGTAGCCGCCCGCGTAGACGATGTCGAAGTTGCTGACCTTGCCCTCCACCGTGAGGGCGGTCTGGGTCCAGGTGTCGTGGGAGTTCTCCGGCCCGAAGTGCACGACCTTCAGGTCGCCCACCGCCGGGTCGTAGCCGAAGAAGCCGTGGCTCGTGTCGGACTCCCCCTGGAAGGTCGGCGTGACCGTCCAGTGATCGCCCAGGTCGAACCTGAGCTCGACCCGGCCGCCATTGGTATCCACGGTGTTGTAGTTCTTCTTGCGCCACTGCGCATTGCTGATGGCGCCCGCGCCGACCGGCGTCGTCGCGGGGGCGCACTGGCCGGCGCCGCCGCCCGGGCCCACGCCGCTCGCCGACAGCGCCCAGGTGGGAAACGTCCGCACGCCGTTGAAGATGCAGGCATTCGCGTCGGTGCCGGCGACGTTGCTGATGTAGCCGCCGTCGTGCTCGTGCCAGCCGACCAGGCGGATGGCCGCCGTGCTCGACAGCGGCAGGTTGACGTAGCCTTCGACGATGTCGCCAGGCCCACCGGCCTCGATCTTGTTGGCCTGGATGTTGTATCCGGCCGAGAACTGCTTCGGGTTCGGCTTGTTGGTGATGAGCCGGATGGTGCCGGCCTCGGAGCTCGCGCCGAAGAGCGTTCCCTGCGGGCCCTCCAGCACCTCGATGCGGTTCATGTCGTAGATGTGAAGAGGCAGCGCGCCCGTGATCGTGGTGACCGGCTGCTCGTCGAGGTAGATGCCGACGCTCGGCTCCGAGCCCGAGTGGTTGCCGTCGCCGCCGCTCACGACGCCGCGGATGTAGATGATGGCGGAGCCGGGGCCGCCGTTGTCGCCCTCGCCCTGGCTGCGCACGTACGAAACGCTTGGCGCGAGCTCGACGTAGTCATCGACGTTGACGATATTGAGCTGCCTGAGCGCCTTGTTGTCGAACACCTGGACGCTGATCGGCACGTTCTGCAGGTTCTGCTGGACCTTCTGCGCCGTGACCACCACGGTCTGCAGCATGTCCTCGCCGGAGGCCTTCTGCGCCCGCGCCGCCGGCATGGTCGCGATGAGCGCGGAGGCGAGCGGCACGCCCGCCCGGATGATGCTGTGGAGCGGCTTCGCCCGCTCGCGGGACAACTTTCTACGTCGGCTGCGCGTCATTCGTTCTCTCCCCGTACCCCGAATCTGTTGTATCGCCACGACGAGCGGGCTCCAGCCCTCAATCGAAGGCGGGAGCCCTCGGATACTCCGTCAGCACATCTCCCAGCGCCTGCGCGAGCGGCCCGAGCCAGGGCTCGTAATGCCGCCACTGCTCGAGCCCCGCGCGGAAAATCGGCTTGCGGACCTGCTCGGAGCTCGCGGTCCGCACCGCCCGCTCGTTCTCGTAGAACTTCAGGCACGCCGGCTCGAAGGCGAGTCCGCAGTGCTCGAGCAGCCGGCGGACTTGCGTCTCGGTGTCCTCGATCAGGCTCTCATGGAGGACCCGCGCCACCCGGCCGGGCAGCACCTCATCGAAATGCGCCATGAGCTCGACGTAGTCGCGATAGTAGCGGCCCAGATCCGTAAGTCCATAGCTGAACCACTGCCCGCGCGCAAAATGCTGCTTGAAGCAGGAGAAGCAGCATGCCAGCGGGTGCCGCCGCGCATCGATGACGGCCGCATTGGGCAGGATGAGGTGGATCAGGCCGACGTACATGTAGTTGTTCGGCATCTTGTCGATGAAGAACGGCGCGTCGGTCTTGCGCATGACCCGCGTCTCGGCCAGATAGCGCTCACCGAGCGCCCTGATCTCGTCACGGCCGAGGGCGGCGACTCTCTTGAGAAAGGTCCCCTCCTCCTCCTGCCGGGGACCGGCCAGCTCGCGGGCGATCTTCGGCAGGTGCGGCAGCTCCATCGTTCCCTCGACCAGGGAATGGCTCGCGAGGATCTGCTCGAGGAGGGTGGAGCCGGCGCGCGGCAGGCCGACGATGAAGATAGGGTCGCGGTCCTCGACGCCCGCGCCGGCGCGCTCGGCGAAGAACTGCCGCGTGAAGAGCTGCTTCGAGCGGTGCACGAAGCGCGAGTTCTCCTCCGGGTCGTAGCCGTGCTGGCAGCGGCGCAGCGCGTTGCCGGCGGCGTAGTGGGCGAAGGATTCCTCGTAGGCGGCCGCATCCTCGAGCGCCTTGCCGAGCGCGAACTCTAAGTGCAGCCGGTCCTCTTCGGTGAGATCGCGGCGCCCCGCCGCCTCGCGCATGGCGAGCACGTCGGCCTCGGTGAAACGGAACGTCTTGAGGTTCGCCAGGCTCCACCAGGCCTCCCCCAGCGTCGGCTCCATCGAGAGCGCCCGGCGGTACGCGGCGATGCTCTCCGGCAATCTGCCCGTGGTGCGCAGGGCATGGCCGTAGCTCGTCCAGAGCTTCGGTTGCTGCGGGTACTCGCGCAGCACCGATTCGTAGGCCGCGATGCAGTCGGCGTACTCGCCCAGATTGGCGAGGATGGCCGCCTGAAGGCTGCGATAGCCGGCGTGGTGCGGCTCCTTGGCCAGCAGCAGCGCGCATTGCCTGAGCGCCTCGGCGCTCCTGCTCTGGCGGTTGAGCACCGTCGCGTAGTTGTGGCGCGCCGCATCGAATGACGGGGCGAGCTCGAGACAGCGCTCGAGGAGCCGCAGCGCATCCGTGTAACGCTGGAGGCGCGCCGCGACTTCGGCGAGCATGCGCAGTGCCGCCACGTCGGTGGGATGCCGCGCGAGGTGCGCGCGCAACAGGGCTTCCGCCTCGGGAATCCGGTTCTCGCAGAGAGCCGCCGCGGCCCCCATCAGCCGCGGATCGCGCGTCGCGGCCTTGATGTAATGGGCATAGGCCCTGTCGGCGGCTTGCGCGTCACCGCGCGCCCGCAGTTGGTCCGCGAGGGCGAGCCACGCGTCCGGCAAGTCGGGCTTCAGCGACACTGCGCGGGTCAGAGCGTCGATGGCTCCCTCCACATCGCTCGCCGCGGCGCGCGCGAGTCCCAGGATGAGGAACGCCTGGGGCTGGCGGGGAATGACTTTCAGGATCTCGCAGGCCTGCTCGGCGGCCGCCGACGGCTTCACGGCGAGCAGGCGGGACGCGTGCGCCAGCGCGACGTCGAGGGTCCCGACAGGCTCTGCGGGGGTGCTCAAGATGAGCCTAATGTGCCCGAATCAGTCTTTTTTGCAAGATGCGCCGGGTGAATTCCGCTCACCCCTGGCGCGAGGCTCCCTCATGCCGCGCGATGCAATCGCCGGCGCCGGAAGTCCCTGAGGATCTCCCGCGCCGCATTGTGCCCGGGCGCGCCGGTGACCCCACCGCCCGGGTGCGTTCCGGCGCCGCACATATAGAGTCCGCGCAGCGGCCCGCGATAGTCGCCGTACCCCAGCATCGGCCTCGCGGACAGCATCTGATCGAGCTGCAGCCTGCCGTGGAAGATGTCACCGCCCACGAGGCCGAAGGTCCGCTCGAGATCGAGCGGGCTCATGATCTGCCGCCCCAGCACGGACGCCTTGAAGTTGGGCGCGACGCGGTTGACCGTCTCGATCATGAGATCGGCGACGCCCTCGCGGTGCGTGTCCCAGGATTCTCCATCGGGCAGTTGCGGCGCCACGTGCTGGCAGAAGAGACTCGCCACGTGCTTGCCGGGAGGCGCCAGGCCGTCATCGAGCGTGGAGGGAATCACCATCTCGACGATCGGCTGCCGCGACCAGCCGCCGGTGCGGGCGTCGAAATAGGCCTGCTCCATGTAGCCCAGCGTCGGGGCGATGATGATCCCGGCCGTATGGTGGTCGGCCAGCGAGCGGCCCGGCAGACAGGTGAAGTCCGGCAGCTCCGCGAGCGCGACGTTCATCCGGAACGTGCCCGAGCCGCAGCGCCACTGCGCGATCCGCTCCGCGAAATCCTTCGGCAGCGCCGCGCGGTCGATGAGCTGCGTGTAGAGGAGCCTCGGATTGAGATTCGAGACCACCGCCGAGGCGCGCAGGCTCTCGCCGGACTCGGTAATCGCGCCCACGGCTCGATCGCCCTCCACGATGATCTCGCGCACGGGAGACCCGACCCGGATGTCGACGCCCCGCGCCGCCGCCGATCTCGCCATCGCCTGCGTGATGGCGCCCATCCCGCCCACGGCGTGACCCCACGTCCCCTTCTTGCCGTTCACCTCTCCGAAGCAGTGATGAAGAAGGACGTACGCCGTGCCGGCAGCGTAGGGGCTTGCATAGTGCCCGACGATGCCGTCGAAGCCGTACACGGCCTTGATCGGATCGCTCTCGAACCACCCATCGAGATACTCACCGGCGGATGCGGCGAAGAGCTTGAGCAGCTCCCGGCGCAGGCTCATGTCGAGCCGCCCGAGCCGCGCGCCGAGGCGCGTGGTGCGCAGCAGCTCCGGCAGGGCGGCGGCCCAGTTGCCCTGCACCACATTGGGCGGGGTCTCGAGCACGAGACTGCGCAGCACGTCCGCGATCGCCTCGAGCCGCGCGCCGTAGTCATCGAGTCGCGCCGCATCCTTCGTGGAGAACTTCGCCACTTCCGAGTGGGTGAGTCCGCCGCCGGTGCGCAGATAGCCGCCGTCCGCCGTAGGCAGGAAATTCGCGAGCCGCCGCTCGACGATTCGCAGGCCGTGGCCCGGCAGATCGAGGTCGCGGATCACCTTCGGATTGAGGAGCGAGACGGTGTAGGAGGCGACCGAATTGCGAAAACCAGGATGGAACTCCTCGGTCACCGCCGCGCCGCCCACGACGCCGCGCCGCTCGAGCACCGTGACCTTCAGTCCCGCCGCCGCGAGATAGGCCGCGCAGACGAGCCCGTTGTGCCCGCCCCCGATGATGAGGACGTCGCGAGTCTCAGCCTTCATGTCGTCTCAGGCTCCAACCTCTTGCGGGAGCGCGGGGCAGGCGGCTCTCCGGAATCAGCTCCCGCATTCGCCGGGCGAAGCTGCGCAGGCATACCTCGCCCTCGCCCAGAGGCCCCGGGGTGTAGCCGTCCGATGCCATCCCCTCCTGTACGCGCTCGATCAGCTTCGTATCCTCGGCATTGACCTGCCGGTTGATCCGCCAGTTGAGATAACGTGCCGCGCGCATCTCGCGGCGATCGTCGGGGTGCACGTAGGCGATCTCCCTGATCAGCGTCTGCGTCGGGGAGACCGGCAGGAATTGCATGAAATCGACCTGGTCCGGGTAGATGTCGAATGCGACGTTGGGCCAGAGCTTGAAGTAGGTCCAGAGCCGCTGCCGCTCCTCGGGCAGATGGGCCACCCGCGGCAACAGCGACTGGTAACGCGCCTCCGACCAGTTGGAGGACACGGTCTCGCGCAGGCGGCCCCACATCTTGTCGATCCAGGGCCGCGCCTCGATGCCGTAGCTGCTGCCGAGGAGCCGCGTCAGTCCCGGATGCGCCACGGGAATGTGCAGACCGTCGGAATAGTTGTCGGCGACGTTCTTCCAGTTGACGGCACGCGGCCGCAGCGTCACGCGGCCCTGAGGCACGAGCTCCTCGAGGCGATAGGCCTCGAGCTCCTCGATGTAGGGAGCCGCCATCTCGCGCACGCTCGGCATCCGTGCCTCGCTGCCCGGCATCCGTGCCTCGCTGCCCGGCACGCCGGACTGGAAGCGCACGAACACGAAGCCCATGAAGATCTCCTGCTCGAGCGGCGCGAGGCCGTGGCGCTCGAAGTCGAGACCGTCGTAGGCTTCGCGGTGCGGCACCGTGAGAAGGCGTCCGTCGAGCCCGTACGACCACGCGTGGTAAGGGCAGGTGATGCGCCGACCGCAATGCCCGTTCGGCCCGTCCAGGAGCCGAGAGGCCCGGTGGCGGCAGGCGTTGTGGAAGCTGCGCACCTGCCCGTCCTCGCCCCGAATCACGACGACGCCCTGACCCAGGAAATCGAGCGTATGAAAGTCGCCGCTGCGCGGCACGTCATTGACATGACAGACGAGCTGCCAGCTCGGGCGGAAGAGGAGCTCCTTCTCGAGCTCGAAGAATTCCGGGTCGCGGTAGATCCAGCCCGGGAGACCGAGGCCCTCGCCGCCTGCCGCGGGAACGATGTCTATCGCACGAGCACTCATCGCCGGGGACCGCCTCGCAGTTGTTGTACGACCGTATAGCAGCGCGTTCGGGGCGAGGTCAAGTGGTAAGATCGCGGCGGATGGCCAGAGCGCGTAAGGCACCGAAGTTCCGCCGCGTCCCCCCGAGCCTGCGGCGCGAGGCGCTGATCGAGGCTGCCCTCACCAGCCTGCGCAAGCACGGTCACGAGGGACTCTCCGTACGGCGGATCGGTGCCGAGGCCGGAGTCTCGCCCGGGCTGATCAACCATCACTTCCCCAGTGTCTCGACTCTGGTCGCAGCAGCGTACGAGACACTCTCGATGTCGCTGCTCGAGTCGATTCAGCGGCGTGCCCGCGAGAGCGATGCCAGCCCGCGCGAGCGCCTGCGGCGCTTCTTTCAGGCCTCGTTCGCGCCCGCCCTGCTCGATCCCGCGCTGTTCAACACCTGGCTCGTCTTCTGGAGCATGACCTCGCATCATCCGGAGGTGCGGGCGGTGCACGATCGCACGTACGCGGCATATCGCGCCGCGCTCGGATCCCTCCTCGGGGAGCTGCGCCCAAGCGACGGCGTGCCGCGGTTCAAGGTGCGGCCCGCGGCCATCGCGCTCTCCGCGCTCCTCGATGGCCTCTGGATCGAGGCGAGCATCAATCCGCGCACCTTCAGGCCGGCCCAGGCCGTGGCTCTTTGCGAGGACTGGACCAACGCCTTGTGCGCGGGGGCGCTCCCGAGCCTGATCGAGCGCGCCGCCTCGGCCTGAGGCGCGCGAGGCCGTCCCCGGAACTCGCCCGCAAGCGCGGCGTTGGATCGATGAGCCCGCACCCGTCCGGGCGGGACCTGCCACGTGGCCACTGCCTGTCCAGACTGCGGCGCACTGCTGAGCTTTCCTCCTCTGCCCCGGCACTGCACGGCCGTCTGCCTGCGCTGCCGCGCGCCCGTCGAGTCCACCCGGGGACGCAGCGCCGACGCGGCGCTCGCCTGCGCGGCCGCGACGCTGTTGCTGCTTTTACCGGTCGACACCCTGCCTCTGCTCCAGGCCGAGTTGCTCGGCCAGAGCTCGGCACGATCCCTGACCTCCGGCGTGGCGCGGCTGTGGCACCACGACTGGATCGCCCTCGCGGGCCTCAGCGCCATCTGCGTCATCGTGCTGCCCGCGATGCGGCTGGGGCTTCTCGTCCTCGTGCTGGGTACGCTGCGCCTGGGGCGGCGCCCGCGCTGGCTCGGCCCGGCGTTCCGCTGGGCGATGCGGCTCGAGCCCTGGTCGATGCTGGACGTCTTTCTCCTGGCTGTGGCGGTCGGCTACTACTACCTCACGGTCGTCGAGCACGTCGACATCAGAATCGAGCTCGGAGGAGGTCTGCTGCTGCTCGCCGGAATGCTGACCATGATGTCCCGCGCCACGCTCGATGAGCGCGCGGTGTGGCGTGCAATCGGCCCGGACACTGGAGCCGTACCGCGCGACGGCGCGATGGGCTGCCGCGCGTGCGGCCTGATCCAGCCGCTGACGTGCGAAGGCGCGACCTGCCCCCGCTGCGGGCAGCGCAACCGGCTGCGAAAGCCCAATGCGTCTGCGAGCGCCGCGGCGCTGGTGTCCGCCGCGCTGATCCTCTTCTTTCCGGCCAACGTCTATCCGATGAACATCTCCGATCTGCTCGGGGTGCATCGAACCTATACGAACTTCGGCTACGTGCGCCAGCTCTTCCATCTCGGACTCTGGCCGCTCGGCCTCCTCACGTTCTGGACCAGCATCATCACCCCGGCCCTCATGATCGCCGCCGTCGCCTGGTGCGTGCTCTCGGTGGAGCGGCGCTCGGGCCGGCGCCTGGTGCTGAAGACCCAACTCCTGCGCATGGTCACCGAGACCGGCCGCTGGTCGGAGACCGGACCCCTCTCGATCGTCTTCTTCGCGCCGCTCATGGATTTCGGCCGCCTCGGAGCCGAGAGCGCCGGATGGGGCGCGACCGCCTTCATCGTGATGACCCTGCTCCTGATCGCGGCCTCGGTCACGTTCGACCGGCGGCTGCTGTGGGATGCGTGATTTAGCGGGAAAGTTCGGCCGCTCCACGTGCGCGGCCACCGCCACGCCGCAGGCCGAGGATGCCGCTCACGGCATTCAGGAACTTTGAAGTCGTAACGGCGTTGATCCGCGCCTAGCCGCAGGAGAGGCCGCCATCGACCGGAAAAGAAGCTCGGCAACAGCAGGCAGGGCCGGCCTTCTGCTGCTCGCCCTGCTGGTGCTCGGCGAGCTCGGCGGCTGCGGCCGCGCGCAGCTGCAGCCTGCCGGTCCCATCAGCGCCGCCGAGCGCGAGATCCTCTACGACGCCGTCGTGATCATGCTCGCGATCGTCGTTCCCACGATCCTCGCGGTCCTCGGTGTCGTGTGGTGGTTCCGTCCCTCCAACCGGCGCGCGCGCCGGATGCCGGATTTCGTGTACTCGGGCCGCGTCGAGCTCGTCGTCTGGTCGATACCGGCGCTGGTCGTCATCTTCCTCGGCGGCATCGCCTGGATCGGCTCGCACGATCTCGACCCGGCGAAACCCCTGCGCTCCCGGCATGCGCCCCTCGACATCCAGGTGGTCGCTCTCAACTGGAAGTGGCTCTTCATCTATCCGAGGCAAGGCATCGCCAGCGTCAACAGACTCGTGGTTCCCGCCGGCGTGCCGCTGCACCTCGAGCTGACTTCGGCGACCGTCTGGAACGTTTTCTGGGTGCCGCAGCTCGGCACCATGATCTATTGCATGAGCGGCATGGCCGACAACCTCTATCTGGAGGCGAGCCGCCGCGGCGTCTACTACGGTGAGTCCGCCATGATCGACGGCGACGGCTTCCCGGACATGCATTTCAACACTCACGCGGTGTCCGAGGACCGCTTCGACGCCTGGGTGCAGGCCACCCGCAGCGCCGGCCCGGCGCTCGATGAGCAGACTTACCGCGGGCTGCTGCGCCAGAGCGTGCCGCCGAAGCCCTACACCTATCGATCCGTGCAGCCGGGACTGTTCGCGGACATCGTGATGCTGAAGCTCCCGCCGGGCGCAGGCCCGCACGGCGGCGTGCCCAGCGTGCATCCGGTCGGCGGGTCCCCTGTCCATCCGGTGGGGACGAAATGACACTTCTCGGAAAGCTCACATGGCAGGCGTTTCCGCTGCGGGAGCCGTTGCCGCTCTTCTCGGGGCTCGGCGTGTTCCTCATCCTGATCGCCATCGTCCTCTGGACCTGGCGCAAGGGTCACATTCCCTATCTCTGGCGCGAGTGGATCACGAGCGTCGATCACAAGCGCATCGGCATCATGTACTTCATGCTCGGCAGCGTGATGCTGCTTCGCGGCTTCATCGACGCCATCATGATGCGCTCCCAGCAGGCGGTGGCCTACAGGTCGCCCGGCTTCCTGCCGCCGTCGCACTTCGACCAGGTGTTCTCGGCGCACGGCACGATCATGATCTTCTTCGTCGCCATGCCCTTCATGATCGGCCTGATGAATCTCATCGTGCCGCTGCAGCTCGGCGTGCGCGACGTGGCGTTCCCGACACTCAACTCGGTGAGCTTCTGGCTCACCGCCGCGGGAGCGCTCCTGGTCAACCTGTCGCTCGTCGTCGGCCAGTTCGACCGCACCGGCTGGCTTCCCTATCCGCCGCTCTCGGAGCTGCGCTACTCCCCCGGCGTCGGCGTCGATTACTACTGCTGGGCGATCCAGATCTCGGGCATAGGCACGCTGATGACCGGGGTCAACTTCGTGACCACGATCCTCAAGCTGCGCGCGCCCGGCATGCATTACACCCGCATGCCGATGTTCTGCTGGACGGCGCTCGCCGCGAACCTGCTCATCGTCGCCGCCTTCCCCGTCCTCACCGCGACCCTCGGGATGCTGCTCCTCGACCGGTACGCCGGCTTCCATTTCTTCACCGACTCGGCCGGCGGCAACTCGATGCTCTTCATGAATCTCATCTGGGCCTGGGGCCATCCGGAGGTCTACATCCTCATCCTGCCCGCCTTCGGCATCTTCTCCGAGGTCGTCTCGACCTTCTCCGGCAAGCCGCTCTTCGGCTACCGCTCCATGATCTACGCCACCATGGCGATCTGCATCATCTCCTTCATGGTGTGGCTCCATCACTTCTTCACCATGGGCGCGGGCGCGACGGTCAACAGCATCTTCGGCATCGCCTCGATGATCATCGCGATCCCGACCGGGGTGAAGATCTTCAACTGGCTCTTCACCATGTACGGCGGCACCGTGCGGCTCACCACGCCGATGCTCTGGGCGATCGGCTTCATGGTGAGCTTCGCGATCGGCGGCATGACCGGCGTGCTGCTGGCCGTGCCGCCGGCGGACTTCCAGCTCCACAACAGCCTCTTCCTGGTCGCGCATTTCCACAACGTCATCATCGCCGGGGTGGTCTTCGGGGCATTCGCGGGCTACACCTACTGGTTCCCCAAGGCGTTCGGCTTCGTGCTCGATGAGCGTCTCGGCAAGCTCGCCTTCTGGCTGTGGCTCGTCGGCTTCTGGGTCGCCTGGGGGCCCGGTTACGTGGTCGGACTCGAGGGCATGACGCGGCGGCTGCAGAGCTACGACGTCGCCGAGTGGCGCCCGTGGCTCCTCGTGATGGCGGCGGGCGTCGCCATCATCCTCCTCGGCATCCTCACCCAGATCGCGCAGATCGTCGTCTCGGTGCGCACGCGCGAGCGGCGGCGCGACCTCACGGGCGACCCGTGGGACGGCCGCAATCTCGAGTGGGCGACCTCCTCGCCGCCGCCGCCTTTCAACTTCGCGGCGCTGCCGAATGTCGCCGATCAGGAGCCCTACTGGGACATGAAGACCCGCGCGCGCGAGATCGGGCAGCTGGTCAGGCCCGAGCCGCAGTACGAGGCCATCCTGATGCCGCGCAACACGCCCACTGGATTCGTCACCGCGTTCTTCGCGGTGGTCACGGGGTTCGCGCTCATCTGGCACATCTGGTGGCTGGTGATCCTCGGGCTCGTGGGCTCGTATGCCACCTTCGTCGTATTCGCCTGGCGGGACCACGACGAGGAGCTGATTCCCGCCGCGGAAGTCGCCCGCCTGGACCGCGCCAACCGCGCCGCCCGCACGACGCGCCTGCAGGAGCGAATGGCGGAGCGGCAGTCGGAGCGGGAGAGCCGCCCATGAGCGCCCCCAGCAGCGCGCTGCGCACCGGCCGCGATCCTTATCACCTCGGCCATGGGCCCGCGACCGGCGTACCGGAGTACACCGGACACGGCGGCGGCGGCCCCGCGCCGAAGCGCATCGTGGTGGGCTACGGGTTCTGGATCTTCATCCTGTCCGACGTCGTCCTCTTCTCCTGCTTCTTCGCCGCCTACACCGTGTTGATCCACGCGCGCAACGGCGGTCCAGGGCCCGGGATCTTCGATCTGCGCAACACCGCGGAGGAGACCGCATGTCTCCTGCTCTCGAGCTTCTGCTGCGGGCTCGCGAGCCTCGCCGTCGGGCGGCGCAGCCTCCTCTGGACCGAGGTCGCGCTGGCCGTCACCGGAGCGTTCGGCCTCACCTTCATCGTGCTCGAGGCGCACGAGTTCGCCGGTCTCGTGACCCGCGGCTACGGGCCCACCCACAGCGCCTTCCTGACGGCCTTCTTCTCACTCGTCGGATGTCACGGCGCTCACGTGACCGCCGGCCTTCTCTGGCTCGGGACCATGATGGCGCAGTTCGCGGCCAAGGGCTTCAAGGAGAACATCAGGCACCGGTACCTGTGCTTCTCGCTCTTCTGGCACGCGCTCGACATCATCTGGATCGGCATCTTCACCGTCGTATATCTCATCGGGAGGACCACCCCTTGAGCTCGAACCCCGAAGAATTCGACCTGGGCTCCCACATCGGCGAGGAGCAGGTCGCCGGCGGGCCACCTCACGAGCACCCCAGCCTGGGCGCGGAGCTGCGCGGCTACATCATCGGGCTCGTGCTCGCCGCCGTCCTCACCGCAGCCTCGTTCTGGTCGCTCGACGAGCACGTGATCTACGGTCCCGGCATCGTCATGGCCCTCATCGTGCTGGGTCTCGCCCAGGTCGGCGTGCATCTCGTCTTCTTCCTGCACCTCACGACCGCGCCGGACAACACCAATAACGCGCTCGCCCTCGCCTTCGGCGTGCTCATCGTCTCGCTGATCTTCTTCGGCTCGATCTGGGTGATGTACCACTTGAACGGCAACATGATCCCGGTCAAGGCGCTCATGCAGCAGCGCGGCGGGTGAGCTCCCGGGC
>DASTAC010000026.1:0-10270 GCA_035713045.1 Steroidobacteraceae bacterium
CGCTGCTCATATCGTTGCGGACAGCGATGAACTGCTCGGCCAGCCTGTGGTACCCAATGGCGTCCCCCTCTCGAAGATTCATCACGCGGCCTTTGACGCGCATCTGATCGGCATCGATCCGGATTACCGGCTGCATGTCTCAGATCGGTTGCTGTCCAAGCAGGATGGTCCGATGCTCGAAGCGTTGAAGCGGCTCAACGGTGGCGCGTTGCACCTTCCGAGCCGCGCCAAGGACTGCCCCGACCGCGACCGGCTTGCAGTCAGATTCGAGCGCTTTAAGAGCTTGGCGTGAAAGTGGGAAAGGTAGCGAGATGCGCAATATCTTGCCGCATCGCGGTCTGTTGACTCAACCATGGCGGAGCGCGGCGGTGGATTCCTTGCCTGACCGGTGACCATCGGAATGAGCTCACAGGATAACTCACCGGATGTCCGCTGCGAGGCCAACGGCATGACCGAAGGTGCCGGGCGCTGGACCCTGAGCCGCGCCGGCATCATCAATGTCTATCAATACGACAACGAAATCCTGCATTTCGCCGGCGGGCGCCTCCTGCTGCGGGGGATCAATGGCTCCGGGAAGTCGACGGCGATGAACATGCTGTTGCCCTTCCTCTTGGATGCCGACACCCGGCGCATCGATGCCGCCGGGGAACAGTCCGGGATGCTCCGCAGCTGGATGCTGTCCGGCCGGGACGAGCCGCAGCCGCAAGGTTATCTGTGGCTGGAGGTCGCGATGGGCGACTCGTATCTCACTTTCGGGTGCGGCATCCGGGCCAGCCGCTCCGCGGAGCAGGTCACGACCTGGTGGTTCATCACTTCGCGCCGGCCGGGCCTCGAACTGCATCTCGTGGACGGTCGGGTGCCGCTGAGCCGCGAGGCCCTGCGGGCCGCCATCGGGTCGGACCCGGTCTATGGGCAGGAGCAGCGCAGCGACTACCGCGCGGAGCTTCGCCGGCGGCTCTTCGGCGGCGCGGATATCGAGCAGCATTTGCATCTGCTGCGCATCGTGCGCAACCCGAGGGTCGGGGATCGTCTCGATGCCGAGCTGCCGCAGTATTTGCAGGATGCGCTGCCGCAGCTCTCCGAGGCGGCCCTCGACGATGCGGCGCAGCCGCTCGAGGATCTGGAGGAGCATCGGAAGAACGTCACCGAGCTCGGCCGTACGGCGGAAGCGCTTCGCGCCATGTTCAGCGCGTATCGCAACTACGTGCGCACGGAGCTGCATCGCCTGACGGACCGGACCCACGATGCCGCGCGCCTCTGCCGCGATCGCCGCGGCGATGAGGAGAAGGCGCGGCGCGCGCATACGGAAGCGTTGGACCGACACCGGGTCGCGGAGGCCCGCAAGCGCGAGCTCGCGGGCGAGCTCGAGAGGCTGCGCAACGTGATCGCGGCTCTCGAGGCTAGTGAGGGCTACAAGTCCGGAGCTCAGCTCAACGATCTGCGCGAGCACGTCGAGAGTCTCGAGCGCGCCCAGTCGGCGGCAGGGCAGGCATTTGAACGGCTACGCGCTGCCACTGAGCGCGCCGCGGGCGCTATCCAGCGCGCACGGCAGGAGGTCTCGACCGATCATGACGCGCTGCGTCGCCGGCTGTCCGACCTCGCCAGCCTCGCCTCCGGATGCGCGCTCACGGCCCGCCCACCCGGCCCGCCGTCGATCGCCTGCCGCCCTGACTCCGCCGATGACCTCGAGCGGGCGCCGATCGAGCCGCTCGCGGCGACAGCGGATGATCGCGCCTTGTCGGCGCTCGGTGCCGCGGCGCGCCAACGAATCGAGGAGGTGGAGTCTGTCGAAGCGGCGCTCGAGCGGGTCGAGGCCGCAGAGCGCGTCGTCCAGGAGGCGGAGCGCGCGGCAGCGGAGTCGGAGTCGACAGCCGACCAGGCACGCTGCGCCCTCGCCGACGCGCTGGCGTCGCTTCAGTCCGCCATCGATGCCTGGCAGGACGCCGTCAGCCGTTGGATGGAGGAGGTCCAGCAACATCACGACGCCCACGGGCTCGAGTGGATTCAACCGCCGCCAGTGGTGATTGCCATTCGCGATGAACCCACTCTCGAGCGGATCGGCCCGGTGCTCGAGTCCTGGATCGCGCCGACGATCCGGCGTCACGAAGGGCTTTGCGCCGAGCGCGAGGCCGCACTAAAGCGGCAGTGGGAAATCGTGCACGAGCTCGAGGCGCACGCCGCGGAGCTGGCGGCCAAAGAGCTGCCTGATCCGCCGCTGCTCGGGTGGCAGCAGCGTACGGGCCGGTGCCTCGCGGAGCTGGTCGACTTCGAGGAGCACCTCGATAGCGCGGCCAGGGCCGGTCTCGAAGGCGCACTCGAGGCTTCCGGGTTGCTGACCGCTGAGGTGCATCGCAATGCGCTGCGGCTGGCCGACGGTCAGGTCGTGATTGCGCCCCTCGGTAACGAGGTGGCCGCGCCCCTGAGCGCTCTCCTGCGTCCCGATGCTGAGAATGGCGTCGATGCCGAGACGCGCGGTAACGTCGAGCGCATCCTGCGCGCGATATCGACGGACGCGTCTGCGGGTGCCGATACGGTGGTGACCCTCGAGGGGGAGTTCAGGCTGGGATCCTTGTGCGGCCGGCATCTGAAGCGCGAGGCCGAGCACATTGGCGTCAGCGCACGGCGAGCGACATTGGAGCGCCAGCGCGCGCAGAGCGCGCTCGCCCTCGCGCAGGCAAAGGAGCAATGTGAGCGGCTTGCCGGCGACGTCGAGTCGGCCCGGGCTGCACTCGAGGCAGCGATAAAGCTGCGCGCGCGGATTCCGTCGGATCATCCCGTCCAGAGCGCAATGTGGCAACGCAACAGCTCGCAGAGGGACGCGCAGAGAGCTGAGGAGCAGCTCAGCGCGCGCCGTTCCGCCCTGCAATCGGCAGAGCTGCGCCACTCGGAAGCGGTCACCCACGCGCAGGGCACCGCCGCCCGACTGTCTCTGCCGGCCACACTCCGCGAGCTGCGCGGCATCCGAGACGACCTCGGACGAATCATTCAGGAGAGCCGGGAGGCGCAGCGCGGGCTCGTGCTGCTTGCGCGCGCCGTCGACCGGTGGCGGGATCGCGGCGAGGACTGGCAGACTGCCCGCGACAATGAGGAGCAGAGCCGGTCGCAACTCGTCACTATCGAGGGAGAGTTGAGCTCTGCGACGGAGCGCTTGAAGACGCTGGATGCTACCGTCGGCGTGGCCTACCGGGAGGTCGTGGCCGCCATCACCGTCAAGCAAAGCGCCCTCGCCGAGACGGAACGCTCCGCCAGGCAAACTGACATCAAGCTCGAGCAGGCCGCCGGCGATGTGGCCGGCGCCGCGAAGGACTGTGAGACCGCCGCTCGCGCGCGCGAGAGCGCCGACGCCGAGTGTGGGCTGACGCTGGACATACTCCAGCGGGCACTGACCGTGCCGGGATTGATCGAAGCGGCGACCGAGCCGCCGAAAGGTGTCGCAGACGGTGACGCCGCGTCAGCACCGAGTGATGGCGAGACGGCCGAAGTCCGGATTCGCGCAGCGCTGGCAGGCGTTTCCGCTGCCGAGAGCCCTGCCGTGGGCGCTCGCGTGCTGGCCGAGGCGATCCGCACGCAGGTCCCGCGGCCCGAGGAGCCGCCGACGACAGCCGAAGGCCTTCGCCAGTCGATCCGCCGCCGCCGGGACTCGCTCGGAGTCGGCTGGGACGCCGAGGATCGGCAGCCGGACGAGCATCGGCCGCTGCACATCGAGGTGACGGGCCCCCTCGCGCAGCAGACACCGCTCCCGGCGGCTACTCAGCTCGTCCAGACGCAGCTTTCGACCCTTTCCAGCCTGCTTTCCACCAAGCAACACCAGGCGCTGCGGAATCTCCTGCAAGGGCTGGTGGCACGGGAAATCGCCGGCAAGCTGCACGCGGCGGGCGAGCTGGTCGAGCGCATGAACGAGCGGCTGTCCGCAATCACCACCTCGCATGGCATTGGCGTACGTCTCAGGTGGCGCCGGCGGGAGGACCTCGATCCCGCGCTTGCCGAGACGATCGATCTGCTCGCCAAGATGCCGGATCTGCGCACGTCGGAGGAGGACCGGAGCCTGTCCGAAGCGCTCGGCCGCCGCATCGACGACGCGCACCGGGAAGATCCGGGCGCCCCGTATCGCGAGCTGATCGCGCGCGTGCTCGATTATCGCGCCTGGCACGCCATGACCATTCTGCTCGAGCGGCCGGGCCGCTCGCCGGAGCGGTTGAGCCGCCGCACCGCGCTTTCCGAGGGCGAGAAGAAGCTTGTCTCGTATCTGCCGTTGTTCGCGGCCGTCGCTGCCTCATGCGACGGCCTCGCCGCACTGTCGCCCGAGGCGCCGCGTTTCATCCTGCTCGATGATGCCTTCGCCAAGGTCTCCGAGGATAATCATCCGAAGCTCTTCGGCCTGCTGGTCGAGCTCGATCTCGATTTCATCGCGACCAGCGAGCGCCTGTGGGGGACGCACGAGACGGTTCCGGAGCTCGCGATCACCGAGGTGATCCGCGACGCCGATCTTGCCACGATCGTTCTCGAGCATTCGCGCTGGGATGGGCGCCGCCGGGAGATGGTCCGATGAGCCTACCGGAAGCACCGAGCGTCCCCGAGCGATCCCCCGCGGATTTCGCTACGGGCGCCCGCGATCTCTTTCGCTACATCAACGCGTCCGAATGGACCGACTACCGCGCGATCATGGGCATCTTCGCGGGTACGTTCTTCTCGGAGTTCACGCCCGAGGCGATCGCGGCGCGGCTCGCGCAGGCTGATCACGCCCTGGAGGTAGAGCTGGTCGGCGACCGGCTCGAGGCCCTGCGCCGCTGGGGCAATCTCACCGTATCGTCCGCGGTGGGCAACCCGCAGAGCATCCAGGACTACTACCGGCGGCGCAATCGATATCTCATCACCCGCGCCGGTCAGGAAGTGCACCAGATGGTCGAGGGCATTCTGACACGCGTGGATGCGGTCACAGATGTCTCGACCTCACGGTTGCGTGCTTTGCTCGACGCGCTGGATCGCATCGGCTCGCTCGATATCGAGCATACGGAGGCCGACATGTTGGCCGATGCGGTCAGCGCCGTGTTCGACCCTCACGAGGCATTCACCGCAGAGATCACGCAGCTCTTCGCCGCGATCAATCAGTGGCAGAGCCGTTACGATCTCGCGCCCGAGGAGCTGCGGTTCTTCGCCGAAGTGCTGGTCGGCTATGTTGGCGAACGACTGGAGGAGATCGAGCGGGCCGCGCGGCCGATCGGCTACCGGCTGGCATCGCTTCACTATCGGCTCACGCTCCTGGTGGAGCGCGCCAGCAAGGGCCTGGCCGGCCGCGTCGATGCGGCCGGCCTCTCCGGCAGTGTTGCCGTGCGTCATCGCGCAGGCTCGCGGCTTCAGGATTGGGAGCATCTGGGCTCATGGTTTCTGCGCGGATCAGGGCGGCCCTCGCGCATCGAGACGCTGACGCGCGAGGCGGTTGCCGCAGTGCGTACCTTGACGCTGAATCTCACGCGCCTGTCGCGGGCCGGTGTGGGCTCGGCGTCCCGTCGGGCAGACTTCCTGCGCCTCGCGCAGTTCTTTGCGCGATCTCCAGAGGAAGCGCCGCGGCTCGCCGTGGCGGCCTTCGGCCTCTCACCGAGCAACCATTACGGCACGCTTGCAGCCGACGCCGGCGATCCCGTGCCAACCGCGACTTCGTGGTGGAACGCGCCGCGCGCCGAGGTCGCCGTCTCCCTCAGGGAGCGCGGTGATACCACGCCGCGGGGGCGGATCACGCCGATCCCGGATCGGACCCGGGAGCGGACACTTCTCGAGCGGCGTCGCGCCGAGGAGCGTGCAACGCGAGAGCGTGCGGATTACGAGCTGCTCGATCAGCCCGTAATCGACGGTCGCACCGTGTCGGCCGGTGCGCTCAGGCGATTGCAGGAGCTCATCGGGCGAGCCCTCGTGCAGCTCGGCACGCGCGCGGCGGCCGTCGAGCGGACCGACGGCCCGGTGGTTTGCCGCATCGAGCGCACGAGGGGCCGGCATACGCGTGTTCATGCGCCGGGCGGTACATGGACGATGCTGAATCTTACCGTGACGGTGCGCGCCGCCGGCGCGATCGCCACGACAAGCTTGCCGGAGGCGCTGAGCAGTGCCGTCTGACCGCCCTCCGCAATCGGCCCTCGAGCTGCAAACCTGCGCTCGCCATCTCATGCAGCGCCCGCTGACCTGCAAGGAGCACGACCCGGAGCTCTTTCGCCTGATCCGGCGCCATGAGTCGGAGCTGGACCGCTGGCTCACGCAGCGCCTCGGCTATCGGCTGCATGTCAATGCCGATACCGCGCGTCTTTTCAAAGACGGCTTCGTCGCCGAGCGCCGGCCGCTGCGGACGCCGAGCGGTCGTCCCTTCCATCCGTTGGAGTACACCTTGCTCGCGCTCGTCCTCGGCTCGACGGTCGCAGGACCTGCGGTGATCAGCCTCCGGGATCTGGTCGAGCGCGTGCGCTCGGCAGCCGTTGAGGCCGACATCACACTCGAGGATTCCCCAACGATGCGGCGCGCGCTGGTCTGCGTGCTGCAGTGGATGATCGAGCTGGGTCTCGCCAGCGAGCTGTATCAGCACGTCGACGCCTACGCAGGAGACGAGACGGCCGATGCGGTCCTGAAGATCCGGCCCGAGCGCATCGCGCTGCTGCCGCTGTCCGCTCTCGTAGGAGCGGAGAGCCCGCAGGATTTGCTGGCGCGCGCCGAGCGGCGGGGTACATCCCGGCAGTGGATGCGTTGCCGGCTGGTCGAGGATCCGGTCCTATATCGCGCCGACCTGAGCGATGCCGAGTGGTCGGAGCTGCGCCGCCGCCTCGGGGAGGAGGAGGATCTGCTCGAAGAGATGTTGGGTCTCACACTCGAGGCCCGGGCTGAAGGCATCGCTGCGATCGATCCCTCGGGGGTCCTGGCGGAAACGCGGTTTCCGGCGGGTGGCACGGTCTGCCATGCGGCGCTGCTCCTCATTGGCCGACTCTCCGCTTTGCCAGCGCGAGCCGCCGACTGGAAGGATGTCGTGGATGTGATCGGAGAATTGGCCGAGACACACAGCCGGGGGTGGGCGGGAGACCTGGTGGAGTCGCCCGACCGGCTCGCGCGCCGGGTCACGGATCTGATGCTCGATCTGCGCCTCGCGGCCTGGATCTCGAGACACGAGCCGGCGCAGCAGACCGGTCAGGTCGGCAGCGAAACGCAGTTGCCTGACGCGGCGCTCGCTGAGCCTCGTGTATTTCGCCTCTTGCCCGCAGCCGGGAGATTTCTTCCTGCCGCCGACATCGAGGCCGATACGACACAACTCCAGGCGTCTCTCTGGTGACCGCGCCAGCATCGCTTCGGGTGCCGGATCTCGATGTCCTGTGGCTGCGCGTGCGCCGGCGTCTCGAAGCGCGGGGATGCGACAGCCGCGGGCGCCTTCCGCTGCCTCCGCTGTCGTCATCGGCAAGGCTGGTCTTGAAGTCTCTCCTCGGCTCCCGTGTCGGGAAGTCGGTGGATCTGATCGCGCTCGAGGCAGGCTTGGTGCACCTCGGCGTCGGCGCGAATCTCAGCGCGGCGCTCGCTCGTCTCGGTCATGAAGTCTCCGCGGAGCCCGCCCGTCTGCGTGCCGAGCGAGCCGAGCGGCGCGAAGCGCGCGAGCTTGTGCGCGCCACCGTCGCCGACTGGCCGGAGCCGTGGGCGAGAGAGTGGATCGATGAAGTCATCCGCGCCGGCATCTTCCGTAGTCTCGAGGCCGCGCCAGCCCGCGAACTGTTGCAGAGCATTCGAGCGGTGCTCGATTACCTCGCGCAGGAGCGCCCGGCGCCGATCAGCCGGATCGATCTGGCCGCCCGCCTGCTGGGTTCCGCGCATGCGCTCGACCCGGGCACGCGCATCGAAGCTGCCCTAAGCCGAGCCCTGGCCTTCAGGCTGGACGCAACCGACCGCCGCGATATCTGGGCGCAGGCCGGTGTTCACTTCGATCTCACCTCCGCACCCGCTCTCACCTGGCGATTGCCGCTCTCCCAAGGATGCGGTCTCGGACCCCTCGCCACAGCGGCTCTCGCCGCGAGCGTTCCGCTGCACATCAGCCGGCTCGCTCTGGAGGCGCATCCCGCCGCCGTGCCTCGCGGCAGCCGCATCCTGGTTGTCGAGAATCCACGAATCGTCGAGGCGGCTGCCCAGAGGCATGCATCGACCCCGGTGATCTCGACGAACGGTAATCCGAGTTCGACGGTACTGCTCCTCTTGTCCCAGCTTCTCGCCTCGGGTGCCGAGCTGCGCTATCACGGCGACTTCGATGCCGCCGGGCTTGCAATCTGTGCGCGCGTCATGGCGTTAGGGCTCATTCCCTGGCGGATGAGCGCGGCCGACTATCTTGAGGCAGTCGCCTCTGCCGATGCCGAAGGCGCCGTCCTGCCGAGAGACACTCGAGCCCCTGGGCCGACGCCGTGGGAACCGTCCCTGCAATCGATTTTCGAGCAGAACCGGCGCATCGTGCATCAGGAGCGGCTTTTGTCGGTGCTCATCGGAGCGCCTTAGAGCTCCTCGCGCTGTGTGCGCAGCGTGCTCAGCTGCTGTACCAGGCGCGGCACCAACAGCTCAGCGACCCCCGCGGCAGCCTCCACCATTCGATCGAGTACTTGAGGCAAGACCCCCATCCCGAAATGCGAATGGGGGCAAGTGCCAGGAATGTGCCGAGCTCATATTGCGTGTGCCGTAATTGTGCCCGGGAGGAAGCCGAGCTCTTCGAGCGTGCCATCGTTACCTGTTACAACAGAGAGATCCCGCTTGCGATCCGATGGCGCTAGTCAGAGCGCGCTAATCCGAGTCGTGTGGCACGCCCGGGTAAGCTGCTCTTTCGCGAGAAGGCGGATCTGGAACCTCCGTGGTTTTACATGAAACAAACTTGAGAGGTAGACGACGTGATGACGAACGAAGAGCGAATCGGGAGCATGCAGAGTTCCCCGATGGAGCGCGGCGAACGACGCGCGGCGATGACTTATGCTCAGGCCGTGGTGGCCGATGCGCAGTCTCACGAACTATCCGCACTGACCCGCGTCTGCGCCGGCTACGATGGGGCCCTGGCCGCTGCCAGGGCCGTGCGCGACTTGGCGAATTACCGGGAGCGCCCGGACCTGGAAACGTTCCTGGCAGCTGCTGGAACGCTCGAGCTTGGTATGGAATGGCGGGCGGAAGCAGCCGAACAGGCGAAGCGCCACAACTATGACGCGAGGACGCGAGCGGTGGGCGAGCAGCTGCCCACCGAGGCCGATGCAGCGCGTACCGCCGAGTGCGCGCAGACCATTTACTCGGCCGCGGAGGCTCATGTCCGGACGATAGATTCTCGCCTGCCCTAAGGTCCGGCGCTGCGCAGGGTGTAGGCCGTGCATCCGCCCACGGCTACCGCCAGGCTTCGGATGCATCCGGAAAAATGGGCTCAAATGAATTAGGTCGAATTATGCGATCTGTTAATTCAATAAGAATCAATTACTTGCGATTAAGAGCTGCCTACAGAGAATTAAAGAGCGCTGAACGGGGGGCCGCTGCACGCCTACCCGGATGAGCGTCCCGGCGTGCAGAATGCGACCGTGGATAACATTTTTTATATTAGATATACTGTTGCTGCAGTGCAAGACTTTCCGGAAGACCCGCCTATGAGCAGCTATGCCGTCGCGCCGAAGAAGACCACGAGTGTGTCGCTCGCAGAGCCCTTACTGACGGAGGCCAAGGCTCTGGGGATCAACGTATCGCAGGCGGCCGAGGACGGAGTTGCGGCGGCGGTGGCGCGGCGCCGGCGTGAGCAGTGGCTTCAGGAGAACGCTGTGGCCATCCAGAGCTACAACGAGTTTGTTGACAAGCACGGCATGGTGCTCGACAAATACCGGTTGTTCTGATGGCGCGTTTCGATGTGTATGTGAACCCTGACGGGAACGGGTTTCTGCTCGACGTTCAGGCGAATTTGATGGGGCACTTGAACAGCCGCCTAGTGATTCCGCTCGTGCCTTCTGGCATCGCGCCCATCCCCATGAAGATTCTGAATCCGATCTTCCAGATTGAAGACGCTACCTACCTGATGCTGACCCAGCAGATGGCTGCGGTATCCGTCCAGATGTTGAAGAGGCCGGTTGTCAACGTAAATGATCGGCGGGATGAGGTCGTTGCCGCCATCGACCTGTTGCTTCAGGGCTTCTGACCCGCCTTACCAATAGCCGGGACCTTTCGGCGGTAACGGAGTCATCTCGTCCAGGTACGAGGCGCAAATCGGGCCCCGGCCAGACGAACTCATTCGCCTCGGTGATCACGATCC
>DASTAC010000027.1:0-13371 GCA_035713045.1 Steroidobacteraceae bacterium
GCCTCGTAGGGCGAGTCGATGCCGGTGAAATTCTTGATCTTGCCGGCGAGGGCGCGCGCGTAGAGTCCCTTGGGGTCGCGCTGCTTGCAGACCTCGAGCGCCGTGTCCACGTGGATCTCGATGAACTCGCCCTCATCCACCAGCTCCCGCACCATGCGCCGCTCCGCCCGGAAGGGCGAGATGAACGAGCAGAGCACGATCGCGCCGGCATCGACGAACAGCCGCGCGACCTCGCCCACGCGCCGGATGTTCTCCACCCGGTCGGCATCGGTGAAGCCCAGGTCGCGGTTCAAGCCATGGCGCACGTTGTCGCCGTCCAGCATGTAGGTGTGCGCGCCCCGGGCGTGCAGCTCGCGCTCCACGATGTTGGCAATGGTGCTCTTGCCGGAGCCGGAGAGCCCGGTGAACCAGAGGACGGCGGGACGGTGGCCGTTCATACGCGCACGGGCCGCCTTGTCGACGAGTAGCGCCTGGCGATGGATGTTGGTGGCACGGCGCAGCCCGAAGGCGATCATGCCGGCGCCCGCCGTGGCGTTGGTGAACCGGTCGATCAGCACGAACGCGCCCGTCTCGCGGTTCTCGCAGTAGGGGTCGAAGGCGACCGGAGTCGCCGTCGCGAGATTGCAGAGGCCGATCTCGTTGAGGCCGAGCGTCTTGGCGGCGATGTGCTCCAGCGTGTTGACGTCTGTCTTGTGCTTGAGGCTCGTCACCCGCGCGGGCACGTATTGGGTGCCGATGCGCATCAGATACGAGCGCCCCGGCAGCATCGGCTCCTCGATCATCCACAGCACCTGCGCGGCGAACTGATCGACGACCTCGGGCCGGCCCTGCGGGTGCGCAAGCATGTCGCCGCGAGCCACGTCCACCTCATCGGACAGGGTGAGCGTGACGGCATCGCCGGCGCGCGCCTCGGGCAGATCGCCATCCGCGGTCACGATGCGCGCGACCGTGGTATCCCGTCCGGACGCCGCCACGATCACCCGATCGCCGGGCCGCACCACGCCGGAGGCGACGGTGCCCGAGAAGCCGCGGAAGTCGAGGTTGGGGCGGTTGACCCACTGCACGGGGAAGCGGAACGGCTTGCCGTCCAGGCCTTCCGTCGCATCCAGGCCTTCCAGGTGCTCGATGAGAGTCGGGCCGTCATACCAGCTCATCCGCGGCGAGCGCGTCGTGACGTTGTCACCGTACCGCGCCGAGACCGGAATCGGTGTGATCGAGCTGAAGGAGAGCGCCTGCGCGAAGCCGAGATAATCGCCGACGATGTGGTGGAAGCGCTCGCCCGAGAAGTCGGCCAGGTCGATCTTGTTGACCGCGAGCACCACGTGACGGATGCCGAGGAGCGAGCAGATGTAGCTGTGGCGGCGGGTCTGGGTGAGGACGCCCTTGCGCGCATCGATCAGGATCACCGCCGCGTGGGCGTTGGACGCGCCGGTCGCCATGTTGCGCGTGTACTGCTCGTGTCCGGGGGTGTCGGCCACGATGAAGGCGCGTCGCGGGGTGGAGAAGAACCGGTAAGCGACATCGATGGTGATGCCCTGCTCGCGCTCGGCCTCCAGGCCATCGACGAGGAGGGCGAAATCGATGTCGTCACCGGTGGTGCCGTGCTTGCGGCTGTCACGCTCGAGGGCCGCGAGCTGGTCCTCGAGAATGAGCTTCGTGTCGTAGAGCAGGCGGCCGATGAGCGTCGACTTGCCGTCATCCACCGAGCCGCAGGTGAGAAAGCGCAGCAGCCCCTTCTCCGGTCCGCTGCCGCCGGAGCTCACCGTCACCCGATCGTGCGCATAAGCGGTCAATGCCTTGCCTCCATCAGAAGTAGCCCTCGCGCTTCTTTTTCTCCATCGAGGACGCCTCGTCGCTGTCGATGAGCCTTCCCGAGCGTTCGGAGGTTCGCGCGATCAGCATCTCCTCGATGATGTCATCGAGCGTGGCGGCCTCGCTCTCGATCGCCGCCGAGAGCGGATAGCACCCGAGCGAGCGGAACCGCACCATGCGCACCTGCTCGACCTCCCCGGGCGCGAGCGGCATGCGATCGTCGTCGCGCATGATGAGGAGGCCGTCGCGCTCGATCACGGGGCGCGGCGCCGCGAAGTAAAGCGGCACCACCGGGATCTGCTGCGCGCGGGTGTACTGCCAGATGTCGAGCTCCGTCCAGTTGGAGAGCGGGAAGACGCGGATCGTCTCGCCCTTGTTGATCTTCGTGTTGTAGAGACTCCAGAGCTCCGGGCGCTGGTTGCGTGGGTCCCACACGTGGCCGGCGGAGCGGAAGGAGAACACCCGCTCCTTGGCCCGGCTCTTCTCCTCGTCGCGGCGGGCGCCGCCGAAGGCTGCATCGAACTGCCACTTGTCGAGCGCCTGCTTCAGCGCCTCGGTCTTCATCACCTGGGTGTGGAGCTGCGATCCGGAGGTGATCGGATTGATTCCGCGCGCGACGCCCTCGGCGTTGGTATGCACGAGAAGCTTCAGGCCATGGCGCGCCGCGATGGCATCACGGTGCCGGAGCATCTCGCGGAACTTCCAGCCGGTGTCGATGTGCAGCAGCGGGAACGGCGGCTTCGAGGGGAAGAAGGCCTTGAGCGCCAGGTGCAGCATCACGCCCGAGTCCTTGCCGATCGAGTAGAGCATCACCGGGTTGCGAAATTCCGCCGCCACCTCGCGGATGATCGCGATCGATTCCGCCTCGAGGCGCTTGAGGTGCTGGGAGAGCGCATGCCGCGCGAGGGTTTGCGTGCTCACGGGCACCTCAGGCGTCGAGCGGCACGGGCTGCAGCGTGCCGCTCGCGATGAAGAACGAATTGCGGAATCCGGGCTTGCCGTAGGCGAGCGGCGCCCCGTCGGGGGCGAGCACCTTGCCGCCTGCGGCCGCGAGCACGGCGTGGCCGGCGGCCGTGTCCCATTCCATGGTCGGGCCGAGGCGCGGATAGAGGTCGGCTTCGCCGGCGGCCACGAGGCAGAACTTCAGCGACGAGCCGACGGAGACGCGCTCGGTGACGGTGTAATGGCGCAGGTACGACTCGGTCTGCGGTGTCGAGTGCGAGCGTGAGACGACCGCCGTGATCCCCGCCGGGGGTACGGGCCGTACTCGAATCGGCTCACGCGGTCCGGGCGTTGCGGCCTCCGCGGGATGAGAGCAACGGAAGGCGCGCGCGGCGGCGACGTCGCCCGCGTAGAGCACACCGCTCGTCGGCGCGTAGACTACCCCGAGTGCCGGCATCCCGCGGCGGATGAGCGCGATGTTGACCGTGAACTCTCCGCGCCGGTGGATGAACTCCTTGGTGCCGTCCAGCGGATCGACGAGAAAGAACTCCTCGCCCACCTGCGGCATGGAGCCGGCCGCGGCCGCTTCCTCCGCGACCACCGGCACCGTCGGCGCGAGCCGCGCCAGATGCTCGAGAATGATCTTCTCCGAGGCATGGTCGGCCGCGGTGACCGGTGACTCATCGGCCTTCCGGGTGACGGTGAAGCCGGCGCGGTAGATCTCGAGGGTGGCCCGGCCCGCCACCACGGAGGCGGCGAGCAGTTCCTCGATCAGCTGCTCATCGGGTAGGGATGGGGGCAAGGGCATCGATGCTCGTTCGGGGTTGCTTGCCGAAGTCTACACAATGCCCTGCCCGGCAGCCGGCTGCAGCTCAGCCGTTCTCAGATTTCTTCGGAATGTCGATAGGCCGGGAGCCGGGCGGGACTCAGCCCTGGCGTACCGCTTCCACCTGGATCTTCAGGCGCACCCACATCCGGAAGCCGAACTGCTTGCCGAAGGTCATGCCGTAGCGGTCGCGCTCGAAGTGGCCCACGGCATCCGCCCCGCAGCGATACTGGTGCATCATCGCCACTTCCTTGCACTCGAAGCTGCGCAGGGTCAGCGTCAGCGGATGGGTGACGCCGTGCAGGGTGAACTGGCCCAGCACCCTGGTCGGCTTGCCATGCACGAAGTCCGCAAGCCGGCCCTTGTAGGTCGCCGTCGGGTACTTGGCCACATCGAAAAGGACCGGCCCCTGCGCGTCCTTGTTGAGCTTCGCCTGGCCGAAATCGATCGAGGAGGTGTCGACCGTGACATCCACGGTGCCGGTGCGCCGCGCGCGATCGAGCACGATGGTGCAGGCAGTCTTGCGGAACGTGCCGCGCCATACCGAGAGGCCCCCCATGTGATCGGCGGCGAAGCTCGGATGGGTGTGCGCAGGATCGCACACGTAGGTGACGGGCTTGGCGAACGCGGTGCCGGCGCAGGCCGCCAGCAGCACCGCCGGCAGGGCGAGCTTGCTCAGGGACATTCGGAGCCTCCTGTGATTGGGGCACCCAGCGTACCGGCAGAGGCTCGGCCGCGCCAGCAGGGACGGACGATGATCGAGCGCTAAGCGGCGGCGGAGCTCACCGGATTGCGATGCGCCTTCAGATCGAGCGCTTGCGCCACCGCCTCGTGCGTGATCTGGCCCGCATGCACGTTGAGTCCGGCGGCGAAGCCCGGATCCTGCTTCAGTGCCGCCTGCCAGCCGTGATCGGCCAGCAACCTGACATAGGGCAGCGTGGCGTTGGTCAGCGCGAAGGTGGAGGTGCGCGCGACGGCGCCCGGCATGTTGGCTACGCAGTAGTGCACGACACCGTCGACCACGAAGGTCGGCTGCGCGTGGGTCGTGGCATGGCTGGTCTCGAAGCAGCCACCCTGATCGATCGAAATGTCGACCAGCACCGAGCCCGGCTGCATCGTCGCGACCATGGCCCGGGTCACGAGCTTCGGGGCGGCGGCGCCGGCGATCAGTACGGCCCCGACGACGAGGTCGGCCTCACGGACCAGCTTCTCTACGGTCTGGGTTGTGGAGTAGGCCGTGCGCAACGAGGCGCCGAAGAGGCTCGAGAGTTCCCGCAGGCGCTCGACGGAGCGGTCAACCACGGTCACATCCGCGTGCAGACCGACGGCCATCTGCGCTGCGTGGGTGCCAGCGACGCCTCCACCCAGGATCACTACCTTCGCCGGGGGCACGCCGGGAACGCCCCCGAGGAGCACCCCGCGTCCGCCGTTGGCTTTCTGAAGACAGGTGGCGCCGACTTGGATCGACATGCGTCCGGCCACCTCGCTCATGGGCGTGAGCAGCGGCAGGGCACCCTTGCGGGTGACGGTCTCATAGGCGATGGCCGTGGCGCCGGAGGTCATCAGACCACGGGCCTGGACGGGGTCCGCGGCAAGGTGCAGGTAGGTGAAGAGCACCTGGCCCTGGCGCAGCATCTGGCACTCGAGGGGCTGCGGCTCCTTCACCTTCACGATGAGCTGCGCCTTGGCGAACACCTCGGCGGCGCTCGCCGCGATACCGGCGCCCGCGGCCCGGTATTCGGCGTCGGAAAGGCCGATGCCCTCGCCCGCGCCCGTCTCGACGATGACCTCGTGCCCGGCCGCCGTGAGCTCGCGCACCCCGGCGGGCACCAGGCCGACCCGATACTCGTGGACTTTGATCTCGCGCGGAACACCGATCAGCATGGCTCAGCCCCCGATTGAACGTGTCCCGACAGATTAGGGGGGCGGGCAGGCGGGAGCTTGCGAACTGGCCGTCCGGGCGAGCGCGGCCGGCAGAATCTGCGACAAAAAGACCGAGTTGTGGCAGAATCCTGCGATCATGGAGCTGGACCGATACGATCGTGCCATCCTGCGCCTCCTGCAGCAGGACGCGCGCATGACGAACGCCCGCCTCGCGGCCGAGGTCAGCCTCTCGGAGTCCGCGTGTCTGCGCCGGGTACGGGCGCTGGAGGAGTCCGGGCTCATCGAGGGCTATACCGCGCTCATCAATCAGCAGAAGGCGGGCTATCCCGTCAACGTTTTCGTGAGCATCACCCTCGACCGGCAGAGCCAGTCGGGCCTGACGGCCTTCGAGACCGCGGTGCGCCGCATTCCCGAAGTGATGGAGTGCTACCTGATGACGGGAGAGCACGACTACCTGCTGCGGATCGTCGTGGCCGATCTCGCGGATTTCGAGCGCATCCACAGCCAACATCTGACGCGCCTGCCGAGCGTCGTGAGCGTGCAATCGAGCTTCGCCATGCGCACCGTGACCCGCTCGGCCGAGCTGCCCCTGCGCTGAGGCTCTCCCGGCGGGCGGTGGCGGGCGAAATGGCGGTCGCGCAGGGCCGCGCTTATACTGCCGTGGACACCCGGGCAAATCGTGCCACCCGCACCTTCCTCAGCGGCGCTCCTGCAGCGACTTCAGTCGCGGGGCTTCCTGCGGCCGGACGCGCGGCGGGTCATCAACGTCGCGATCGTCCTGCTCTCGATGCTCGTGATCGTGCTCGCGGTGCGCACGGGCTGGCGGTCGCTGCACCGCTACGAGCAGGCGAGGCAGATCGCGCTGGTGGACGCCGCCACCAACGACTTCATCGCGGCTGGAGGCTTGCTGGAGCTCGAGCTGACTTACGGGAGCGCGCTTCTCGGTGGCGAGCGCCTCGACCCGGAACGGCTGCAAGCGCTGCAGCGCGCGCGCCATCGCGGCGATCTGCTCTGGCAGCGGGCCATGGACCGCACGCGTGCCATCGCGGCGCGCTCCCCGATGAGCCGTGATCTGCTGGCGCGGCACGCGAGCGCCGCGGCGTCCTTCCACGCCCTGGGGGCCGTGCGTCGACAGCTCGCAACCTGTCTGCGATCGCACCCCTGTGCGCTCGGGGAGGATGCGTGGCAGCGGGCGGTCACCCGCGTCATCGAGGACTCCGCTGCAGCGCGCGAAGCGGTGTATTTCAGCGTCGATGCGCCGGAGCGTCCGGCTCGCCTCTACGCAGCCGTGCAGCGTGCGGTGTGGACGCTCACCGAGCATGCGCGACGCGAGAGCGGGCTCATGGCCTTCTACCTGAGCGCGGACCAGGCGCCGCCGGCCGCCGCTCGCGCGCAGCTCGAGAGCGATAACGCCGTCGCGCGGGAGGCTCAGGAGAGCCTGCGCGTCTTCGCGAGGCTGCACCGTCTCGACGATCACGTGCGGCAGGCCATCGAGGAGGCGGACCGGTCGCTGAGCGGACACTTCGCACCGCTCGTCTCGGGGGTGCTCAGCGGCCGGCTGCATCCGGACGGCCGCAGCTGGCTGGCCGAGACCGCCCGCACCACCGCCGCACTGGACCGGCTCTCCGCCACTGTGGAGGGCACGGTGGCGACCTTCGCGGCGCAGGCAATGCGGGAGAGCCGCAACGAGATGCTCTTCAATGGGCTCTTCGTTCTGCTCGCCTGCTCGCTCGCGGCGCTGAGCGCGACCAAGGTCCGCCAGACGGCGAATGCGCTCTTTCGGCAGAAGGAACTCGCCGAGGTCACCATCCGCTCGATCGGCGATGCCGTCATCACCACCGACCACCGCGGATGCATCGAGTACATCAACCCCGCCGCGCAGCGGATGACGGGCTGGACCAGCTCGCAGGCGCGGGGCCGGCCGCTCGAGCACGTGTTCGAGGTGCTGAACGGTACGACCCTCGAGCGCCAGATAGATCCGGTCGCGGTCTGTCTGCGCGAGAACCGGGTGGTGAGTCTCGAGGACAACACGGTGCTCGTGCATCGGGACGGCACGCGCCGCTACATCGAGGACTCTGCGGCACCGATCCGCGACCTCGCGGGCAATCTGGCGGGCGCGGTGCTCGTCTTCTACGACGCCACCGAAGTGCATCAGGCAGCGCATCTGATCTCGTATCGCGCGACTCACGATTCGCTCTCGGGGCTCATCAACCGCCGCGAGCTCGAGCACCAACTCGCCTCGCTCCTCGCGCCCGGATGCGATGACTCCACCCGTCATGCGCTGCTCTTCCTCGATCTCGACCGGTTTGCCGTCCTCAACGAGGCGTGCGGTCACCTGGCGGGTGATCACCTGCTGCGGGAGGTGAGCCGCATTCTCGAGCAGCGCACGCGCCCAGGCGACGTGCTGGCGCGCCTGGGCGGCGATGAGTTTGCCCTGATCGTGCGCTACTGCACTCTCGATGAAGCTCGCGAGGTCGCCGAGTCGTTGCGCGCGGCGATCTCCGCCTATCGCTTCGAGTGGCAGGGCGTTCACTACCAGCCGCATCTGAGCGCGGGCATCGTGCCGTTCGGCCTGGGTGTGGAGGCGCCCGCGACGCTCCTCAGCCGCGCCGAGGCCGCTTGCCACCTCGCCAAGGAGAAGGGGCGCGATCGCCTGCAGGTCTACGACGCGCGCGACAGGGAGATCGAGCTGCGCTCGGGCGGTCTGCAGTGGATGGCGCGGCTCAACGAGGCTCTGGCGCAGGACCGGTTCACGCTCTACTGTCAGCCTGTCGTGCCGGTGGGCGGCCGCGGACGACGCCACGGCGAGGTGCTCGCGCGCATGCTCGATGCGGAAGGCAGGCTCATCCTCGCCTCGCACTTCATCCCGCACGCCGAGCGTTATGGGCTCATGCCGCGGCTCGACCGCTGGGTGGTGCACAACGCGCTCGCCATGCTCGGGACGGTCTATGCGCAGGGGCGCGGAGCGCAGGCGGGGGTGCTCGCGATCAATCTGTCCGGCGCGACGCTCAGCGATCCTTCCCTGCTGCAGTTCATTCGGGAGGAGATTCGTGCCTGCGGCGTGCCGGCGGGCGCGCTCTGCTTCGAGATCACCGAGACCGCTGCCATCTCGAGCCTGCGCGAGGCCTCGGCCCTCATCAACGCGCTGCGGCGGCTCGGCTGCGGTTTCGCGCTCGATGATTTCGGCCGCGGCATGTCCTCATTCATGTACCTGAAGCAGTTGTCGGTCGATTATCTGAAGATCGACGGCGCGTTCGTCCGCACCATGGTCGAGGATCCGGCCTCGCGGGCGATGGTCAAGGCCATCCATGCGCTCGGGCAGGCCATGGGTATCGCGACGGTGGCGGAGTGCGTCGAGACGCCCGGCGTGCGCCGCCAGCTCGAGGCCCTCGGTGTCGAATATGTTCAGGGCCTGGAAGTCGGCCCGCCGCAGCCGCTCTCCCGCTATCTCGATTCCTGACGCGCCGAGCCACGGAGCACGCTGGCGCCCCGGCATGCGGTTTGCTCGCCGATCCCCGGTTTCCGCGTGGGGAGATGGGATGAATGCCAACGTGAATGCCTCGGCGGCCGGAGAGATCGCTCTCGGTGCCGATCTCAAGGTCAACCGCCTGGGTTTCGGCGCGATGCGCATCACCGGCAGCGGTATCTGGGGCGATCCGCCTGACGTCGCGACCGCGGTCCGCGTCCTGCAGCGTGCGGTGCGCGTCGGCGTGAACTTCATCGACACCGCGGACTCCTACGGGCCCGAAGTCAGCGAGAACCTGATCGCCCGGGCGCTCTATCCCTACTCACCCGGAATCGTGATCGCCACCAAGGGCGGTCTGGTGCGGCCCGGCCCCGATGTCTGGAACCGGGACGCCCGGCCGGCGCATCTGCGCAAGGCCTGCGAGTCGAGCCTGAAGCGCCTGCGGCGCGCATCGCTCGATCTGTATCAGCTGCATGCCCCCGATCCCAACGTGCCGCTCGAGGACTCGATCGGGGAGCTCGTGCGCCTGAAGAGCGAAGGGAAGATCCGGCACATCGGCGTCTCGAACGTCACCCTCGAGGAGCTCAAGCGCTGCGAGGGGTTGACGCCCATCGTCTCGGTTCAGAACCGTTACAACCTGGAGGATCGCCACTCCGATGAGGTGCTCGCCTACTGCGAGAGCCGGGCGATCGCCTTCCTCCCCTGGGCGCCGCTCGGCTCCGGGCGGCACGCGCGCAGCTGCGGCGCCTTGCGCGCGCTCGAGAGAGTGGCCGAGCTGCACGGCATCAGCGTCGGCCAGACCGCGATCGCCTGGCTGCTCGCACGCTCGACCGTGATGTTGCCGATCCCCGGAACCGGCTCCATCGAGCATCTGGATCAGAACGTGGCGGCCGCTTCGGTGCGCCTCACGCCCGAGGACATGCACGATCTCGGCGCCTAGGCCTCCGATGCGGCTGCGACCGGCAGCCGCGTGGTGAACTTCTTCGTGCGCAACACGAAGCTCGTGTTGACGGAGCGGACCCCGGGCAGCTGCAGCACGCGTGTGGAGAGGAACTGCTCGTAAGCCTCCATGCTGGCGGCGACGATGCGCAGCAGGTAATCGTTCGGTCCGCTCATCGAGTGGCACTCCAGCACCTCCGGCCGCTCCTGCACCAGCTGATCGAACTGGCGCACCGTCTGCGGATGATGATTCTCGAGCGACACCAGCGCGTAGGCCTGGATCGGCAGGCCGATCGCGGGGGCGGACAGGAGGGTCGCGTAGCCCGCGACGAAGCCTTCCTGCTCCAGGCGGCGCAATCGCCTCCAGCAGGGTGCCGGGGACAGCCCGACGCGTTGCGCCAGCTCCTGGTTGGAGATCCGCGCATCCGACTGCAGCTCATCGAGGATGCGGCAGTCGAGCCGGTCGAGAGATTTTGGCATGAAGCAAGGCTCATTGCGACAAAGTAAGCAAGAATATTGCCACTGTATGGCCGTACGAGGCAATGAACGAAAGCTCATTTCCGTAGCGGCCCCCTAGGCTATGCCGAGCGTCCACCGATGAGGGGAAATCCCATGCCGGCCGTTGCCTCCGCGGCCCCGCGTCCGGGCGGGGTGGCCTCGATTCCGTACCGCGAGCCCGACTGGCGACGGGTGAGCTATCTGCTGCACGCTTCCCGCGCCCTCGACGATGTCGAGGAGTCGCGCCTCCTGCCGCAGCGGCAGGTGCTGTATCAGTTCTCGGCGCGCGGCCACGACTTCGCGCAGATCCTGCTCGGGCTGCAGCTGACCGATCCTCACGATGGCGTGACGGTGTACTACCGCTCGCGCCCCCTCATGCTCGCGCTCGGTGTGGACCTCGAGGAGGCCGCCGCCGGCCCGCTCGCGCGGGAGGGCTCCTTCAGCGGGGGCCGCGACATCGGTGTCGTCTTCAACAAGCCCGGACGCGGCGGCGCGACCGTGTTGCCGGCGTGCGGCGGCGTCGGTGCGCAGTACACTCCGGCGGCCGGGTGGGCGCAGGCGATCCGCTACCATCGTGAAGCGCTGAGCGACGGCTCGTACGCGCGCAGCATCGCCGTCGTGCTGGGCGGAGATGCATCGGTGGCGACCGGCGGATTCTGGTCCGCGCTCACCATGGCGACCACCTTGCGACTGCCAATGTTGTTCTACATCGAGGACAACGGGTTCGGCATCTCGGTCCCCTCGCAGCTGCAGACGCCGGGCGGCAACATTGCCGCCAACCTGGGCTCATTCTCGGGTCTGAGGCTTCTGGAGGGAGACGGGGCGGATCCGAGCCAGGCTGCGCAGCTCGTGTCCGAGGCGGTGGGCCGCGTGCGTGAGGATCGCGGACCGGTGCTCCTGCGCCTGACGGTGCCGCGGCTTTGCGGGCACTCCGGCCAGGACACCCAGGCCTACAAGTCGGCCGAGACGCTGTCTCTGGAGCGGGCACGCGATCCGCTGCATCGGCTGCAGCGTTTGCTCGTACCGCGCGTCATCGCGGAGCAGGACTGGACACGCCTCGCGAGTGATGCGCGCCGCGACGTCGAGGCGGCGGTGGCGCGTGCTATGGCGCGCCCGCACCCGGATCCCGGGCAGCTGACCCGCTTCGTCTTCTGCGAGTCGACGGCCGCAGGCGTCGCGCAAGTCCAGGAGCAGGGCGGCCTCGCCGCCGCGGGCTGCGCATTTGCGTCATCGGTGCGCGAGGCGCATCCCGAGCCGGCGAGAATCAACATGCTGACCGCGATCCGGCGCACGCTCGACGTGGAGCTCGCGGTGAACCCGCGCATGCTGGTGTTCGGCGAGGATGTGGGTCCCAAGGGCGGTGTCCATGCGGCCACGCTCGGCCTGCAGGAGAAGCACGGCGCCTCCCGCGTATTCGACACCAGCCTCTCCGAGGAGGGCATCATCGGCCGCGCCGTCGGGCTCGCCCTCGCGGGCCTGCTGCCGGTCCCGGAGATCCAGTTCCGCAAGTATGCCGACCCGGCGACCGAGCAGCTGCATGACTGCGGCACGATGCGCTGGCGCACGCGCAACCGCTTCGCCGCGCCGATGGTGGTGCGGATTCCGGGCGGCTTCTTCAAATGCGGTGACCCGTGGCACAGCCAGACGAACGAGGTCGCCTTCGTGCACGCGATCGGCTGGCGAGTGGCGGTGCCCTCGAACGCCGAGGATGCGGTGGGGCTCCTGCGCTGCGCGCTGCGAGGCAACGATCCGACTCTCTTCTTCGAGCATCGCGCACTGCTGGACGGCGCGTGGGCTCGCCGCCCTTATCCCGGAGACGAGTACGTCGTTCCGTTCGGACTGGCGCGCCGTATCCGCGAGGGCACGGAGCTCACTGTGGTCACCTGGGGCGCCATGGTGGAGCGCTGCGAGCGCGCGGCGGCGGCATCGGGCGTGGATGCCGAAATCCTCGACCTGCGAACGCTCTCGCCCTGGGATCGGGAGGCCGTGCTGGCGTCGGTGGCCAAGACGCACCGCTGTCTCATCGTCCACGAGGACAACCTGACCGCGGGCTTCGGGGCCGAGATCGCGGCCTGCCTCGCCAAGGAGGCCTTCTTCAGTCTGGACGCTCCGATCGAGCGGCTCGCGATGCCCGACATTCCAAGCCCCCACAGTCCGCTGCTGCTCGAGGCGGCGGTACCCAGCGTGGAGTCGATCACGCGGGCCATCCAGCAGATCGCGAGCGTCTGAGTCATGTCGGCAACGGAGGTGATCGTGGAGATCAGGGCTCCCTCGGGACAGGAGGAGGGGACTCGATCGCAGGTGCTGCGCTGGTTGAAGGCCGTCGGCGAGCCGGTGGCCGAGCACGAGCCGCTCATCGAGCTCGAGACCGACAAAGTCACGGTCGAGGTGGCCTCGCCGGGCGCTGGTGTCCTCATGGAAATTCTCAAGCAGGAGCAGGAGGAAGTCGCGCCGGGCGAGCTTCTCGGCCGGATCGGTGTCGCGGCCGCCGCTGGCGCCTCTGACCCCACCCCCGTGGCGAGCGCAGGGAGCGGGACCGGCCCGCGCGGCACCGCACCGCGCGACGCCGCTGTCGCCGGGGTGTCCGCGGCGGCTTCGGGGCCCGCGCGCGCAGCGGCCTCACGGCAGCTGAGTCCCGCCGTGCGGCGGCTGCTCGCAGAGCACTCGCTCGAGCCCTCGGCGGTGCGAGGTACGGGAGAAGGCGGCCGGATCACAGTCGCGGACGTCCTGCGGGAAGCGTCGTCGGCGTCTGCTTCGGCTACTCCCGCCGCGGCACCGCAAGCAGCACGGCAGGCGGCGCCACCCGCGGGCGCCATTGAGGCTCCGGCCGATTCCAACGGAGCGGATGCCGTTGCGGGTCGTAGGGTGCCTCACTCGGCGGTGCGCAAGCGCATCGCGGCCCGCATGGTCGAGAGCCTGCTGCATACGGCGCCTCACGTGACGACTGTGTTCGAGGTCGACATGGGCGAAGTGCTGGCCCATCGTCAGCGGCATCGTGAGGAAT
>DASTAC010000028.1:0-54802 GCA_035713045.1 Steroidobacteraceae bacterium
TATCAGGGCCTGCTGGTGCGCGGCAAGGACGGCAAGACCAACTACGACAATCAGGCCAACGAGCTCCTGGCCTCGCACCTCAAGGGCCACCTGATGCTCACCTACGGCACGATGGACGACAACGTGCCGCCGGAGAGCACCGAGCTCGTGGTGCAGGCGCTGATCAAGGCGAACAAAAGCTTCGACATGATCGCGATCCCGAATGCCCGCCACCCCTACCTCTACGCGACGCCGTACATCACGCGGCGGCGCTGGGATTACTTCGTGCGCTATCTGGCGGGCAACATCCCGCCGCGGCACTTCGCGCTGAAGCCGTGGCCGTGGAACTGAATGGGTGTCGGACCGGCAGCGGATCTCACGGCGTGGAGGAAGTCCGCGCGAGCCTGGACAGGAGCGCCTCACGATCCGCGTTCGGAGGCCATGATCCGGCGTCCCTCTCCTGGGCGAACCAGGACCGCATGCCGGTGTCATCGACGGCGTACTCTCCCCGGGAGGATTTCCACACGACACTCGGGGTACGGCCGCGCAGCGACTCGATAGCCGCCTGCACCATGGGCGTACTGACCTTGCGCCCGAGAAGCGTACTGTAGAAGTCCTTGGAGTCGGCATCATAGGGCCGGAAGGAAGCGCCTTGCTCGAGCATGCGCCAGAGCACGTACTGCTCCAGGGGTTTCAGCCCCAGGTACAGCTCCCGGCGCGACCTGGTTTCCTCCTGCTGAACCCTGTACGCGCCTGCCAGAATGTCGTTCCCGGCCTGGGTGTGGGTGGTTTTCGGGCGTTGCAGGACTTCCTCCAGGACGTGCTGCAGGAACTGCGGGCGCAACCCCACCGCCTTGAAAGCTTCGAACAGCTGATCGACGTTCACCGGCGCGAGCCACTCGTGGACTTTCTCCAGCGCGCCGCCGAGCCGCTCGACATAGGAACGGTCCAGCTCCGGCATGTGGTGGATCTGCGATCCGTAGAACGGCGCATTGGCCGAGTTCACCAGGCGCAGGAGCTTGTCGCGGTCGGAGCCGGAAAACACCAGCAGCAGGCGGTGCTCTTCGGGCGAGTTCAGCTGATCTCGCGCGGATTTCAGCGCGAACATCGCCTCCTCGCCGGCCTCCGTCGTCAGGGTGTGCTGAGCTTCGTCGAGGATCAGAACGATCTGCCGACGCACCTCTTGGCTCAGCAGCGCAAGGACCTTCGGGATGGATGTGCCGTCGGATTGGCCGACACGCGAGAAATCGATCTCTACTCCTGCAAGCTTGATCTTCGAGAACGCGGCAGCGAGGTGCCCGGCGAGCCCCTGCGCCTGCTGAATCTGGGCGGTCAGGGCCTCAACCAGGACATAGGCGGGGTCGCGCCTGGACTGGGCCCAGAAATCCACGTAGACCACCCAGCAGCCGCGCGCTTGGAGCTCGGGCTGAAGGTCGAATTGCAAGAACTTGGACTTGCCCGTGCGGCGCGGCGCCGCCAGGAACAGGCCGTTCGGGGCGTCGCTGAAGGGATTCCTTCCCTGCAGGTCGTCCGCCAGCCGCACGGCCAGCGCCGGTCGATGGTGATACAGGATCACTGGAGTAGTGCCAAATATTTATGAATTGAATAATATATTGTATTTATCGATATTTCACAATACTCGTAACGAACTGCCTATCATGCTGACGCCAAGGAACGCACCCCGGTACCGGCACGAACCGGACACATTCTTCGGGGTACCCGCCGTGAACCGCACGCTCATCAGCTCGGGATCCACCTTCGAGGCCGAGATCGGCTACAGCCGCGCGGTCGTCCAGGGGGACTGGGTGTTCGTCTCCGGGACGACCGGATTCGACTATTCCACCATGGCGATCCCCGACAGCCTGGAAGAGCAGACCGAGCAATGCTTCAGGAACATCGCGGCGGCCCTCGAGCAGGCCGGCGCGACACTCCGGGACGTGGTCCGGGTGACTTACGTGCTGCCCCGGGCAGAGGACTTTCCCCGGTGCTGGCCCATTCTGCGGAAATATCTCGGGGAGGTCCGGCCCGCCGCCATGATGATCTCGGCGGGTCTCGCGGATCCGCGGATGCAGATCGAGATCGAGGTCACCGCGCTGAAGCGATCCGGTTAGCCCGGGCCCGACGGTCCCCGCTCTACTGGTGAGCGGTCTGCGCGATGAATGCCGCGACGTTGTCGTGCAGCTGCTTCAGCGCGGGCACGTGGACGTACACCATGTGGCCCGATTCGTAGTAGTGATACTGGATGTTCGCCTGCAGGCGGCGCTCCATCGGCAGGTGGGCCATCTCGTACATGCCCTGATAGAAGGGCGTGGCGAGATCGAAATAGCCCCCGTTCAGCATCACCTTGAGCTTCGGGTCGCGCTTCATCGCGTTCGCCAGGTCCGGCATGACGTTGAGCGCCCGCGGCAGGTCGAACTTCACACCGGGCTGGCGGTGGCGGAAGTTCCAGGTGCGATAGATCGGGAGGTCCGGCCGGTAGTACATGCCGGCACCATAGTCCAGATCCTTGCGGACATAGGTGTTGAAGGCCGAAACATACGCCGAGCTGATGGCGGCCGATTGCGGATCGTACTCGGCACGCTCGCTCAGGGGATCGAGCGAGGGGCCGGCGAAGCGCGAGTCGAGCCGGCCGGTGGTCTCATCCGCGCCGCTCAGCAGCTCGTGCTCGAACTGCCCGCCGTCGATGCGCAGGTTCGCCTTGAGGATGTAGGCGACCGGAAGACCGGTGTACTCGTGCAGCTTCGCCGCGATCGCCTGCCGGTCGGCAGCGCCGAGCATCGAGCCCTCGCGCAGCGCCTGCGCGTAGTCGGTGAGCGCGAAATGCTCGACCTTGGCGAGCAGAGGCTTCAACGGCTGAGTGCTGTCCGGGAGCTTGTGGTGGTACCAGGCCGTGGCGGCGTACGAGGGCAGCGCCAGCTCGTAGGGCAGATCGACTCCGGGGTTGAAGCGCACGAGCCCGGTCGAGTCGTCGTAATTGAGGATCTGCGAGAGCAGGATCACGCCGTTGAAGTCGATGTTGTCGTGCGTCTCGAGCACGTTGATGAGGTTGGCCGAGCGCGGCGTGCCGTAGCTTTCCCCGAAGAGGTACTTCGGCGAGTTCCAGCGGCCGTATTTCGAGAGAAACTCGGTGATGAACTGCGAGAAGGCGTGCACGTCCGGATCGGCCCCGAAGAACGCCTTGGCCGCGCCCTTCCCCTCGAGCCGGCCGAACCCGGTGCCGGGCGCATCGACGAAAACCAGGTCGCTCGCATCGAGCAGACTGTAGTCGTTGTTGACGACCTTATAGGGTGCCGGCGAGGTATGCGTGTGATCGGCGGTCACCACGCGTCGGGGACCGAAGGCGCCCATATGCAGCCATACCGACGATGAGCCCGGACCGCCGTTGTACAGGAAGGTGATCGGACGCCGGCTGGCGCGCGCACCGTCCTTGAAATAGGCGACGTAGAACATCGACGCCTTGGTCGGCAGGGTGCCGGGCTTGTGAGTGGGCCGCGGCGTCGCATCGTTCCAGCCCGGGGGACGCACCATCAGCATCCCCGCGACGGCGTGGTAGCGGATCGTCTTGCCCTCGACCGTCACCGAACCCGAGGTCGTGCTCGTCACCGTCCGAAAGTACGGACTGACCTTGTGTCCTCCGTGGCGAGCGGCGCCAGCGGCGCTCGCGGACGAGGCCGGCTGATGTGACGCTCCGCTGGAGGAGCCGCCCTGGCTGGGCTGCGTCGCGCAGCCGAGCAGAGCCAGCGCCGACGCGGCGACGAGAACGTGAATGACCCTGTGAGCCCAGCCGCATCGCACCGGATCGCCCATGATCAGTCCCCTGAGAGATTGTCGGTGCTGCGGATGAATGCAGCAGCGGCGTCGTGCAGCTGCTTCAGCGCCGGCACGTGCACGTACACCATGTGGCCCGAGTCATAGTAGTGGTACTGGATGTTCGCCTGCAGGCGCCGGGGCATCGGCAGGTGCGCCATCTCGTACATGCCCTCGTAGAACGGGGTCGCCAGGTCGAAATAGCCGCCGGTCAGCATCACCTTGAGCTGCGGGTCCCGCTTCATGGCGTTGGCGAGATCCGGCAGGACGTTGAGCGCATGAGGGAACGCGACCGGCACCCCGGGCGGATGGTGGCGGTAGCTCCACTTCATGAAGAGCGAGATCTCGGGGCGGTAGTACAAGCCGGCCCCGTAGCGCAGGTCCTGGCGCACGTAGGTGTTGAAGGCCGACACGTAGGCCGAGCTGATCGCGGCGGACTGCGGATCGTACTGCCCGCTCTCGCTCAGGGGATCGAGCGAAGGACCCGCGAAGCGCGAGTCGAGCCGCCCGGTGGTCTCATCGGAGTCGCTCAGCAGCTCGTGCGAGAACTGGCCCCCGTCGACGCGCAGGTTCGCCTTGAGGATGTAGGGGACGGGCAGCCCGGTGTACTCGTGCAGCTTCGCGGCGATCGCCTGCTTCTCATCGGGGCTCAGCAGCGAGCCCTCGCGCAAGGCCTGCGCGTAATCGGTGAGGGCGAAGCGCTCGACCTCGGCGAGCAGCGGTTTCAGCGGCTGCGCACTGTCGGGGAGCTTGTGGTGATACCACGCCGTCGCGGCATAGGTCGGCAGCGCAAGCTCGTAGGGCAGGTCGACGCCCGGGTTGAACCTCGAGAGCGGACCCAGCCCCGCATCGAGGTCGAAGGCGAGGACCTGCGACTGCAGCATCACGCCGTTGAAGTCGATGTGATCGTGGGTCTCGAGCACGTTGATGAGGTTGGCCGAGCGCGGCGTGCCGTAGCTCTCGCCGTAGAGGTACTTGGGCGAGTTCCAGCGGCCGTATCTGGAGAGGAACTCGGTGATGAATTCCGAGAACGCGTGAGCGTCCGGATCGGCCCCGTAGAACGCCTTGGCGGCGCCCTTGCCCTCGACCCGGCCGAAGCCCGTGCCCGGCGCATCGACGAACACCAGGTCGCTGGCATCGAGGAGGCTGTAGTGGTTGGCGACGATCTTGTAGGGCGCGGGCGGGGTGTGGGTGTGATCGGCGGTCACCATGCGGCGGGGGCCGAAGGCGCCCATGTGCAGCCACACCGTCGAGGAGCCGGGTCCTCCGTTGTAAAGGAAGGTGATCGGCCGCCGGCTCGGTGCCGCGCCGTCCTTGAAGTAGGCGACGTAAAACATCGACGCCTGCGTCCGTATGCCCTTTGGGGGCGGCGGGGACGTCGGCGAATCGTTCCAGCCGGGCGGATGGACGATCAGCATTCCCGCGACCGCGTGGTAATGGATCGTCTTGCCCTCCACCGTCACGGTGCCCGAGGTCGTGCTCGTCACCGTGCTGAAGTAAGGGTCGCGATGCTTTGCGGGCGGAGCGCCGTGCCTCGCGTGCGCATCGGCCGCCCGTGTCACAGCCATGGGGCCCACCGCCTGCAGGGCCAGGATCGACGCGGCGGCGAGCGCCACGAGGCCTGCGGGAAGGAGGCTCTTCGGCGCCGGGGCGGCCATGTCAGCGCCCCGCAACATTGTCGGTCTTGCGGATGAAGGCCGCAAGGTTGTCGTGCAGGTGCTTCAGAGCCGGTATCCGGGCGTAGATCATGTGCCCGGACTTGTAGTAGTGATACGAGATGTTCTTCTGCAGGTCTTGCGGGATCTGCAGCTGGTGCATCTCGTACCAGCCCTCGAAGAAGGGCGTCGCGAGGTCGAAGTACCCGCCGTTCAGGCTGATCTTGAGATCCGGGTCGTACTTCATCGCCGTGGCGAGATCGGGCATCACGTTCACGACGCCGGGCAGCGGCATCGGGAAGCCGGGCGGCTGATGCCGGAAGTCCCACCAGCGGAAGACGTCGATCTCCGGCTGGTAGGTCAGGTCGGTCCGGTAATGCAGCTCGCGTGAAGCGTAATCGTTGAACGCCGAGACATACGCCGAGCTGATCGCCGCGGCCTGCGGGTCGTACTCGGAGAACTCGCTGAGCGGATCCATGGTGGGCCCGGAGAAGCGGGTGTCTAGCCGCCCGGTGGTCATGTCCTCATCGCCGAGCAGGGTCTTCTCGAACATCGGGCCGCTCACCCGCAGGTTCGCCTTCTTGATGTAGGCGACCGGCAGTCCCGTGTACTCGTGCAGCTGCTGCGCGATGGCGTCGAGCTTCTGCCGCGGCAGCCACGCCCCCTGGGCGAGCGCGTCGGCGTACGGTCCCATGGCGAACTGCTCGACCTGCTTCAGGAACGGCCGCAGGTGCGGGGGATTGCCCGGCAGCCTGTGGTGGAACCAGGCGGTCGCGGCCATCGACGGCAACGAGATCCAATACGGCAGCTCGACGCCGGGGTTCGACTGCGGAAAGTCATCGCTCAGGTCGAAGTTGAGGATCTGCGAGAGCAGCATCACGCCGTTGAAATCGACGTCGCGGCTGGTCTCGAGGTCGTTGATCAGCACCGCCGAGCGCGGCGTGCCATAGCTCTCGCCCAGGAGGTATTTCGGCGAGTTCCAGCGATGGAACCGCGTCAGAAAGTGCGTGATGAAGGACGCGAACGCGTGGGCGTCCTGGTCCACACCGTAGAACGCCTTCTTCGCGCCCTTGCCCTCGATGCGGCTGTAGCCCGTTCCGGGCGCATCGATGAAGACCAGATCGCTGGCATCGAGCAGGCTGTAGTCGTTGTTGACCAGCCCGTAGGGCGCGGGAGGCGTGTGCGTCCGGCTGTTGGTCACGACGCGCACGGGCCCGAAGGCCCCCATGTGCAGCCACACGGTCGAGGAGCCGGGGCCCCCATTGTAGAGGAAGGTGATCGGCCGGGTGCCGGGCTTGGCGCCGCGCTTGAAATACGCGACGTAGAACATCGAGGCCACCGGCGGCCCGTGCGGCCAGCCGATCGCCTTCTTGCCGGTGCGGGGCGGCGCGGCGTCGTTCCAGCCCTTCGGGTGGATGATGAGGGTGCCCGCAACCGCCTGGTAGGCGATCTTGTGCCCCTCCACGGTGACTGTGCCCGAGGTCCTGACGGTCCGGGGCTGGAAGAGCGTCGCGGCCGGGGATGCCTGGGCGGCGCTGTGGTCGCGCGGGCTCTTCTGCGGCGCGGCAGCCGCCGACCCGAGCCATGCGGGGCCCGCGGCAAGGGAGATGGCGGCGGCCAGTCGGATCAACTTCTTCATTCGGTCGAGCCTTTCGTTCAACCCGCGGGATTTCCCGCCTGGCGCGGACCCATTATCATGCCTGCGGCAGCGGCAAGCCCGTGAATGGCGAGCGCGCTCGCCGCGCCAACCCGTCGGCTCGTCGAGTCGCGAGGAGCCGCGGCCTTGGCGGCTCCTTCCTGCGGGGATACCGTCCGGTGCCAGAACAAATCGGGGGCGACCAAAGTGGTCTAGCCCCTCGGGAGGAGCTCAGATGACCTTACGCGCGATCGGCTCGGTCTCATTGCGCGCCCTGCCGGCGCTCGCCGCGGCAGCGGCGCTCGCCCTCGCCCCGGCGGCCTCCGCGGCCCCGGCCCGGCCCCGGTCGGTGACGGGCGAGCTGCAATGGCGCAACGTCGGCCCGACGATCGGCGGCCGAGTGGTGGCCGTCGCCGGGGTCCCCGGGGAGCGCAATCTCTTTTACATGGGCGCCGTCGATGGCGGGGTGTGGAAGAGCACCGATTACGGCCTGAAGTGGGTCAACATCAGCGACGGCAAGCTGCCGGGATCGAGCATCAGCATCGGGGCGATCGCCGTCGCCCCCTCGAACCCGAAGATGCTCTACGTGGGCACGGGCGAGAGCGACATCCGCGGCGATGTGATCACCGGGGACGGCGTGTTCCGCTCCGACGACGCGGGAAAGACCTGGCATGCCGCGGGACTCGCCGACACGCACACGATCAGCGCCATCGTGGTCGATCCGCACGACCCCGACATCGTCTACGCCTCCTCCATGGGCCACGTATTCAAGTCCAATGCCGAGCGGGGTGTTTTCAAGTCGACCGACGGCGGCAAGACGTGGCACAAGATCCTCTACGTCGATGACAAGACCGGCGCCATAGACCTCGTCATGGACCCGCGCAACCCGCAGGTGCTCTACGCCGCCATGTGGCAGGCGTACCGCACGCCCTGGAAGCTGGACGACGGCGGGCCGGGCAGCGGGCTCTACAAGAGCACCGACGGCGGCGCGCACTGGCGGGAGATCTCGCAAAATCCCGGCTTCGCGCGCGGGATTCTGGGGCGGATCGGGGTGTCGGTGGCCGCAAGCAATCCCGATATCGTCTATGCCATCGTGCAGGCGAAGCACGGGGGCGTGTTCCGCTCGAGTGACGGCGGGGCGAGCTGGAAGCGGGTGAACCGCAGCTGGAGCCTGCGCCAACGCGCCTTCTATTACATGGCGATCTATGCCGACCCGAAGGATCCCAACACGGTGTATGCGCCCAACGTGGACGCGCTCTGGGTCTCGCATGACGGCGGCAGGAGCTTCTCGAAGCTGCACACGCCCCACGGCGACAATCACATCGTCTGGATCAACCCCGACGACACGAAGATCCTCCTCGAGGGCAACGACGGGGGCGCCACGGTATCGACCGATGGCGGCCACACCTGGAGCTCGGAGCACAATCAGCCGACGGGCCAGTTCTATCATGTGGCGCTCGACGGCGAGTTTCCCTTCGACATCTACGGCGCGCAGCAGGACGAGGGCTCGTTCGAGGGGCCGAGCGCCGCGCCCGAGGGCTTCGTGCCGCTCGCCGCGTGGCACAGCGTTGCCTACAACGAGGCCACCTTCGTCGCCCCGATGCCCGGCCATCCCGACATCACGTTCGGCAGCGGCTACTTCAGCATCTTCCTGCGGTATGACAAGAGGACCGCCCAGTACCAGGAAGTCAGTCCGTGGCCGGAGTATCAGGAGGGCGCCTCCTCCGCCGAGCTCAAGTATCGCTTCGGCTGGACGCACCCGATCTTCTTCTCGCCCGCCGATCCACGGGAGCTGCTCATCGCCTCGCAGTACGTGCTGAAGAGCACCGACGAGGGGCGCACCTGGACGCGGATCAGCCCGGATCTGACGCGCAACGATCCTGCGACCGAGCGGCCGACGGGGGGACCGATCAACCTGGACGCCTCGGGCGCGGAGATCTTTCCCGACATCTCGGCGCTGGCCGTGTCCCCGCTCGACGGCAAGGTCATTTGGGCGGGCTCGCAGGACGGGCTGGTGCACGTCACCCGCGACGGCGGCAAGAGCTGGCAGGCGGTCACGCCGCCCGCGCTGCCCGAGTGGGCGGAGATCACCTGGATCGAGCCGTCCCATACCGCGGCCGGAACCGCATATCTCAGCGCCTCACGCTACATGTGGGATGATTTTCACCCCTATCTGCTCGAGACGACCGACTATGGACGGCACTGGAAAGCCGTCACGACCGGGATACCCGACGATGAATACGTGTTCGTGGTCCGGCAAGACCCCGCCGATGCGCGGCTCCTGTTCGCGGGCACGAAGAGCACGGTGTACGTGAGTTACGACGGTGCGGCTCATTGGCAGCCGCTCACCCTCAATCTGCCTCGAGCGCAGGTACGCGGCATCGCGCTCGACACGCGCCAGGGAGATGTCGTCGTGGCGACGCACGGCCGCTCGTTCTGGATACTCGACAATCTCGCGCTGCTCGAGCAGGTGTCGCTGCAGCCGGCCGTCAGCCCGGCGGACACCCAGGTGTATGCGCCCGAGACGGCGTGGCTGACCCACGCCTATGGGCAGAACCCGGCCGCGAAGCGAATCCCCGGCGCGGGCACCAACCCGCCGTTCGGCGCCACGGTGTTCTTCCACGTCCCGACGAGCTTTCACGGGAACGTGCCGGTCAGCCTGACGTTCCTCGATTCCAACGGCAAGGTGATCCGCAGCTTCAAGCTGCACTTGAAGCACAAGATGCCAAAGCTGACGCCGGCGCAGAAGGACAACCAGACACCGGCAGAGGCCAAGGCGGCGAAGCAGGAGAAGCTCACGGCGATCGAGCCCGGATTCAACCGCTTCCAGTGGAACCTGCGCTATCCGGATGCGACGGAGGTCACTGGCTTCTACGAGCCGGTCGCGGCGGGCGGACTCGGGGACTCGGTGCACGGACCGGTCGTGGTGCCGGGCACCTACACCGTGGTGCTCGATTACGACGGGCAGAAGTCGCAGCGCTCGTTCCAGGTGGCGCTCGATCCGCGGCTGCACCCGGCGCCCGGCGCGCTCGAGGCGCGGCTCCAACTGCAGCTGCGGATCCACCGGACCCTGGACACGCTCGATCGCACCGTCAATCGCGCGATCGCCATGCGTGAGCGCCTGCAGGCGGCCATCGCCCACCACAAGCTGAGCGCCGCCAAGGCGCACGATGCTCTAGCCGCGCTGACGCAGGCGATCGACAGCAACGTCGACATGGCGACTCGCTCGAGCGAGGGCACGCTGCTGCACGAGACGAAGCTGCGCAGCCACCTGGCTTATCTGGCCGCGGACGTCGGCATGGCCTACGTCAAGCCGACCAAGGCCGAGTACCGGGTCTATGAGCACCTAGACAGGAAGGCGGCGGCCGGCGAGCGGCAGCTGAAGGCGGCGGTGGCGGAGGGTCAGGCGGCGCTGTGAGCGCCGAGCGGCGGCGAGCCAGGTCCGGCCACCGGCGCCGCCGCGAGGCCGCGGGCGTGGCGCGCCTGACAGCATCGAGAGGGTGCGGGTGACGTGGATTCCCGGAGATTCGACCGGCAGGACGTACACGTTCGGGTAAGCGAAATCGAGCACGAGGGCATTGACCGTGCCGAGCACGTCCATGCCAATGATAACGGCGGGCCGGGACTCGAGATGCCAGACCTGGAATATCGGCACACGGCTGTAAACGATCGACAGGTCCCGGATGGTGATGGGCCCGACTTTGGCCGTGAGAGACGACGCCAGATGGCCCAGGGAGACTTCCTTCGTGACGCCGTAGATACTTACGTGGGGCGCGGTGCGCCGGGACTCGGCCGTCATCAGGGCCTTGCGCAATGCCTCGTTGCCTAGCGTTCTCGGGGAGCCGGTGTCGATGACGGCCTCCACGGCAATGCCGCCGATGCGTGCGGGAATCATCAGCAGGTGCCCGCGGGTCAGTCTCGCGGGGATGTCGAGATAGTCCCAAGCGCCGCCCCCGTGAGAGCGGCCGATCCAAACCTCGTTGTGACGAAAGTCGACGGCAATCCGGTCTCCCACGAGCATGGCCACGCCCAGAATGCCGTCAGCGCCCTGCATGACGGGGGTCTTCGTGACCGGCAATCTGAGGTCGCTCATGACGAGATCGCCGACCGTCAGCCGCGCGACCGATACCCAGGGAAGCTCCTGCGCGCCGGTCACTCCCATGACCCGCATCAGGTGTTGCTTGCCCGGAGTCAGGCCGAGCGCCTGTGCCAATCGCGCCGAGATCATCGAGTGATTGGCGCCGGTGTCGACCACGAACCGGAACGGTCCTCTGCCGTCGATCATCACCGGCGCGATGATGCGTCCTATGCGGTCGGGCCGGGTTGGGCAGGCGAACAGGCGGTCTGCGGGATTCGGCCGCAGCCCGGCGACGCGAGACTGGGTGGCGCTCGGCGCAGCGTGTGCGCCGCCCGCCGAGATCGCGAACCCCGACAGCAGCGCTGCCAATCCCAGCACGAGCGCCAATACGGGTTTCATGGCGTGCTCCTTGAACAGCCAGCGACCCAGATGCCCCGACACTATACGTCCAAAGACGGTGGCCGGAACGAAATGAGATCGCCCTCGGGTCCGATTCGGTAAGCTCTCACCCGTGAAGCCACCCAGCGAGATCGATCTGGGGTATTCAACGCCCAGAGCATGGGTGGATGCCGACTCGCTCCTGGCGTCTCCGGCATGGTTTCCGCTGGAATTCGCAGATCCGCACCTCCTGCGGGTCGTGCGGTTGGACGAGGAGGCGTATCGGCGCGCGAGTTTTCTCGACCGGCGGGTCTTGCAGGCCAATCGTCAGGAGGCGGCTTGTGCCGTCGCGACTGCGGCGGCTGCGGCGTCAAGGCTTGCGCCGGCGGCAGATTACGTTTTCCATATCGGGCACGTGGGCTCGACGCTCATATCCCGCCTGCTGGGAGAATGGCCCGGCGTCTTCTCGTTGCGCGAGCCGGCACTGCTGCGCGCCATCGCCTCGGAGCCGGCGCCAGCCCGGGACGGTCTGTGCCTGCAGGCGACTCTGGCGCTGCTGTCGCGCACCTGGCGCCCCGCACAGCGGGCGGTGATCAAGACCACGAGCTTCGTGAGCGAGCTCGCCGAAGCCATGCTGGCGACGGATGCCCGCTCCTCGGCCGTCATCCTGTTCAGCTCGCCACTCGCCTATCTGAGCGGCATCCTCGGCGGCCCGAATTCCCGGACAGAGACCCGATCGCTGGCGCCCTCTCGCTTGGCGCGGCTGAGGCGGGGACTGGCTGCTCAGCCGATCGAGCCGCGCTCCGAAGGCGAGTGGCTCGCGATGAGTTGGCTCGCTGAGATGACCACCCTGGGCCGGACCACGGCGCGTTTCGAAGCACGGGTCCTCTGGGTCGACTTCGATGCCTTCCTGGCGGCCCCTGCAGAGGGGCTCTACCGTATTCTTCGCACCCTAGGACACTCCGCGGCCCCGCGGGAGATCCAGGCGCTGCTCGCCTCGCCGCTGATGAGCCGATACTCGAAGGCGCCGGAACTGGCCTACGATGCGTCCCTGCGGCACAGCGTGCTCCAATCGGCGCAACGGGACTACCCGGGCGAGATCCGGCGCGGACTGGATTGGCTCACGCGACTCGCGGGTAGTCACCCGCTGGTCGACCAGGCACTGGCGCGCTGAAGGCCCACCCGGCCAATCGCAACCCGCTGGCGCATCCGACCAAAAGGCGGCGGGTCTTCCCGGCCCGCCGCCTGAGGGTTCTCGCCCAGTCTCCGTCAGAACTGCACGGACAGCTCGGCGAACAGGTACCTTCCGTTCGCGTCGTAGATGCCCGGGTAGGTGTTGCCGTTGCCGAACCCCGACAGGTTCGTGAGGCCTTGCAGCGGCGGAGCCTTGTCCAGGACGTTGTTCATGCCCACTCGCCAGGCCACATTCTCCAGGCTCGGCGGCAGCTGCCCCGACACCGTCAGATCCAGGTAGCTGAACGACGGGAACCGCGCATCCGTACTGGAAACGCCGCCATTGGCGATGGTGCAGCCGGGCAGGCAGCCGAGGTTCGGGTTCGGACTGAGCTGATAGAGCGTCACCGGGCCGATGTAGCGCCACTGGGCGCTCGCATCCATGCCGCCCCACGGCATGAACCAGGTGACGCGCAGCGTGTGCTTGTACTTCGGCAGCGGCTCGCCGCCCTCGCCCGTCCCCTGACATCCGCTCCCCATGTATCCGGCGCAGTTGAATTGAGCTGCACCGGGATACGGAACGATGTCGTACGAGGCCATGTAGCTGCCGGAATAGTTCACCGTCAGCCTGCCCATGGCATGCAGTCCCAGGGAATAGAGCAGACTGAGATCGGCGCCCTTCACCTCGATCGTGCCGGCGTTCAGCTTGGTATCGGCAACATAGCCACCCGGCAGCCAGAGGGTCTCTCCGGGGCCGCGGTGGATCTGGCTGCAGAATGTATCCGAGGTCAGGCACAGCTTCAGAATCGTGTTCGCGCCGACCGACTCGATGACGTTCTCGACCTTGATATCGTAATAGTTGAGCGTGGCGCGCAGGCTGTGAACGTACGACGGAGTCCAGGTGAAGCCGAAGGTCTTGGTGAGCACCGTTTCCGGGTTCAAATTGAAGTTGCCGCCGAGCAGCCCGTTGTACTGTGCCGCCGGATTTGGCGCAACGCTGCCGTAGAAGGCGGGCGTAACGCCCGTGCGCTCGCACTGAGCCAGCGAGTAGGTGGGGCTGGGGCCGGCGCAGTAATCCGCCGTGCCGTCGAGCGCAACCGTGTCGGCGGTATAGAGCTCCGAGATGTTCGGCGCGCGCACGGCGCGTGCGAAGTTGGCGTGAAACGCGTAATCGTGCGCGGGCTCCCAGTCGGCGCTGAAAGCGTATGTGTTGGTCGTGACGGCGCGCGACGCGCCGTTGAACTTGGAGTAGCCCGAATAGCGGTATGATCCGTCCACGTCGAGATGCCGGATGAAAGGCTTGTTGTCGACGAGCGGGACACGCACCTCGCCGTAACCTTCATGCACGATCGAGTCGCCGTGAATGGGCAGGGTCGCCGAGCCCTGACCTGCAAGGTCGTTAGTCTGAAACTCCACGTCCGGCAGGGTAAAGTCCTTGATGTCGCGGTAGTCGACGCCGACGGCCACCTTCACGCCGGAGCTTGCGCTTGGCAGTCGGATGCCGTACTTGCCCAGATCGCCGTCGAGAGTGGCCCCCGTGATCCACTGATCGACCTTGCCACGCGACACTCCCGGCGTTTGGATGTACCCCACGGCCGCCGAGGGCGGCATGTAGAGACTGCCGCCGTTGCCGAAGATGTTGTAAGGCACGCAGCCCACGCCCAGGCCATTCTGGACGCCTGCCGCGGTCACCGCGCACTCCGGCGTGCCGCCGACATTGACGACATCGAACGCATCGTTCAGCTTGGTGACGGACAGATCGTTCTCATAATTCTCCAGCAGATCGGTGAAGCCGTACTGGAAGTGGGCGTCGTAGGTCCACGCGGAGTTGATCTGTCCCTTGAGGCCGAGATTCTCCAGGAACTCGACGTGCTCCAGGTTGTCGACGCGGGCGCCGCCCTCGATATTGCGCCGGCCGATGTACATGCTGGCGAAACCGTTCGGCCCAAGGCCCTCATCGGTGCACCACGATGTGACCTCCGACGGAGACAGGAACGGATTGTTGCAGTTGACCTTGAAAGCGTTAAAGAAGGTGGCAGAAGGAGCGATCTGCGCCAAGGACTGATCATCCATGAACATCGTGTCGGAATAGAAGGTGGCGTGCGGATTGAAGGTGTAATGCATCAGCGCGCCGGCCAGATAGCGCTCGTCCGGACGCTGGAAGAAGTTGGCCGGGCCGAAGTTGTAGTCGCCGGCCGGGCTGTACGGACCCACCACGCCGCCGGTCGGATTGATGGTCATGTCGCCGCCGAAGGGCGCGCCGGTCTGGAAATCGAAGAATCGGCCCGGGTAGCCGGAGCTCGATCCTAGGCAGGTGAACTTGCCGCCGGTATTCGAGGAGCCCGCGACATAGCCCGAGCCGAGCGAGCAGCCGCTGTAGGGGTAAGACTTCTGCAGGATGGCATTGACGTTGCGGTAGCTGAAGTACACGACCGCATTGCCATTGCCGTCCGGCGTATTGAGCCCGCCGATGACCGTGATCTGCTTCTGCGCGCCGCCCCAGAAGTTGTTGGCGCCTTGCTTGAACGCCAGCAGGGGGTGGTAGGTGTTTTGGAAGTCCGTGATCGCCTGGTTGACGGCCGCGCCGCCGCCGCTGTTGTTGTAGATGCCGCCATCGAGCACGACCTTGAGGCCCTGGAAGTGCTGGTTGAGCTGGAAATTGACGACGCCGGCAGCCGCATCCGCGCCATAGATCGTGGAGGCGCCGCCGGTCAGGACCTGGATATTGGAGATCAGCGCGGTCGGGATCATGTTGAGATCGGCGGGGCCGCCGGTGCGCGGGTCGCCGGGATTCAGGCGGTGGCCATCGACCAGCACCAGGGTACGATTGTCCCCCAGGTCACGAAGGTCGACGGTCGCCGTTCCGGTCGCGCCATTGCTGACGGTGGAATTTTGCGACGCGGTCACCTGCGGCAGAGTATCCAGCAGGTCTTCGATGCGCACTGCGCCGGACTGCTGGACCTCCAGCGGACTGATGTTGCTGATCGCGCTCATCTGCACTTGGCCGGGCGCCGTGGCGATCAGGGTGCCGGTGACCACCACCTCCTGCAGCTGCGGGACAGCAGCGGACGCGGCGGCCGGAGCCGGGGGATCGTTCGCTTCCTGGGATTTCTGCGCATTCGCCGCGTGCGCCACTCCGAAGACGGCGGCCATTGCGCTGCCCGCGAGCACGGTACGAACGGCTGCGCGCACGAAAGGATTAGCGAAACTGTGGTCGTTGACCATGGGGTCACTCTCCCAAATGATTTTTTGGACGGATATTGTCGAACGAATACGCCGCTAGAGACCGTGGGGCTCGCGTCGGGGAGCGTGGATCCACCCGGGCTCCGCCAGGCGCATCCAATGTGGCTCCTTGCGCCCAACCCCCCCCGGACGCGGCCCTTTCTGGTGGTTTTTCCACCGTTGCGGCGGACTATAGCACGGTGTCTGCGTAGCGCAACGAGTGCGAATTCGGTTTGTCGCCGCCGGCGGTCGGCTCGCCACGTAGGCGGCCCGGAGCGGGGCTGCTCCCGCGCCGCAGTGACGAGCAGATCGGCGTCATCGCTGCGTGCCGCAAAGCGGGACGCCCGGAAGAGATTTGCCATGGACTTGGCAGCCAGCGGCCGCGGCCGTTGCAGCAGTGCAACAGGATGAGTGGAGCCGCCTCGGTGCCACACGGTATCATCTAGCGCATGAGTTCCCCTTCGCCGGCGGCATTCGAATCCGAGATCGGAGCGCGGCTGTGCGCGGGTGATCTGTCGGCCGCAGCGGCCGCAGCCGCCGCCTGCCGGCGAGCGTGGCCGGACGTCCCGGCCGGCTGGCTCCTTGGCAGCATCGCCGCGCTGATGGGCGGCCAGAGGGAGAGCGCGCTCGCCCTCGCCGAGGAATGGCTGCGCAATCGCCCTACGGATTCGCAATGTCTGCTGCAGAAGGCCGAGTGCCTGCTGGCCCTGGGCCAGCGCGAGCAGGCGCTCGAGGCCGCCGAGGCGGCGGCGAGAGTCACCGGCGAAGTCCCGGCGGCGCTCGATGCCATCGGCATGTTCCTGGTGCAGGCGGCCGAATACAGCGCCGCGCTCGCCGTCTACGACCGCGCCATTGCCGCCGCGCCAGCGGATGCGTCGCTGCGCGACAAGCGGGCGGTGATTTACCGCTACCTGGGTCATTTCGATCTCGCCGCAGCTGACTTCCAGGCGGCACTGGCCGTTTCGCCCGCAGACCCAGAGGCCCTCAAGGGACTGGCGGAGCTCAGGCGCCAGACGAGTGCCTGCAATCACATTGCGGCGATGGAAGCGGCGCTGTCTGCCGCGCCGCCGCAATCCCAACAGGCCACGACGCTGCACTTCGCTCTCGCCAAGTCATACGAGGACCTGGGCGAGTATTGCGCGAGCTGGCATCACCTGAGGGAGGGCAACCGCCTGGAGCGCGCGCGATTTCACTACGATCCGGCGCTCGACCGTTCGATCATAGAGCGCATCGTTGCCGGATTCCCGCAGGTTGAGCCTCCTGCGATCGACATTACGGGCGAATCACCCATCTTCATCGTAGGATTGCCACGAAGCGGAACGACGCTGGCCGAGCGCATCATCGGGCGACATTCGCAAGTGCATGCGGCCGGCGAGCTGCCGGCCCTTTCGGAGGCGGTATTTGCGGCAGCCCAGCAGGGCGCTTCGAGCGGGCCTGGCAGCTGGCTCGAGCTCGCGTCCGCGCTCCCGCGGCTCGATGGCGAAATCATCGCCCGCGAATACCTGGCCCGGGCGCGGACGCGCCGGGGCGACCGGCCGCGCTTCATCGACAAGCAGCTCCCCAATTTCTTTTACTGCCCGCTGATCCTGCGCGCCTTCCCGCGGGCGCGCATCGTGCACCTCACTCGCCATCCTCTGGCCACCTGCTATGCGATCTACAAGGCCCGCTTCCAAGGCACTTTCCCTTTCGCCTACGATCTCGAGGAGCTCGGGGAGTTCTATCTGGGTTATCGCCGGCTGATGGCTCACTGGCATCAGGTGCTGCCGGGGCGGATTCTCGACGTTGCCTACGAGGATATCGTCTCGGCGCTCGAGCCCACGACCCGCCGGCTTCTCGAGTATCTCGGCCTGCCCTTCGAAGCGCCGTGTCTCGAGTTCCACCGCAATCCGGCGCCGAGCACCACCGCGAGCGCCGTTCAGGTGCGCCAGGCGCTTTATGACTCCTCGCTCGATCAATGGCGACACTACGCGGAGCAGCTCGGTCCGCTCGCCGCACGGCTCGCCAGCGGCGGCGTCCCGGTCGACTGAACCTTCGAGACCCTGGATCGGCGCGAGCGCCAGTAAGGTCGCGCTAGCGGACCCGCTCGACCTTGCAGCCTCGTCCCGACTGCAATTCCATCCAATACGATCCGAACAGCTGACGAGAGATCTTCACACCCTCGCCGGACCTGGCGAGCAGGGCGTCGTCCCGAGCGAGCTCGACCCACATCTGTCCATTATCGAGCGCGAACAGGAGGCGCCCATCCGCGGCATGCGAGATGCTGGAAATGCGGGCGGAAATGTGCGTCAGCGGCTTCGCCCGGACTCCGGCGGAAATCTCGCGCGCGGCAATGGCGCCTTCCGGCAGGCCGAACGTGCGCCGGGGCTCGAGCGAGGGCTTCCTGGCGAGGATGGCATTATCCGCGGCATGGGCGGAGTCGTCCGCAGCGCGCCCACGCGCGGCCACGAGCCTGGCCGATTCACGGTCGAAGCACGCAAGCCTCGCCGCCGCCCGGGGAATCCCTCGGCAGGCGAGCAGGCCGGCGAGGGAATCGGCCGGCGCGCGACACGGCACCATTCCGGCCAGCAGCACGAGGATCATCGGCAGGGCGCGTGAGGCTCGTATCATGGTATCTGCCACTTCGCTTTCGCCTTGGCCGAAGGTGGCCCGCCGCGGGCAAGTGCTTCCATTATAGTAGGGGCGTTCGCGTGCCAATCGCTCACGTCATGAAGCTCAATCCGCCCGATCTCGTCACGATGTTCGCGGTGCCGTTCGGGTTCGGCCGCTTCCCCGACCCGCACCGGCTGCACCCGCCGCTGCGCCGTCTCATCCTCGAGATGGAATCGAGCGGCACGGCGGCCAATCCGCGCCCGCTCACGGCGCGCAATGCAGCGACTTTCGAGAGCCATTTCAACTTCTTCCGCCTGACCGATCCCGCGGTGCAGGAGCTGAAGGTCTTCTGCTGGGACCAGTTGGTCGGGCTGATCGGCCGGCTGAACGGTTACGACCGGCCGACGCTCGAGCGGCTGCAGATATTCAACGATTGCTGGTTCCACGTCAGCCGCCGGGGCGGTTTTTTCGGCGTCCACAATCATCCGAACGCCTCGTGGAGCGGCGTGTATTGCGTGGACTCGGGACGGCGCGATGCGCACAATCCGGAGAGCGGGCTGTTGTCGTTCATCAATCCGACGACCCTCGGCGCGATGCATGTTGACGCCGGCACGGCCAATATCGGCCTGCCCTTCGGGAGTCAGGGACCGCGGCTGCTTCTGGAGGCGGGTCAGCTGGTGCTCTTCCCCTCGTGGGTCCTTCATGAGGTCACGCCTTTCGAGGGCGAAGGCGAGCGTATCACCGTGGCTTTCAACTGCTGGTTCAACCTGCCCGCTCCTGCCTGATCCTCGTAGAGGAACTGTTTCACCCAGGGCTCCAGCGTCGGCAGCACAGGCTCGAGCTGCTCGCGATAGCGCAGCCAGTGGCCCAGGCCCTCGGTATTGAGCCCCTTCACGAGCTGCGCGGTGCTCGGTGTCAGGAACTCCCGGCCTCGGGTGCGCAGCGCAAAGTCGCCCATCGCCGGAACCCACTCGAGACCCGCGAACTCGCACAGGCGGCGCATCTCCCGTGCGAAGGCGGTCACCACGTCCTCGTGCCTCACCAGGCAGATCTGCAGTGGCAGCAGCCGATTGCATTCCAGCGCCAGACGCATGACGGCGTCGTAGTAATCCGCCGCTCCCTGCAGCGTCAGCAATTCATAGATCGGCGCGCTCATGAAGAAGCGGTGCCGGAAGCAGCTAAGCACCACATCGCGGGGATCGCGGCAGGCGAGCAGGATCTTCGCGCGCGGGAAGAGCCGGGCGATGAGGGGGAGCTTCAGCGTGTTGAGCGGGTTCTTGTCGACGAAAACTTTGCCGGTGACGTCGACTCCGCCTGCCGCGACACGCCGCCAGTACATGGCGCGCAGCTCGTTCAACGTGGATGGCGGGCAGCGCAGGAGCCCGTCGAGATCCGCTGGCCGCTGCATGAAGCGCAGCACACCGTCCATGAGCAGCTCGTTCTCCTCCAGGCTCGTGACCCGAGGATGACCCTCGAGCACCACTTCCAGGAGCGTGGTTCCCGAGCGCGGGAACCCGAGCACGAAAATGTGATCACTCGCTGGCCCAGGCTGCTGCGGCGGCTGGTCCCGCCAGGCGGACGAATCGGCATGGCGCAGGTGCTCGACCAGGGAGCGGACATACTGGGTCGCGCTCGGCTGCACGTTGAACTCAGGCGCATGCGCTTCGCGCAGCATCTCATTGCACAGTGAATACGCCGCGAAGGCCTCAGCGGTGCGGCTCTGCGCGTCGAGGGCGTCCCCCAGGAGCCCGTTGGCATGGGCGCGAAAACGCGCATCGAGGTCGCTTCGGGACAGGAGCGTGCGAATCCGCGACTCGGCGAGCGCCGGGCGTTTTTCGCCCAGCTCGACCGATGCCAGCGTCAAGATCGCGTCCGGATAGTCGGGCAGCAACTCAAGCGCTTTCTCGACCCGGGCCCGAGCCTGCCCATAATCACCCCGCCAGCTCGCAATGGTGCCGAGTCCCGTGAGCGCGACCGGCTGGCGGGGATCGAGCTCGACCGCGCGCTGGAAGCTGACCTCGGCCTCCTTCATCCTTCCCTGCGCGGACAGCGCCGAGCCACGGTTGGCGTGAGCGAACGCGAGAGTGGGGTTAGCGGCAAGCAGCGCGTCGAACTGCGCCAGCGCCTGCGCGGGCCGCTCCAGGCGCAGCAGGCAAAGGCCGAGCGCATTGCGCGCGGCCGGATCGAGCGGCGCCAGCCTCACCGCGTGCTGCAGCAGCGCTTCCGCCTCTCCGACTGCGCCTTCCAGCTCGTGCCGCAGCGCCAGGACGTTGTAGATCAGGGGGTGCTCGAGACCGTCGGCGCGGGCGGCCTGCGCAAGCGCGGCGGCCTGCGCATGGTTGCCCGCCCGGGCGCTGCGCTGAATCGCGCGCAGCGTCTCCCCGTCCGCCTCGCGGTCGCGCGCCATGACTCAGCGCGCCCACATGCGCTGGAGATTCGCGGCGACGTATTCGAGGCGCATCCTGTTGCCCCATTCCATCTTGAGCCCTTCGCGCGCGCGCACCTCATTGAGCGTGTACAGCAGCTCGCGCTGGCCCTGCTCGGGGATATGGCTCTCGATGAAGGAGATCATCACGGTCCGCTCACCGGAAGTCACCGGCATGACCTGGTGCAGCGTGGTGGAGGGATAGAGCACAGCCTGCCCGGGCTTGCCCCGGATACCAACCTTCTGCGAGCCGAGATAGACCGTCAGCTCGCCCCCGGAATATTCCGCCGGATCATTGATGAATATGGTGCAGGACACGTCGGAGCGCAGCGGCTGTGCCCCGACGGTGAGGAATGCTGCGTCGACGTGTGCCCCGTAGCTCATCCCCTCGCCATAGCGCAGGATCTGCGGCAAGGCGATGCGGCGGGGGAAAGCGAAGTCCCTGGCCGGCTCGCTGCGCTGGAATGCCGCGAGCGCGATTTGTGCGGCCTTCTGTCCCCGGGCATCCGTGGGATCGACGATGACATTGTTCTTGGTGACATTGTGCGGATTGGAATGCCTGCCGCTGATGAAGCTGGCCTGGCGCGCCAGCTCGGCGATGGCCGACACCTCGGGAGCCGTCAGAAAATCGTCGATCTGCAGGAACATCGCTGAAGCCGCCTGGCTGGGGTGCGGCTGAGTATAGCCTCGGGGCACGCTCGTCGGCGGAGGGTCGGGGGGTCGGGGGGTCGGGGCACGCCCGCAGGGGCCCAGTCCGGGACGATTCCGGTCACCGGCCCCTCGGTGGCGCGGACTCGGGCGGCGGCTTGAGGGATGGTCCCTCAGCATCAGATCCTCTATACTTGTTGCCTGCCCCTGCACGGCAGGAGGGAGAGCCATGATGGAGATCCATCGCCTCGGGGTTCGGCATTCGCTCCATGCGGTCGCTGTCGCCGCCGCTGTCGTGCTGCTCGTCGCGTGCGCTTCTGCACCGCCCCCAGCCGAATCATCCGCCCATCCTTCCGCCGTTGTTGCGTCCGGCGCGTCTGCGGCAATATCTCCAACGGAAAAGCCGGCGCCGACCTCCAAGCTGATCGCGCAAGCCGATCTGGTGAAGCAGGCCTGGCAGGCAGGGCTGCCGGTACACGTCGAAATCGCCAATGGGGACCCGCTCTATTGCTGGTCCGACTCCGACGTTGGCTCGATGATTCCGAGCACCAAATGCCTGACCGAATCGCAGCTGCAGAGCGTGCTGACTCAGCGCCGGGAAGCGCGGCAGCGACTGCAGACTCGCGCCGCCAACGCGTGTAACAACCCCACGCTCTGTGGCGGCTGACAGGACCTGGCGCATCCCGACGGGGCGACGGTCGACCGGCAACCTGCAGGAATGGCTGCGGACGGCAAGCCGTCTGCGGGAACTGAATCGCATACCAGAGGCCATCACCGCGTACGAGCGGGTGCTCGCGCGCCGGCCCGACCTGCCCGACTCCTGGTACAACCTGGGACTGCTGCAGCGGCGAGCCGGAAATCTCGACGCTGCCGTGTCGTGCTATCGCAGAGCGCTCGCGCTGGGTATCTCGGCACCGGAAGAAGTCCACCTGAACTGCGCCTTCATCTACGCCCATCTGCGTCAGGGGGAGGCGACGGAACGTGAGCTGCGCGCCGCCTTGCAGTTGAACCCAGACTACATTCCCGCGCTCCTCAATCTGGCCAACCTGTGCGAAGACTTCGGGCGTCGAAGCGAGGCATGCGATGCGTACCGGCGCGTCCTCACGATCGAGCCCAAGCACTACGAGGCCTTGGCGCGCCTGGCAAATGCGCTGCCTTCGGGCGCTGAGACCGGACTCGGCGAGACTGACTCCGCCCACGACCCGCCGGCCATGGTGACGCGTCTGCGGCAAGCGATAGCGGATCCCTCGGCTTCCGCCGCTGCGAGGGCGAGTCTGGGATTTGCGCTCGGCCGTCTGCTTGACGCCCGCGGGCACTACGATGCCGCGTTCGCGGCTTACCGTCGAGCCAATCTCGACAGCAGGCTCAGTGCAGGACCGGCATTTCGCGGCTACGATCCACGCGCTCATGAGGCGTTTGTCGAAGAGTTGATACGGGCTTTTCAGGTCCCGTCGGCGAGGCTCGATCCGAACGCGACTTCGGGCGTCCGACCGATCCCCGTTTTCATTTGCGGAATGTTCCGTTCCGGCTCGACGCTGACGGAGCGGGTGCTGTCGGCACATCCTGAAGCGGCCGCCGGCGGCGAGTTGGGTCTGATTCCGGCGCTGGCGGCGGGCCCGCTGCGACCCTTTCCGAGCTCCATGGCCTCGATATCCCCGGCGGCCCTGTCCCGGCTGGCCGGCGGCTACATCGGGGAGTTGAGCCGGCGCTGCCCCGCGGCAACCTTTGTCACGGACAAGCGGCCGGACAATTTCCTCTACTTGGGCCTCATCAAGAGCTTGTTTCCGGCGGCGAAGATCGTGCACACGACACGGGCGCCGCTCGATAATTGTCTCTCGATTTACTTCCTGCATCTGCACCATGACATGAGCTATGCCATGAGTCTGCGGGATATCGGCCATTATTACCGCCAGTACTGCCGGCTGATGGCCCACTGGCGGACCCTGTACGGGCAGGACATCATCGATTTCGAATACGACACTTTCGTGCGCGATCCCAAGCCCGCGGCGCGGCGCCTGTTCGGCTTTCTGGGCCTGGAATGGGACGATCGGTACCTCAACCCAGCGTCGCACGGCGCCGTCCAGACGGCCAGCGTCTGGCAGGTCAGGGAGCCGATCTATCAGCGCTCCTCGGGGCGCGCGCGTCATTACCAGCCGTGGCTGGGTGAATTGCAGCACGCGCTCGAGTGGGGCCTCGTGGGACAGGCGTCCGATCCAGCCGAGCCGGACTGCAGCCAAGGTCCGGACCCGTCCCCTCGGCACCGACCGTAGTGTCCTCATCAGAACCCGGCGAAGCCGCCGCCGGGAATCGAAACCGGAGATGCCGGATGTCCGCCACCCGGATGACGCGCCCCGGCTCCCGATCACCTGGCGAGGAGCGGCAGGATGTTGCGGCTCACCATCGCGCGATTGAATTGCGGCAGGGCCGTCTGCATCAGCTCGCGGTACTGCGCCTTGGCGCCGTTCAGCTTCTCGTCGAGCTCATGCAGCACCTGGATCGAGGCGTCGGTCGGCGGGTACCCGGGATCCCCGTGGACATCACCGGCGCCGGTGCCGATCTCCCCGTTCAGCCAGATCAGGTGCAGGTACAGGCCGTAGCGAGCCAGGTAGCTCTTCTTGTCGCTGTTGGCGAGGGCCGGAGACAAAAGCGTGCTCTCCACATCCTGGATGCTCTCGCTAAGGCGCTTGATCGCCCGCAGGGTTTTCCCGTGGGCGGTCTTCTTGTGCGACTTCAACATCGCCTCGATGGTCTGCAGCTGCTCGCGCAGCCATTCCGCCTGGTTGACCATGGCCGCTACGCTCGAAATGTCATCGCGGATATGGAGCAGTAACCTCACCGTGGCTGCGGTTTGGGCGGGTGTGCCCGGTGAACGTGGGCTCGCCAGCACCTGCAACGACCGGCTGTAGGTCATGCCGGCGATGGTCACGCGCACGGTATAAGTGCCCGGCGCGACCATCGGCCCGACTTCGGCCTCCCGAATGCCCCAGTGGGTGATCGGCCGCGACCGCTTGCCCATGAAGCGCAGGTCGTCCCAGACATGGGGATTCGTTGCCGGCGTGGTGCGCAACTTGATCAGCTTCGGCGGCGCGTAGCGCAAATCCCAGTAGACACGATTGATGCCGGCGTGCACGCGCGCCTCGGGGTCGCGCGCCCAGTGTCCGTGCTTGTACCTTGGATTGAGGCCCGGCTTCTTGTGCGCAATGAGCTTGATCTTGCGCACGATGTGCCCTTGGGAGTCGAGGATGGCGACCTTGATGCCCGCCGTGCGCTTCTCCTTTCGCGCCTTTTTTTCCGCTTTTGCGCCGTGCTTGCCAGCGGCCATCGGCTTCACCCGGGGCACGGAGCGCAGCCAGAAATCGACGAAGGCATGGGCGCCGTGGAAGAACCGGTAGGTCGGCCGCGACTCGAAGACCCGCACCGGCGCCGCGGGGACGTGTGCCGCCAGCTGCTCGAGGGGAGTGATGTCTTCCAGCACGTACACGCCGCGCCCGTAGGTCGCGACCACCAGGTCGTGGAAGCTCTTCTGCACCGTCTCCCAGGACACGGGCGCATGGGGCAGTCCCGCCTGCAGCACAACCCACCTGCCGCCCCCGTCGAGCGACACGTAGAGCACGCTGCCGGTGCCGGCGAAGAGGAGGTGGCGGCTGTAAGGGTCCTGCGCCACCGAGCTCACGTTGCTCGTGGGGCCGGGCGCAATTCCGTGGACGATGAGCTTCCAGCTCCGTCCGAAGTTCGCGGTCTTGTAGATGTACGGCCGCGTATCACCCATGAGCTCACGGTCGACCGCCAGATAGGCGGTCCCGGCATCGAAATGCGAGGGCTCTATCCGGCTGATCGCTCCCCAGGGGGGCAGGTGCGGGATGTTCCGGGTCACGTTGGTCCAGTGGCCGCCGCCATCGCGCGTCAGCCAGACCTGGCCATCGTTCGTGCCCGCCCAGATCAGCCCTTCCTGTACCGTCGAGGGCGCAATCGCAAAGAGCACTTCGCCATAGAACTGTCCCAGGTTGTCCTGCCGGCGGATTTTGCCCTGGTCCGGGATGCCGCCCGAGGGGACCAGATATTTGGGATTGTCAGTCGAAAGGTCGGGACTGATCACCTTCCAGCTCTGTCCGCCGTCGCTCGTCTTGAGGATCACCTGGCAGCCGTAATACACGGTGTCGTGATCGAAGGGGTCGATGGCGAGCGGCGGGGTCCAATGGCAGCGATACTTCAGCCTCGCGGGCGGCGCGTCCAGCGAGTGCATGGGCCACGGACTCACCGCCCGCGGATAGCCCACTCTGGTGTCGAGGCGCGTGATCTCATCGCCGTAACAGGTGCTCCAGATGATGTGGGCATCGGTCGGATCCGGATAGGTGAAGCCGGATTCGCAGCCGCCGAGTGGCTCCTGCCAGCCCGCATTGGGCTCGCCGATGCCGCCGAGCAGCGGCGTCGCATGCGGGTAGGCGGGGCCGCGCTCGGCATCGTCGTCCTGCATGTTCACGTACACCCAGTAGGGCACCCGGTTGTCGACCGCGACGTGATACATCTGGCCGATGGGCAGCACGACGGTATGCCAGTTCCTGGCGCCGGTGCTGCTGATCTCCACACCCCCGTCGAAGCTGTCCATGATCCGCTTGGAATCGGTGGGATCGATCCAGATATCGTGGTTGTCACCGCCCCAGTGGATGGTCTGGAACGTCTTGCCGCCGTCCCCCGAGACATAGAAGCTGTTGCTCGCCACGTAGACCTTGTCTTCGTCGGCCGGCGAAACGGCGAGGCGGACGCTGTAGCCGGCACGTTCCGTCAGCAGGCGGCTGTAGCTCGCGACGTGCCAGCGCTTGCCGCCGTCGTCGGAGCGCCACAGCGATCCCTGTTGCGCGGTTTCGATGAGGGCATACACGCGCTTGGGATTCGATGGCGCCACCGCCACGTCGATCTTGCCGACCGGGGGATGAGGCAGGCCGTGGCCTTGGATCTCGTGCCAGGTGTTGCCGCCGTCGTGCGACACGTAAACGCCGCTCGAGGGGCCGCCGCTGGTCATCGCCCACGGTCGGATGTTCCATTGCCACATGCCGGCAAACAGGATGTGCGGATCCTGCGGGTCCATCGCCAGCCCCGAGCAGCCGGTGCTGCCGTTGACGTAAAGCACATGCTTCCAGGTCTTGCCGGCGTCCTCGGTACGCCACACGCCCGGGGACTTCTGCGGCCGGGTACCGGTCCCAAGTGCGCAGACGAACACGTTCTGCGAATCATGGGGGTTGACCACGATGCGACTGATGAGCCCGGTGTTCGTCAGGCCCATGTGAGTCCAGGAGCGGCCGGCATCGGTGGACTTGTACACGCCGTCGCCTGGCGTGATGCCATTGCGGATCACCCAGGATTCGCCGGTACCGGCCCAGATGACGGCATGATTCTGCGGGTCCAGGGCCAGGGCACCGATCGACTGCACCGGCTCCTTGTCGAAGATCGGCTTGAACTTGTAGCCACCGTCGGTGGACTTCCAGACACCCCCCGAGGCGGCGCCGATGTAGTAGACGTTGGGATCGCCCGGAACGCCGAGGACGGCGCTCGCGCGGTTGCCCCGGTCCGGCCCGACGAAGCGAAACCGCAGGGATTGCAGGGCCCGGGACGTGATGTTGCTCGCCCCGGCGGCGGCGAGCACGGCGGCGGCGAGCACGGCGGCAAGGCTCAGCCACTTCATCAAAATTCGCATGCAGTCACCCATCCGGCGCAGGCCGCGCTCACGCATAGCGCATGCACCCTAGCAGCACGGTATGGCGCTGTCTTGGAGGACTCCCGCGTTTTCGGTGCGCAATGGCGCACAACTCGTTTCAACCCCGCGCGCCCCGGCCGCGGGAGCCCTCACTTGCGCGGGGCGGCGCACGGCGCCTCGCCAGGAAGGATCGCTCGTTCGCCGGCTCCATTCCTGGTGCCGGCCGGTGCGGTGACCAGGCTGCCGAGTCGAGCGGGAAACAGGGGGGCACGCGGGGGGGCCGGTACGAACTGAAAAAGCTCGGCGAGCGCCGCGCCGCAGATCCGGCCCTGGCAGGCGCCCATGCCGCAGCGCGTGGCGAGCTTCGCGGCGCGACTCTCGGTGAAGCCTTGCAGCGCCGACAACGGCACATCCTCACAGCGGCAGACGATCGTGTCGGGGCCTGCCAGCGCCCGCACGCGCGGGCCCAGCCCAAAACTCTTCGTGACCGCCTCGGCGAAGCGCCGGGCGCGCTCGCGGCTTGCGTGCAGCCTGTGGGCGCTTCGCAGGTCGCCGAGCGCCGTATGGGCCGCGATAGCGCCCTCGAGCCGCGCCGCCTGCAAGCCGCCGATCCCGCAGACTTCCCCGGCGGCGTAGATGTTGGCGACCGTGGTGCGCTGCAGGGCGTCTACCCGCACGCGCTGGTGGGCGCCCAATGGCTCGAGCGCGCAGCCCAGCAGCGCTGCCAGCTCGACGTTGGGCACGAGGCCATAGCCCACGGCGAGCAGATCACAATCGATCCGTTGCTGGCGGCCAGCATGATCCTCGATGGCCACCGAGCGCACAGCGTCCTCGCCATATGCGGCACTCACCACGTGAGCGAAATGATAGTCGACCCCGTGCAGCGCCAAGCGGAGCCTCGCGGCCTGTGCGGCACGCGCGGGCCAGCGCCAGAGGCGGCGGGCGAAGGCCGACACCGCCTGCGCCGAGGCCTGCTCGAAGATGCCCAGAACCCGCGCGCCGTGGGAGTGCAGCGTCGCTGCGGCAGCCAGCAGTAACGGTCCGCTGCCTGCCACCACAGCGTGCTTGCCGTCCACGGGCAAGCCTTGCTTGACCAGCGCCTGCAGGCCGCCTGCACCCGTAACGCCGGGCAGCGTCCATCCGGGGAACGGCAGCAGCAGTTCGCGCGCGCCGGTGGCCAGGATCAGGCGATCGAAGCGGGCGCGCAGGGCGCCCCGCTCGTGCTCCAGGAGAAGCTCGCCGCGATCGCCGTCGATCACCTGGCAGCCGAAGTGCTGATCGACGTGGGCCAGTGCGGCGGCTGCCGCGCGAGCGGCCCGTGGGGCGCCGCGACGCACGTCATGGCGCCAGACCTGGCCGCCAGAGCGCGGTTGCATGTCGGCCACGCCGACTCGCGCACCGTGCGCTGCCGCCGTGCGTGCCGCCTCCAGCCCACCCGGACCTGCCCCCACCACCAGCACGTCGTAGCGCCCGGTCACTCGGTCGTCACCACCATACCGTCGCGAACTGTGATCAGGCAGGCGCGCACGTGGGCCTCGCCGTCGATGCACACGCGGCACTCGAAGCATATGCCCATGCCGCACAGCGGCGCGCGCGGCTGCCCACGTGGCGATCGGCGCGTCGCCGTGCCGGACTGCGCGAGCGCTGCGGCCACGCTGATGCCCGCGCGCACTTGCAGCGATCGGCCGTTGACGCACAACGCGACTCGCGTCACGACAGGACTCTCGCGGGCAGATACGGTGTGGGATCGATGGCTGGCGTACGCCCCATGAACAGATCCAACAGTATCCGGGCGCTCCCGAACGCGGTGGTCACCCCCAGGCCTTCGTGTCCGGCGGCGATCCAGATGCGTCGTGTGGCGTCGGCCTCCCCGAGATACGGCAGCCCGTCCGCGCTGGTCGGGCGAAAGCCGGTCCAGGCGCGCAGGGCATGGAGCTCGCGCAATAGGGGCATGAAGCTGAAGGCGCGCTCGAGCATGCGCCGCAGCATTGGTCGCGACACCGCCGCGTCGGTCGCATCCAGCTCCCGCGAGGAGCCGATCAGGAGTTGCCCCGTGGGACGTGGCTGCAGGTTGAAGGCCACGCTGCTGGCGGCCTCGCCGCGGACGCCTTCCGTGTAGCCCAGCTCCAGCACTTGGTGCCGCAGGACTCCAGGGTATCTGTCGGTGACGAGCAGATGCCCCTTGCGCGCGCGCAGCGGCAGTTGCGGCAGGAGCTGCGCGGTGTCGCACCCAGCGGCGATGAGGACGGCACCCTGCAGCCGCCGGCCGTCGTCCAACAATACCGCCTCACCCTCCAGGCGTTGCGCACGCCGACCGACGTAGAGCCGTGCGCCGCCCGCGGCCGCGCGGTCCACGAGCCACTGCGCCATGCGCGGCGGATAGACCGTGGCGTCATCCGGCACCAGCAGCCCGCCGGCCAGCGAATGTGACAGCGCGGGCTCACGCCGGCGCAGCTCCTCACGATCCAGCATCCGAGCGCGCACACCCGCGCCCGTCAGCCACGCGAAGTGCTCGGATGCGGTCGCGAGCTCGGGCTCCTCACGCGCGACCCACAGCGTGCCGCAGCGATGAAACTCCGCCTCGGGCAGCTCGGCGTAACGCTCCCACAGGCCGAGCGAGTAGCGCGCCAGCGCCAGCGCGGCTCGACTCTCGGGCATGGCCACCAGGTGGCCCATGGAGGCGCCGGTGGCGCCGCCGCCGACGGGGCCCGGCTCGATGATCGCGACATGTAGCCCTTCCCCAACCGCCGCGTCGGCGCACGCCGCGCCGACGATGCCGCCCCCGACCACGATGAGGTCGTAGCGGGTGCCAGTCATGGCGGGCCGATGCCCCACGCGAAAGGATCTCGCGCATCGATCAACAGACGCGACTCGGCGGTGATATAGGCTCGACCGCAGATGCGCGGCAGCACGCCACGCGAGCCGGACCGATAGCTCGCCTCGAATACCGTGCCCAGGATGCCTTCCTGGCGCCACACCTCTCCGGGCTGCAGCTCGCCATCGGCGGCCAGGCACGCGAGCTTGGCGCTGGTACCAGTGCCGCACGGGGAACGGTCATAAGCGAGGCCCGGACAGAGCACGAAATTGCGTGCGCGCGCCGCATCGTGCGGCGCGCATCCGCTGATCTCGACATGGTCGATCGCCGCCCCGCCCGCTCCGGTGACGCCGTTGCGCTCGAGGGCGCGGCGCACGGCCTCGGCGTAGACAGTCAAGTCGCCACTGCGGGCAGGTTCGAGCGCCACCGGCGCCTGCCCCGTGATGAAGAACCAGTTGCCGCCCCAGGCGACATCGCCGCGCACGAGCCCGTGGCCCGGCACCTCCACCGCCACGTCCTTGAGATGGCGGTAGCTTTCCACATTGTCCACGGCCACTTCACCACTCGCGCAGAGCTCCACCTCGACGGTGCCAACGGGGGTCTCCAGGCGATGCCTGCCCGTGCGAATGCGGCCGAGGTGCTGCAGGGTGCGGATCACGCCGATGGTGCCGTGGCCGCACATGCCCAGGTAGCCCACGTTGTTGAAGAAGATCACCCCGGCGCAAGCCTCCGGGTCCACCGGCGCCTGCAGCACCGCGCCGACGAGCACGTCCGAGCCGCGCGGCTCGCACACGATGGCCGTGCGCCACGCGTCGTACTGTTCCCGCATCCGTTCTCGCCGCTCGTGCAGCGGACCCTGACCCAGGCCCGGGAAGCCCTCGATGACCACGCGGGTCGGCTCCCCGGCGGTATGCGAGTCGATGACGGTCAGCGCCGTCGTGGAACAAGCGGAATCGCCTCGCGGAATCAAGGATCGGTGCCTGAGGTACTAGTGGGAATCTCGCGTGGACCCATTTATGCTGGCATGCGGCGCCGGAGACATATAGAGGACTTTGTCGCCGTATCATGCGGAAATCGACACAATAATGACTGACCGGCGCCTGGAGCCCATCATGCGATCAGCGACAACGGCGCCCATGATGATCGCAGCCGGCGAACTGGAGCGGCTGTTCGACGCGCTGCCGGACGTGGTCTTCTTCGTCAAGGATGACGCTGGCCGTTACGCGCATGCGAATCTGACCCTGGTCCGGCGACTCGGGCTCAAGCGTCGGGACGAGGTGATTGGCCGCACCGTCGACGCGCTCTTTCCGGCCGCTCTGGGCAGCTCCTACGCCAGGCAGGATCGGCGCGTGCTCGGCGGCGAGATCATCGACCACCAGCTCGAGGTGCACATCTTTCCGAATCGCGCCCCGGGCTGGTGTCTGACCTGCAAGCAGCCGCTGGTGAGCAACGGCGAGGTCCGCGGCCTGGTCGGAATCTCTCGCGACCTCGGCCAGCCCGACAGCCGGCATCCCACCTACGTCCGCCTGCGCCGTGTGCTCGCGTACCTCCAGGAGCACTACGCCGAGACGGTGCGCATACAGAGCCTCGCGGAGCTGGCCGATTTTTCGGTCGCGCAACTCGAGCGGCATTTCCGCCGCGTCTTCCAGCTGACCCCGCAGCAATGGCTGATCAAGCTGCGGATCGGAACCGCCATGCGCCTGCTGCGCAGCGACCAGAGCATCGCCGCGGTGGGCGTGGCGTGCGGCTTCGCCGACCAGAGCGCTTTCGCACGCCAGTTCAAGGCCACCGCGGGAATGACGCCGCGCGAATATCGCGCCATGGCGCTGGCCGAGGCCGCCGCAATGGTCCCCGGTGAGTCGCCCGCTCGGGGCCTCAGCGCCGTTCGGCTGCTCCGGCCTGCTGTGCGTTAGCGTCAGTCTCCGGGCAAGCGACTTCAGCGACAGTCGGCCACCGGAGCGCCGCCGGCTCGGCGAGCGCGCGATGGGTTGGATTTTCCGGGCCGATCATCCGCGGCTATTCCTCATCCTGCGTATTCAATGCAATGCTGGACCAGGGCACGCCCGTGCGCGCGCCCCAGTGATATACGAGCAGGGCGACGACCGCAGCCAGCAGTGAATCCCATGGCGCGCCGATCACACTCCAGCCGCCGAACGTACCGAGCCCAGACAGGAGCAGCATCAGCGCGTAGAAGCCGATCAACCAGAACGACGAACGGACGTCCTGCAACAATGTCGCGCGCAGGGCGGCGGAACGCCGTGCGCAGGGCACGTAGATCGCGAACAACACGATCTGCAGGCCCAGCAGCCACGACAAGGTCGACCAGCCGGACCAATAACAGATCAATGCCGCGACCACGAACGCCGCCGGTCCGAGCACCGCGAAACCGGGTGTACGGAACGGCCGCGGCAGGCCAGGCGCGTTGCGGCGCAGCGCGGCGGCGGTCACCGGCGCGACGGCGTAACTCAGCACCAACGCCGCCGATACCACACGAATCATCGCCGCCCAGGACGGGAAGGGCAGCGTCCAGAAAATCGACGAAGCCAGGGTCAACCACAGCGCCGGACGCGGAATGCCGGACTTGCCATCGACACTGGTGAACAGCTTGAAGAAGGTGCCACCGCGCGCCCACCCATACACGACCCGCGGCGCCGCGTTCATGTAAATGTTGCCGCAGCCGCTGGGGGAGATCACCGCATCGCATACCACCAGGATCGCCAGCCAGCCGATTCCGAGCATGGCGGCAATGTCGTGAAAGGGCAACTCGAAGAACCGGTCGATACCGGCCCAGCCATGCGCCAGCAGCGCGGGCGGCACGCTTCCGAGAAAGGCGATCTGCAGCAGCAGGTAGATCATCGTCGAAAGCAGCACCGACAGGATCAGTGCCACCGGGATCGCACGTTGCGGGTCACGCACCTCGCCGGCCACCGAAACGATCGGCGTCAGTCCGAGATAGGCGAAGATGATGCCGCCGGCTGAAACCGCACCCGCGACGCCCGAGAACCCGAACGGGGCGAATCCGTGCGCGGTGAAATTGGCTCGATGGAAGAACAACATCAGCATCACTATCACGGCCAACGGCACCACGAACTTGAACACGCTGATGACGTTGTTGAATCTCGCGAAGGTCTTGACGCTGTAATAGTTCAACAGCAAGAAGATCACCAGCAGCGCAAGCTGCACGAGCCAGCCGAGCAGCGTCGGTGACTGCGAGCCCGCTCGCGTCAGCTGAGGAAGCCATGCCGAGGCGTACTGCCGGCATGCCGTGACCTCGATCGCGATCAGGCTGGTGAACGCGATCAGCGTGATGAGCCCCATCAGATAGCCCAGCAGTGCGCCGTGCGAGTACACCGGATAACGCACCACGCCGCCCGCCTGTGGCAGTGCCGCGCCGAGTTCGCAATACACCAGACCGAGCAGCAGCACTGCCGCGCCGCCGATCAGCCATGACAGGGTGCCTGCCGGCCCCGCACCGCTCGCCACGTGGCTCGCGGAGAAAAGCCAGCCGGACCCGAAGATCGCGCCGAGGCCGATGAAGGTGAGATCGGTGAGGCTCAGGCGCTTCTTGAACCGTCCTTTCCCCTCTGCATGCTCCCTGCCGCCGCCCTCGCGGGCCATCGTCGCGTCCTCGGCGTTCATGCGGCGGCCTCGAGGTGGGCATCGGCGTCGGCCCGTTGCGGCGCGGTGGCCGACGTGCTGTCGAGCAAGCGCTCGCCATGCGGCGGACCGCTGACCGGACATTGAGGCCCGATCGCTTCATCGGCCGCGGGATCTTCGCCGCGGGTTGACCCGACCCGCGAAAGCAGCCAGCGGCCGTCGATCAGCGGTGCTTGCATTTCACAGCTCCGGCTTGTTGCGCCGTGCGTGCTCGATCAAGGCCAACGCAGATTCGCGTTCGGCGCCGCAGAGCACTGCACGGGGCGCGCGCACGCGCTCGCCGCCCATCCCGACCTGCTGCTGCGCGAGCTTGATCAGTTGCACGAATTTCGGCACGGTGTCCAGGCGCAGCAGCGGCAGGAACCAGCGATAGAGCGCATCGGTTTGCGCATCGCGGCCGGCGCTCGCGGACTCGAACAAGCGCACCGATTCCCTCGGAAAGGCATTGACCAGCCCCGCGACCCACCCGACGGCGCCAGCCGCGACGCCCTCCACGATGGCGTCGTCCACACCGACCAGGACGTCGAGCCGGTCCCCGATCAGTGCGCGAATCGCGGTCACGCGGCGCACGTCTGTAGATGACTCCTTGACGGCCTCGAGATTGGCGTGGCGCGCGGCGAGCTCGGCGATGTGCTCGGGCAGGAAGTCGGTGCGGTATGCGACCGGATTGTTGTAGAGCATGCAGGGCAGCTTCGTCGCTTCGATGACCGCCGACACGTGGGCTTGCATCTCATCCGGACTGCCGACGTATACATAGGGTGGCAGAACCATCAGGCCGCGACAGCCGGCACGCTCGGCTGCCTGTGCCAGCCGCACCGCTTCGGCGGTCGACAGGGCGGCGATGCCGGCAATGACAGGCCTCTGCGGCAGTACCGCGACGAGCGTGCGCAGTACGGCGAGCTTCTCCTCGAAGCTCAGCACGTTACCCTCGCCCAGGGAGCCCAGCGGCACCAAGCCCGCGCAGCCTGCCGCGATCATTGTCTTGGCGTGCTCGGCGAGAAACCCGTGATCGACGCCGCCGTCGGCGTCGAATGGCGTAGTGAGGGCGGGCAACACGCCGCGCCAGAAAGTCTGCCTGCTCATGCATTGCTCCTGATTGCGGGGAATCGAACGTAAGGTCGTGCGTGACTCACGTTCCGCGCAGCTGCCGTCCCGCGAGACTGTCCCGTGAGCGAGCCCGCGTCTAGCTCTGCCTGGACTGTTTCGATGCGGAACCCTGCACAGTCAAGGAGACCGCTCTCGAGCGATCCAGTCAGGGGCGCTGTGGGCGTGTCAGACGAATGTACGCCATGGCAGAGGCTGCAATGCCGAAGGCCCACAGAAGATACAGCCCCGTAGTGGCCAGCAGCAGGACATCGAAGATCAGAGCGAGCACCGCCGCCCTCCTCCCCCAGCTGCCGGGCGCCAGCAGGCGAAGCGCCGCCGCGGTGCCCAGAACATAGACGATGACGAACGCGCCTGTCGTCATGAGCACCAGCGCCTCGACGTGCGCGCGAGCCAGCTCCGTCGCGACCAGCGTCACGAGCGTGAGACCCGAGAGCGAGAAGAGACTCCTGCGGGGCACGCCTCCCGCCTCGCTTCCGTGGGCGAACCAGGAGGGCAGCGCTCCGTCTCGGCCGAGGGCGGCCCCGAGCTTGGACGCACCGGCGAGATATGCATTCATCGTCCCGGCGGTGAGCAGCAGCGCCGCCACGGCGGCGACAATCCTGATTCCCCCTCCGAAGCCGAACGCCAGCAGCCGAGCGAGCGGAGCACGGGTGGCGGCAGCGGTGGGCCCCAGAACCAGGACCGTCGCTGCTGCGACGGCGAAGTACAGGACTCCGACGACGAAGACCGCCACCGCAGCCGCTTTGGGCATGTCACGCTCGGGGCAGCGAAACTCCGCGGCGAGGTGGGTGATCGCCTCCCATCCCGCGAAACTCCACACGAGCAAGCCCGCGGCGGATGCCACCGCGAGCCATCCGTGTGGCGCCAACGGATGCAGGTTCGCGAGGCGTGCGTGCGGCAGCGAGGTGCACACCGCGACCACCAGAAACGTCACCAGCAGCCCGGCCAGCAGCACCTGGATCTTGCCCGAGAGCGTCACCCCGAAGGCGTTGATCAGGGTGACTCCCAACACGAGGGAGAAGGCCGTGAGGACGAGAGTCGCCGAGCCGCCTCCGATCGCGGCCTGCACATAGGCTCCCGCAAACATGGCGGCCGCCGGCGCGCCCACGGGCACCGCAAAGAGAAAGCACCAGCCGACGATCGCGGCGGGATAGGGGCCGAAGGCGAGCTTCACGCAGGTGGCTACCCCGCCGGCGTCCGGATAGCGGGCGCCGAGCGCGGAGAATGTCGCCGCGAGCGGGATCGAGAGACCGATGAGCGCGAGCCACGCGAGGAGCGAGGCGGGACCCGCGGTGCCGGCCGCGAGCGCGGGAAGCGCGATGACCCCGGTGCCGAGAACGGCGCCGATGTAGAGCGCCGTCCCCTGAAGCCAGGTCAGGCCGGCGCCGGCACGGGGCGGGTGGGCGGTCCCGAGCAAGCCGCTCGGCATATGGATCGGATCGTCGCTGTGCAGAGGCATACGGTGAGGGTCAGCCGCAGGGCGGCGGCATTCGATCAGGTCGGGTCATCGCCCGCAATAAGCGGGAATCCCCCATCCTGCCAGCCCGCGACGCCGCCGACCATGATCCTCTCCCGGCGCTCGAGGGCGCTCAGCCGAACGGCCGCCCGCGCCGCCCCGTCGGCACCGGCCGAGCCATGGTCGATCGCGCGGCTGGGATGAGTGAGAGGAGTTCATCCGGCGCCTTCACGAGGCGAGCGGAATGGGCCCGGGCGCGTGGGTGACCGCCATCCGCCTCGAGGCCGCCCGATTCCTGCTGGAATCGACCGCGAGCGGACTGGAGGAGATCTCGCGCAGCTCGGGACTCGGCAATCCGGCCGCGCTCCGGCATCATTTCAGGCGACAGGTCGGCCTGACCCCGACGGCTTAGCACACTTCATTCAGGGCAACATGATGAGCAGTCTTCCTTCGACCCAGGTCCGCAGCTTCCATCTCGATGCGCCGCTCGCACGGGTGTTTCCGCTCTTCACCGCACTCGGCGAGAAGGCCTGGGCGCCGGGCTGGGAACCGCAGATCCTGAGCGGAGGTGAGGAGCGGGGCTCGGTTTTTCGCACGAGCCGCGACGGGCGCGAGACCACATGGATCGTCGTCGACTACCGGCCCGCGCAAGGGCGAGCGAGCTACGCGCGTCTCGCTCACGGCTCCAACATGGGGCTGGTCGATGTCCACTGCAGTGCCGCGCCGGGCGGCGGCACCGATGTCAGTGTCCGCTACACCCTGACCGGCCTCGATGCGCCGGGACGGGCCTTCGTGGCGGAATTCCTGCAGCCGGATCAGTACGCCCGCATGATCGAGGAATGGCGAGTGTTGATCGGTGCGGCGCTCGCGTCGGCCTGAGAGACCTCATCTGCGGTCCGCCCGCAGGCAATGCTCGAAGCGCTCGTTCACTCTGCGCGCGTACCAGGCCGTCGTCAGCGGCCGCACGATCTTAGGGCCAGTCAGGCGGATCCGCGGCAATGCGGCACGCGGCAGCGCCCGTCCGCTCTTGCGGTCCGCCAGCATGAATACCCGGCGGTAGAGCCTCGTTCGCTGAAAGCTCTCCGAATTCCCCTTCTCGAGCGCCGCATGGATGCTGTCATCGCTGAGGTGCAGCCTGCGCGCGATGCCGAAGAGGAGCCGCTCGGTGGTGCCGGCGTGTTTGGCGTCCGGGTCGCCCGGAAGCAACGCCCCGTCGGCCCTCAACGGCTTGCCGGCAAGCACGCTCGCCGCACGCTGGAACGCGGCATTGCGGCTGGCGTACTGACCCGCGTTGTAGTCGGCGAAGCGGTAGAGGAATCGGTCGTAGGGGGCCTGATAATCGAGCAGGTGCGCGATGCCGAAGTAGATGCTGGCCCGGCGATTGAACAACTCGTCGCGCAGGCTGAGCTGCGGATCGCGGTACGGATAAGGCTTCACCGCCTCGAGCCGCTCGGCAAACCTTACGTTGACCTGCATCGGGCCGCGGGTCCGGATGGGGTTCCAGCTGGCGAACAACCGCTTCCCGAGCGGTATGCGGCCGACGAAGTCCTCATAGATGTCGCTCAGCTGCCTCTCGGTTCTCGCGGCCTCCAGGCGCGCGCGATAACTCCGCCCGTTGGAGGATTTCAGATCGAGCGCCGCATGCACCAGGATCAGCGGCACATGGATACGCGCTGCCCGCTCGTCGATCGTATGGAGGGCAATCCTGCCGAGGCCGGGAATGACCGGCTCGACCTGGAACCCGGACTCCTGCTCTATCACGGCGATCACCGCACAGACGTTCTCACGGGTGGACGGCACGCCCAGCTTGATGAACCCGGCGGCGATATCGGCAGTCCATCCGGCGCGATCGCTGATGCCGTTCGGCAGAGCACTGTTGATGGCGGCCCGGACTTGCACTGGATTTACCACGTGGCGAGCAAGCTTCGGACCCACGCAGCCCGCGAGCAGCAGGATCGGCAACAAGGCGGCGGGACGCCACGCCGCCCATCGTGGGGGTCGCCTCACGGCGCCAACTTCCAGCGGCGCACTCCGGGGATGCGGTTCGGGCAATTCAAGGGACCGGCGTTGGATGGCCTCGAGATGAGGGCGACATCATCGATGCGGAAGCTGGAGTTCCGCAATCTACATGCCGGACTCGACAGCCGGAGCGCTGGCCGAGCCTTTCGGCCGCGCGGCTCGCGCCAGAAACATGGCGGGCCTCCCGTCATAGACGCCGCGCTCAAACACCTGGTAGCCGCACTTACCGGCGACGCGCAGCGAGCCGTGGTTTTCCGGATCGATGAGACAGACGGTGCGGGCGAACGGCAGGCTCGAATCGGCCCAGGCCACCACCGCCTCGGCGCCTTCGGTCGCATATCCCTTGCCGTGAAATCGCGAGGCGAGCGCGAAGCCGAGCTCCGGGCAGCCCTTCATGGAGGACGCGATGTCGCGCTTGAAGTCGGCCAGCCCGACTTCTCCGACGAAGTCGCCGGAGCCCCGCTCCTCGATGAGCCAATAGCCGAAGCCCATCGCGGCCCAGTGACCGATATAGGCCAGCAGCCGGGCCCAGGTTCGTTGCTCGCTGCAGGGCTCGCCGCCAATGAATCGGGTCACGGCCGGATCGGCCCACATCGCCGCGCACTGGGTGAGATCGCCGGGGCGGTGCGCCCGCAGGCGAAGGCGTGCAGTCTCGAGAACCGGCACGGCCGGTGCATTGCCGGCGCTCCTGTGCATCACGGGAGCGTCAGCGGCCGGTGAGAGTGACCGGGGCGCCATGGGGGGTCCGGCGAAAGGCATCCTCCCAGGCGTGCTTGCGATCTCTGAGCTCGCCCTGCCCGATCGCTCCCTTGCCGAGCAGCAGGGATTGCAGCGTCGCCAGCCAACAGTCGAAGTAGCCCGCATCGGGGGCCCTTTGCAGCTCACGGCCGAGCGCATGGGTCCACTCCGACCAGGTGAAGCAACCCTGCCGCGAAGCCAACACCGCCAAGGCGAACGCGCGCGCCTGCCAAGGCTCGGCGAACGAGGGCTCGACGGGTGCGAGCCCGTCCGCCCGCAATCCGCCATCCGGCGGAGCTTCCCGTTTTATGTCATGCGGCATCGAGATAGCTCTCCCACAAATCCACGTAGACGGCGTCCCCGGACGCGAAACCCTCGCCCCACAGCTCTTGTGCCTCGAAGAGTACGGAGTACACGTGCTGCGGGCACTCACCCTGGAAATGCGCATTGGTATCCGGAAAGACGAAGACACCGTGCACCCGATCGATGATTCCGCACTTGCCGCGCACGTACCGGGGAAGGCGCGTATGGCCGACGGGATTGAGGTTGCGCGCGCGTACGCGCTGACCTTGTTCGAAACGCGCAGGGGCATTCGATGCGCGGGCGGCCGGAGAGCCGCGGGCGATGAACGCCGGCACGTCCGCAGCGCGGAGCGCGGGCGTCGCCGGCATCTGCGGCGCAAGTGCCTCACACGCCATGACCGATTTCCCCGCCGCAAGCTCCTCCCGGCTGACGAAACCGTGCCGAAGCAAAAGCGCCGCCAGTCCGGCCAGCCACCGCTCGTAGTAAGTCATCCGGAGGTATTCCGGGCCCGGGATCAGCTCGCGCTGGTGCCGGGACGCATCGATGTTCCAGCGGCCGAAAGCGCCCATCGCCCTCACCAGCGCAAAGGCTCGCGCTTCCCAGCGATGATGAAACACCGGCTCGTGGGGCTCCGGCTGGATGGGCCCCATGCCGTGCATTCCGCCCATGTCGTGGACGCCGTTCACCCGCCCTCTCCTGCCGACGGCAGCGATACCCGTCCTGCGCCGACCATGGCATCCCGAGTCACGAGCGCAGCCAGCTGCTCCTCGGACAGGTCTCGGGTACCCTCGGGCTGCTCGGGCAGCACGAGATATCGCAGCTCCGCGGTGCTGTCCCAGACGCGCACCTGCGTTTCGGCCGGAAGCTCGAGTCCAAACTCCCGCAGCACGCCGCGGGGATCGATCACGGCGCGCGAGCGGTATGCCTCCGATTTGTACCAGACCGGCGGCAAGCCGAGCAGAGGATAGGGATAGCACGAGCAGAGCGTACAGACCACGAGGTTATGGACCGTCGGGGTGTTCTCCACCGCCACCATGTGCTCACCCTGCAGGCCGCCGAATCCCAGCTCCGCGATCGCGGCCGTGGCGTCGGCGAGCAGGCGCGTCTTGTAGGCCGGATCCTTCCAGGCCCGGGCAACCACGCGGGCCCCGTTGTGCGGACCGATCCGGTGCTCGTAGGCATCGACCAGGGCATCGAGCGCTTCGGGGTCGACCAGGCCCTTCTCGACGAGGAGCGACTCGAGCGCCTGCGCGCGCAAGGCGGGGTCCGAGGGCATGCGATGCCCGCCATGCTCGTCACGATCGTCTTTCATACTGCACAGCTTCGTAACCGCGAGCGCACATGGATGGATTCATCATACCGTCATACGCGCGAGCCGCGTACGGAAGGTTGCGGCGCCGAGCTCCTATGGAATCCAGTAGATCATGCCGATCGAGACGAGGGTGGGGTTCGCCCCCGCAGCGCTGAAGCGCTCGTATTCGCCGCGCACCGCCCAGTTGCCGAGTCTCCATTGCAGGCCGGCGCCGTAGGCGAACGAGGTGTTGGTGGAATGGGTCGTGACGGTGAAGGTGCCGCAGTTGGGGCTCCCTATCGTGCAGGTCCCTGCACCGACGAGGTCGTAGTTGACGGTGCCGTCCGTCGTGATCCGGGATATACCCGCTTTGACGTAGACGTCGATGACGGGGACCGGCAGGTACAGCAGCGCGTAGACCGCTTCACCCTTCTGGGCCTCATCCGCGGTAGCGTAGGGCAATCGCTGCGATTGCCGCCCGAAATCCATGTAGGTGATCTCGGCCCCCAGGAACGAGAGCGGCCGGATGCCGAGCATTCCCTGGTACGCGGAATGAGTGGCGTCAAACTCGGGGCTGCCGAGGACGCCGATCTGGTTGCGGATATGTGCCTGCCCGTAGGCGGCGCCGACGTACAGGCCGAGAGGATCGGTCGCCTGCGCAACGCCCGCTGCCGCGAGCGAGCCCAGCGTCAACGCCGTCAGCGTGAGAATACGACGCGAGGACAATGCGAGACGCGAAAGGCGGTCGTTCATTCGGGTTCCCACGATTCCACCGTGACAGTCCACCCGGGCCGATCGCGGGGGTCCACCCGGCGGCCGCGGCGCATCGGCTCACATTATAGTTGACCGCGAGCGTCGCCGGAGGGTCCACCGACCGCGGCGCCCGGCTGTGGCGAGCCCCTACTCCGCCTCGGCCCGGGGCCGATAGGCCTGCACCAGCTCCTGCTGCCGGCGGGGAGGCACGGGGTCGTAGTGGCTGAGCTCCATCGAGTAGCTGCCCTGGCCGCCGGTCAGCGCCTTGAGCCGTGTCTGGTAGTCGGATATCTCGGCGAGGGGCACGAGGGCGGAAACCGTCGCGAACCGACCCGGGAGCGCGTTGTTGCCGTTGATGCGCGCGCGCTTGGTGGCGAGATCGCCGGTGATGTCGCCGATGGCGCTCGTCGGAGCGGTGATCTCCAGGTGCACGATCGGCTCGAGAACGATGGGGTTGGCTTTGTGGATCGCATCGAGGAAGGCTTTGCGGCCGGCTGATACGAAGGCGACTTCCTTGGAGTCCACGGCGTGGTGCTTGCCGTCGTAGACGGTCACGCGGACGTCCTGCAGGGGGAAGCCGGCGAGCGCGCCCTCGGCGAGCACCTGCCGGACCCCCTTCTCCACCGCGGGAATGAACTGACCCGGGATGGCGCCGCTCACCACCTCGTCCACGAACTCGAAGCCGGCGCCACGCTGCAGCGCCTCGATGCGCAGGTAGACCTCGCCGAACTGGCCGGCGCCGCCGGTCTGCTTCTTGTGGCGGCAATGCCCGTCGGCGGGGCGGGTGACGGTTTCCCGGTAGGGGATGCTGGGCGGGTGTGTCTTCACGTGCACGCCGTAGCGTTGGCTCATCCGCTCGAGCAGGGTCCGAAGGTGCAGCTCTCCCGTACCGTATAGAACCGTCTCATTGACTGCTCCGTGATGCTCGAGGCGAATGCAGGGGTCTTCCGCCGTGAGCTTGTGCAGCGTGTCGGCGAGGCGCTGCTCGTCGCCGCGGCGCTCCGGCTCTATGGCCAACCCCAGCATGGGCGGCGGGAAAACGATGGGCTTCAGGTGATAGTGGTCCTCCTCGTGCGAGTCATGCAATACGGCATCGAGATGCAGCTCCTCCACCTTGGCAACGGCGCAGATGTCGCCGGGAATGGCTTCCGGGACCTCTACCGTGTCCTTTCCGAGCAGCTTGTATAAATGCGCGACCTTGAACGGCTTGCGCGCGTCACCGACAAAGAGCTGCGCACCTGGGCGAACCGTACCCTGATGTACACGCAAGACGCCGAGCTTGCCGACGTACGGATCAATGGTGATCTTGAAGACGTGCGCGATGACGTGTTTCCCGGGGTCGGGCGTCACTGTCACGCGCTGGGCGCGCTCGCCCGTGCCTTTGAGGAAGGGCGGCGGATTGCCTTCGGTGGGATTCGGGAGGAGCTGGGTAAAGATGCGCAGGAGCTCTGAGATACCCGCGCCTGTCTCGGCCGAGGTGAAGCACACTGGAACGAGATGGCCCTCACGCAGGGCCTGCTCAAAAGGGTCGTGGAGCTGCTCCGGGGAGATCTCCTCTCCCTGCTCGAGATATACGGCCATCAGCTGCTCGTCGAGCTCGATCACCTGGTCGACGAGCTGGGTGTGCGCGGTCTCCACGGAGGAGAAGTCGGCGGAGGCGCCATGGGGCTGGAAGAAGCAGTCGACCACGGATTGAGCGCCGCGGGCGGGAAGGTTGAGCGGGAGACATTCGGAGCCGAAAGTCTGGCGTAGCTGGGCCAGCACATCGGCGGCTGCAGCATCGCGGCTGTCGATCTTGTTGATGACCAACAGCCGGCAGAGTCCGCGCTCGCGCGCGAAGTCCATCAGCCGATGAGTGACGGTATCCGGTCCGCTGGTGGCACTGACGACGACCGCCACCGCCTCCACTGCTTCCAGGACCGACAGCGTCCGGCCCAGGAAATCCGGATAACCCGGGGTGTCGAGCAGATGGATGCGGGTCGAGCCGCAATCGAAAGTCAGGATGGCGGGATCGAGCGAGTGCTGCAGCGCCTTCTCCTGCGGGTCGAAGTCCGAGACCGTATTGCCGCGCGCGAGGCTTCCCTTGGCGCGGATGGCGCCCGCCTGCAGCAGCAGGCTCTCCGCGAGCAGTGTTTTCCCCGCGCCGGCCGCTCCGACCAGCGCGATGTTTCGGATGCCCTGAGTCGTGTGTCCCATGTGGTGCTCCCCGGCTAAGGAGTGGTTCGGGGTGGCGAAATCGCCGGGGTCGGGGGAGCCAGGCTCCTGGGCCTCGGTACGCTGTCGCGCCACCGGACGATGGCCACCGGACGATGGCCACCGGACGATGGGAAGGGTACTCCCGCCGGCGGCTGATGGGCAGTCCGGCACGCTAAATGCGGTGCTTTACCCTTGCGAATCCACCAGGAAGATACGCCCATGAGCACTTCGAAGCCCCGCATCAGACCCAAGGCTGACCCGGACCGCCAGCATGACGAGGCCCCGACGCATGATCCGCCGTCTTGCCCGGAGCACGACCCGTCCGTGTTCTCGGAACGCGACCCAGGCACGGAGCAAAGGCGTTTCGAGCGGGTCGTATTCCATGAGGATGATTGCCTGCGTTAGGCAGGCGGGCAAATTCGCGCAAACAGGCGCGACAGTCAGCGAGGCAGACCATGGTCGACGCGCACAGCACCTCCGGACAAAAGCCCGATCCGCAACGGCCCGCGAGGACAGCGACGGAGAAGGCGCGCGAGGACAAGGTCCAGAAGCAGCTGGATGAGGCGCTCGCCGACAGCTTCCCCGCGAGCGATCCCGTCTCCATCGTCACCTCCCACCAGGAGGATTGGGAGGAGCCCGAAAGCAAGGCGAGTGATGAATCGGCTCAGGGCCGTCCCTGAGCGGCGAGCCGAATCTCCGCCCAGGGGGCTGCCCGCGCACAAAATCGCCGGAGCGCATTTTGGACGGCGCGTCGCGCCGGCCACGGAGGGCGACGCCCAGGAATGGCCGAGCAACGCGGCACGATGCCGCGCTTTGCGCCGACTAAGGCGCTGTCAACTCCAGCGCGAGGCCTGCCTGGTTCGTCGTCGTCAGCTGCACGGGGCGCCGCCAGACCCGCTGGAGGTAGTCGAGCACCTTGCGGCTGCGCTCGAGGTCGAGCCCGCGGCCGTCGAGCAAGTGGTCGTGCACCAGCTCCAGCGTCCCGTCGTGGCGCACATGCTTTGCCGACACGGTGGGCGCGCCGAAGTTGTATTTGGGACCGAGGATGGCCTCGTGCAGGGCCGCAATGTCCTGCTCCAGTACCTTGACCTGACCGTCGCTGCGCTCGCTGTAGCGGAAGAGGCTCAGCTCCTCCGCCAGCTCCCGCGTGAGGTGATTGCGCACGAAGCCGAAATCGTCATCCTGGGTCATGATGCCGCGGGCCGCCTCGAGTCCCTCGCTCTCGACGATCTTCTCCCACATGGAGAAGCCGAGATGGTAGGGATTGATGCTGAGAGCCACCTGCTGATCCGCCGCCACGGGGCGAACGACGTCGGAATGGCACTTGATGGCATCGAGGTACGCCTGCTGGGGGACGAAGTCCGCTTCGCGCAGCAGCCGCGCGTGCCAGTAGGAGGCCCACCCCTCGTTCATGATCTGGGTGGCGAACACCGGATAGAAATAGAACGATTCCTCGCGCACGGCGAGGAAGATGTCGCGCTCCCAGCTCTCCATCTCCGGCGCATATTGCGCCACGAACCAGAGGAGGTCGCGCTCGGGATGGGGCGGCACGGGGGCGCGCTTCTTCGGCTCCACGCCCGTGCTGGCCGCGGTCGGCTCCAGTTGCGCGAAGCGCTTGCGGAACTCGTCTTCCTCCGCCGTCCGCTTGTCCTCGAGGTATTCCGGATAGCGGGCGCGGCGCAGCGACTGATCGACGTCGATGTGCTGTTCGAGCGCCAGTGCGGCATCGAGCACGGCCTCGACACGCTGCATGCCATGAGTCTCGATCGCCTGCTGGATCTGCCGCGCGTGATTGGCGGCGTGCTCCACTATGTGCTCGCTGACCTGCTCCTGGCAGCGCTTGAAGAGGAGGTTGTTGCGTGAGAAATCCGCATGGCCGAGCACGTGGGCCGTGACGAGAATGTTCTCCGCCAGCCCATTGCTCGAGGCGAGATACGCATGCCCGGGATTTCCCGGGAACACGACCTCGAACAGCCTCGAGTGACCCATGTGCCGCTGGATGAGCTGATAGATGTAGCGGACTCCGAACGACCAGTGCGGCATGCGCACGGGCAGCCCGTACACCGCGATCTCCATCATGAACGTGTCGGGAACCGCCTCGAATTCCACGGGGTGGAACGCGAGTCCCGAGCGGGCTGCCAGCTCCTCGATGCGCCGGGTGTAGCTCTGCCAGCTGTCGTCGGTATTCGTCATGCACCGTGCGCAGGATTCATGGGGCTTCCTCGGCCCGGCTTTCCGCGGAGAAAAAATGCCGCACGGCGCCCCAGACGTCGTCGAAGTCGTTCAGGGCGTAGCTGCCCGCGGCGCAACCCGCGGCGGAAAGCTCGCCGAAGAGGCGCCCGGTTTCGGTGGCGAGCTGCCGCGAGAGGCCGGATGAGACCTCCACGTAGCCGGTGAAACACGCATCTTCCGCGATGGCGGACAGCGCCTCGCGGGCATCCGCGGCATCGCTCACGGAGTTGTCGCCGTCGGAGGCATAGAAGAGATAGATATTGCAGCGGGAGGGGTTGTAGCGCTCGTCGATGATTTCCCGCACCTTGCCGAGCCCGGTGGAGGCGACCGTGCCGCCGGTGCCGCTCACCTGGAAGAACTCGGCCTCGGTGAACTCCCAGGCTTCGGTGGTGTGGGCGACGAACACGGTCTCGAGCGAGCGATACTCGCGGCGCAGACCCTGCACCACCCAGAAGAAGAAAGTCTTCGCGAGCTTTCTGTCGCGATCGGACATGCTGCCGGACACGTCGAGGAGGAAGAAGACGACGGCGTGGATCGCCGGCTGCCGCCGGCGCGCGAGCTGCCGGTAGCGCAGGTCCTCGTCGGTGAACGTCGGCGTCGCCCCCGGAGCGCCGCGGCGCTTCACCAGCTCCTTGAACGAGCGGCGCCGATCGAGCCTGGAGCGTGCGCCGCGGCGGTCCCAGCCCTCGCGCACCCAGTCGGAGTCCTCAGAGGGCCCGACGCGCGCCTTGAGGTTGGGAAGCTGCATCTCCTCCCACAACCAGTCGACGATGTCGTCGACCTTGAATTCGAGCAGCAGCTGCACCTCGCCCTCGTCCTGCCCGCCGGGACCCTTCTCGCCGGGCCCGCGCTGTCGCGAAGGGTCGGCGAAGACGTCGCCGGGCTTGGCCTTGCCCTGGCCGGCGCCCTGCTGCTCCTCCGGCCGGCGCAGCCGAAAGTGATAGTGCTCCAGCATGCGCACCGGTACGCGAACGGTGCGCGAGCCGCCGTTGATGAGCTCCCCGCCGGAGACGATCTGCGGCAGGTGCTGTCGCACCGACTCGCGAACCTTCTCATCGTGGCGCAGCCAGTCGCGCGCACCGCGGGAGAAGAGCTCGTACCACTTGGCGGCGTCCCCGCCAGGCTGGCCGCCGCCGCTCTCGCTCTTCACAGCCATGATGCTACTGGTACTCCTTTTTGCGGCTGCGCGCTACTCCTGTGCGAGCAGGGTGGTGACGTAGCTCAAGGCTTCCTTGGCGCTGTGCTCGTCGTAGCCGTACTCCGTGATCAGGCGCTGCTGCACGGCCGAGATCTTCTGGCGGGCCTCATCGTCGGGCCGCGCCGTCGAGGTGACGAGCCGCAGGACGTCGCGCCGCTCCTCGAAGAGGTATTGCTCGATCGCCTCGCGCATGCGGGCGTGGCTCGCCAGCTTGAATTTCTCGCCGGCCTTGAAAGCGACCATGGCCTTGCGCACCACCTCCTGGCGGAAGGAGAGCTTGCCGGAGTCGGACACCTTGATCTTCTCTTCCACCGAGCGCAGGAAGCGCTCGTCGGCCGGCCGGGTCTCGCCCGTGATCGGGTCGGTGACCTGGCGGTGATCGAGCGAAGCCTCGACCTCGTCGAGATACTTCTCGAGCAGCTGCTGCGCCTCCTCTTCGAAGGAGGCGAACATCGCGCGGTGGACGTCCTCCTTGACCCAGCGGTTGTAGAACTCCTTGCGCGCGGTCACCAGATGATCGATCCACCCCTTCTTCTGCTTCGCCTCCATGCGGGCGTCGCTCTCGATGCTGTCCTTGAGGGCGAGCAGCAGCTCCATGCTGGTGAGGCTGTGGGTCGTGCCGCGGGTGATGGCGTTTGAGATGGAGTTGATGATGAAGCGCGGGCTCACGCCGGTCATGCCCTCATCCGGCGACTCGGCGTGCATGCGCACAGCCTCGGTTTCCGGCACGCCCTCGACGGCCTCGCCGGCGTAGAGGCGCAGCTTCTTGGCGAGATCGAGCCCCTCCCGCTCCGGCTTGGTCAGCCGCGTCAGGATCGCGAACACCGCCGCCAGGTTGAGCACGTGCGGATCGAGGTGCACGTTGCGGAAGGCGGGAGCGCCGGAAACGAGCTTCTGATAGATGCGCGACTCGTCGCGATAGGACAGCGCATAGGGGACCTTGATGATCACCATGCGGTCGAGCAGCGCCTCGTTCTCCTTCTCCTGGAGGAACTTGTGGAATTCCGCCAGGTTGGTGTGCGCGAGAATGGTCTCGTCGACGTGAATGAGCGGGAAGCGGGAGACTTTGACGTTCTTCTCCTGGGTCAGCGTCAGGAGCAGATAGAGGAACTCCCGCTTCACCTTCAGGATCTCGATCATCTCGAGAACGCCGCGGCTGGCGGCGTACACGGCTCCCGACCACGACCAGGCGCGCGGGTCGCCCTCATCCCCGATCTGGGCCACCTTGGCGAGATCGACGGAGCCGACCAGGTCCGCGATGTCGGCGGTGGTGGGGTCGTGGGGCGCATAGGTGCCGATGCCGGCGCGCGAGGCTTCCGAGAGGAAGATCCGCTCCACCGGAACCCGCACGAAGTCGCCTTCGAACTCCCGCTCCACGTAATCGCGCGCCCAGGGCGAGAGCTCCCCCTGAATGGTGACGCCATAACGGTCGCGGAACTCCGGCCGCAGACTCGCCGGAATCAGGTTCAACGGGTTCTCGCGCAGCGGCGAGCCTTTGATGGCGTAGAGCGCCCCCTCGTCGGTGCGGCTGTATTCCTCCAGGCCGCGCTTCAGGAGGATGGCCATGGTCGACTTGCCGCCGGAAGGAGGACCCAGCAGCAGCAGCAGCCGGCGGCCAACATCTGACCCGGCGGCGGCGGCCTTGAAGTAATCGACCACACGCGACAGCGGCTCGTCGATGCCGAAGAGCTCACGCTTGAAGAGCTCCCGCGCGCGGGAGCTCTCGCCGGCATCGGGCTGCGCGGCGCGTCCATGCCAGCGGAGCATGTCCCAGATGTACTCGTGACTCGTGCGCGCCATCGCCGCCGCGTTCGCGGGCAGGATGTCGGCGAGAAACTCGCCAAAGGTCCCTTCCCAGCGCTGGGCCCGGTGCAGTCGGGTAAAGGAGCTCAGGGACTCGATGAAGGCGGAATGGTTCGGCGATTCCGACTCAGTAGAAGGGGATTGCATCGTCCTTCCCTCCCGTTTCAGTTCGTTGCCCTATGAATGATGGACCGGAAGGCCAACGATGCCAGCGTGATGACGCCAGGGGCCGATTCAACGCTGCGCAGGGTGCGTGGTGGCGCTCGATTTCCCGGTCCCGCTACTTTATTTAAGACGCTCATCACTGCGGATCGTTCACCGTTTCGTCGTAACGAAAGACGGACGGCGGCTTCCGAAAGCCGCATGCGCGAGACGCCGGGCCCGCTGGGAAACGCTCCTGTATGCGGCACACTGGCGAGCACAAAGCAAAATGCATGCCCAGTTGCGCCTGGATGCGGCGAGAAGGTGCAAACGGGTCCGCGCGCATTGGGCCATCTTATGTTCTGTTCGCCGCCTCCGCCACTGCGCACGGACCGCTAAAGCGAGCACTGCTTCAGAGTTTCCGCGATGGGCTGTCGCGCGAACCGGACAGGGGTGTCGTTACTGTGAACTGCGGCACTGCGGTACGTCAGCCGCGCAATATGCTCGGTGAGACCTCGTTTTGTGTGCGTTATCAAGCGGGTGGCGCTCGGAAGCCTCGTCGTACCGGCGGCCGTTCGCTCGCGGAAGAGCCCCATTTTCGAGCGTGGAGAGACGATCAGTGGCCAATCCAGCATCGAGTGCGCCCCGAAATCTCGAATCCGGCAATTCCGAAAACGCTGCGGCGACACCGTCCCCCACACAGCGGCCGACAGTCGATCTGACGGCTCTCACGGATCGCGATGACTTCCTGCTGGAGCTCGGAGAAACGCTCGCCGGACAGGCATCGGTCAATCCCGTCGACTCCATCGACGCCGCGATCGGGCAGCTGGCCGGCACCAAACGGGGGCAGATGCTGGTGATCGATGCCCGCGCGACGAGCGACATCCGCTCGGATGTGCACCGCGCGACCCAGCAGGCGCCGCGCGCCGTAGTCGTGGTGTTTGCGGAGTCTGATGCCGAGAAGCAGATTGCGGCGGCGGTCAGGGGCACGAGCGTCTTCGCCGTACTGACCATCCCGGTCCAGGGGGCGAAGACGGCGGCCGTGCTGGATGCCGCGATCGCCGATGCCGTAAGCCGCAGCGCCGCAGCTCGAGGCGCGGGTGCTGCGGCGGCCACGGAACGGGGCAGCCCCACCGGAACCATGACGCTGGATGCCTTCCGGCCGGCCATGTCCTATTCGCCGAAGGCGCCGGAGGAGCCGGAAGCCGGCGGCCGCAAATGGGGCCTCTGGGCCGGCATAGGCGCCGCCGTCGTTGCACTCGCCGCAGGCGGTGCGTGGTATTTCAGCCACGGCAAGACCGCTCCCGCCCAGCATGTCGCCGCGCGAGCTTCGGGAGCGATCGCGACGCACGCGGGGGCAGCGACACCCCAGGCGGCGGTTCTGCCTCAGCCCATCGTCGACACTTCGATCGTCGCCGGCCGCGTCGATGACCTGCTTGAAAAGGCGCGCCGCGCGATGCGCGATCGCCGCTTCACGGCACCGACCGGTGACAATGCTCTCGTCTTCTACCGCTCGGCGCTGGCCGCCGACCCCACGAGCGGCGAAGCCAAGGACGGCCTGCGCCGAGTGGGAGATGTCTGCATCTCCCGCTTCCATGATGCCATGTCGGGAGATCACTACAATGCGGCGGCGCTGGCACTGGCGACGCTGAAGCTTGCCGAGCCTTCGGACCCGCACCTCGCCGCCTTCCAGCTGCAGCTCTCGACCGCCCAGATCACGCAGGCAATCGGCTCCGGCCATGCGAACCGCGCCGCGGCCCTGCTGCGGGAGGCGCGGCAGTCGGGCGCAGTGCCCGCGGCACAGCTTGCCGCCTGGCGCGCCCAACTCTCGCGCGTACAGCAAAAGGACAAGGTGCAGAGCCTGGCCACGCTGGTGCGCAACCGGATCCGCGCCGGTGAGCTGACCAGCCCGGCGGGCGACAGTGCACAGGATTATCTCAGCCAGCTCCGCTCGGCCGCGCCCTCGGCCCGTGCCACCGAGCAGGCGGCCAATGAGTTGACCGCCGCGTTCCTCGCCAAAGCGCAGCAGAACGCGCTCGCCGGCGACGCCGCGAAGGAGAGCCGTTGGCTCGCCGCCGCGCGCGCCAACGGCGCCTCGGCCGACGAGGTCGCCCAGTTCCAGCGGCAGATCGCGACCGCGCAAGCCGCGTCCGCCCGTCTCAGGGCCGAGCATCTGGCAGCGCTCGTTCGTGCCCGCCTGAGCGGCGGCCAGCTGACTGCTCCTGCCGGCGACAGCGCAGCGGACTATCTGCAGCAGCTCGAGAGCGAGCATCCCACAGGCCCCGCCGCCACCGCAGCTGCGCAGGACCGGCGCTCCCTCGCCGCGAAGCTCATCGAGCGCGCCCGGATGGAGATGCGCTCGCACGAGATTGCGCAGGCCGATAGCGACCTGGAATCGGCCGCGCACTGGGGCGCCAGCCCCACCGCCCTGGCCGCGGTTCACCGTCTCGACATGAGCGCGCCGGCGGAGCAGCAGCGCGCCGCTGGCCCTGATCTGCAGGCGCTCGCCGCCCAGCTGAAGCGCATTCGCTACACGCCGCCGCGGTACCCCAACCGGGCGCTGGACGATCGGATCAGCGGCAGCGTGATCGTGCAGTTCGTCGTCGATCCGCGGGGCCGCACCAAGGAGATCAAGGTGGTCCAGTCGACCCCGCAGGGGGTCTTCGACCACGCAGCCATGGACGCGATCGCCCGATGGCGCTACCGACCGGCCCGATACGACGGCCGCCCGGTCGCGGTGCCCGTGCGCACCCTGATCCGCTTCGTACTGCCGAACTAGGAACCCCAACATGAATGTCGCAGGCGCAGATCGCAATCGCCGGCTGATCACGGCCGGCGCGGGCTCGGCCCTCGCTCTGGTGATGGGGCTCGCGCTGCTCGCGGGTTTCAGGCTGGCGACGCAGATTCGCTCGAGCATCACGGCACTGCAGACCGCGAGCGAGCTGCAGACCTACCCGAGCGTGCTCACGCAGCAGCTGACCGCCCTGCGGCAGCGGCTGGAGACGCGCGAATACACCGGACAGGCCCACGAGGAACTGGCCGGCACGGTGGCGCGATTCAACAGCGACATCCGGCGCCTCACGAAGCGCAGCGACGCGCAGTCGCCGCAGCTCAAGGACGCGGCGCGCATGTGGAAGGCGTACCGCCCCGTGCTCGCCCCGATCCTCGCCTTCTCAGGCGAGCCTTACGTCGATACGGACTCCGGTAGCTCTCTCTCCGCCAGCGGCAGGATGTACTACGGCAACGTGCGGCAGGCCCAGCTCCTCGCCAAGCAGAACGTCGGACAGCTGCACCGGTTGCTCACCGCGGTGACCGGCTCGCTCGAGAGGCAGACCTCGGGCGCCGCCGCACGGCTGCGCGCGCTGCTCTCGGGTGGTGTGCTCGCAGCGCTGGTGCTCGCCGCCGCGGCGCTTTATCTGCAGCTCACCCGCGCCAAGCACGAGCGCGCCGCACGCGAGGCGCAGGAGCAGACCCGCGACATCCTGAAGACGGTGCGCGAGGGATTCTTCCTGCTCGACGCGGACTACAAGATCGGCGCCGTCTGGTCGGAGGCCCTGACCCGCATCTTCGGCCGCAGCGACTTCGCCGGGGTCTCCTTCGAGAAGCTGCTCGAGGATCGGGTCCCGCCGAGCACGCTCGCCACGGCAGTCAAATACATCAAGCTGCTCTGGGGCGATCGGGCTCACGAGAACCTGATGAAGAGCATCAACCCGCTCGGGCAGCTCGAGATCAGCATGGACAACGGCCGCGGCGGCAAGGAGACGCGCTATCTGCAGTTCGACTTCCACCGCGTCGTAGGGCCAAAGGGCGGCGTCAAGCACGTGCTGTGCTCCGTGGGTGACATCACTTCCAACGTGCTGCTCGCGAAGGAGCTGCAGGAGGCGCAGGAGAACGCCAACGCCCAGGTCGACATGATGGTCGGCATGCTGCACGTCGATCCGCTGCAGCTCGGCTCCTTCCTCGACACCACCGAGACCGGGCTGCAGCTGATCAACGCGATCCTGCGGGAGCCGGCGCGCACCGACGGGGAGTTCCGCAAGAAGCTCGGCGGCCTCTTCCGCGAGCTGCACTCGATCAAGGGCGAGGCCTCGGCCCTGAACCTGATGAGCATCGCCCACCGCGTGCACCACCTCGAGGACATGGTGAGCGAGCTGAAGAAGCGGGCCGAGCTCTCCGGCAACGACTTCCTGCCGATGGTGCTGAAGCTCGATGAGCTGCTCGCGCACCTGCGAGGCGTGCGCGAGATGGCCACGCGCCTCACCGCCCTGAAGCCGGGAGCGACCGCGGGAGCCGAAGGCGCCGCTGCCCGTGCCGCCAGCCCGCAGCGGGCCGGCGGGCGAGCCGGCGAGGACATCTCACCGACGCTGCAGGCGCTCGCCGAGAAGCTCGCCCGGGATCACCATAAAGCCTTCAGGCTGAGTCTCTCGGGACTCGGCGACGTGCCGGCGCCGTATCTCGCGACCGTGAAGGACTGTGTCATTCAGATGCTGCGCAACTCCGCGGTCCACGGCATAGAGCCGGGCGAGACCCGGCGCGCGCAGGCGAAGACTGACGTCGGGGCGGTGCGGGTCGATTTCCGCCGCTGCGGGGAAGGGTACGAGCTGGTGTTCGAGGATGACGGCGCCGGCATCTCCCCCCAGGCATTGAAGGATGCGGCGGTGCGCAAGAATATCCTCACCGCCGAGGAGGCGGCTGCGATGGATACGCGCACGGCCATGGCGCTCATCTTCCGGCCAGGCTTTTCGACCCAGGAAGAGATCACGATGGACGCCGGCAGAGGCGTGGGCATGGACGTCGTCGCGCGGACGGTTTATGGACTTGGCGGCAAGATCGGGGTGAGCACGAACCCGGGCCGCTTCACCCGCTTCAAGATCGTGCTGCCCGCCGCCGATGCGGCGAGCTCGGCGGTGGCGTGAACGAGGGAGAGCGCGGATGAGCGTGAGCCAACTGAGCGGCGCGGGCGGCAGGCGGTCGCTGAAGCTGCTGATCGTCGATGACTCCAACATCATGCGCCGGCGGATCGAGCGCTCGCAGCAGATCGAGGAGCTGGAGGTGGTCGGAACGGCCGGCAACGGCATCGAGGCGCTGGAGATGTTCCGCAAGACCGATCCCGACGTGGTCACGATGGACCTGACCATGCCGCAGATGGACGGCATCGAGTGCATCTCGGCGCTGGTGCAGCTGAAGCCGGCCGTGCGGATCCTGGTGATCTCGGCGCTCGCGGACAAGGCGACCGCCGTCGAGGCCATGGAGCGGGGGGCGAACGGCTTTCTCAACAAGCCGTTCACCGACCGGCAGTTGAACGAGGCGATCGCGGACCTGATGTCCTGAAGTCGAGGCGGAGAGCGGGCACATGTTGCGGGAAGAGGAGCTGAAGACTTTCGTCGAGGGCACGACGAACTATTTCGAGGTGGCGGCCCAGCAGCCGGCCACCATCGGCTCGCCATACCTCATGGAAGGAGCGCCCGCGGTCCACGACTACACGGGCGTCATCAGCATCTCGGGCAAGCGCGAAGGCGTCGTGTACTTCACGGCGCCGCGGGCGATGCTCACCGTCCTGCTGATGAAGATGCAGGAGAACGACTTCAGCCACGAGACCATGCGCGACCTGGTCGGCGAGGTGGCCAACACCATCTCCGGCAACGCGCGGCGCGACTTCGGCCGCGATTTCGTCATCTCGGTCCCGAGCGTGCTCGCCGGCGAGAAGCCGCAGATCCCGCGCAAGCCCGGCCAGCGCTGCTTCATCATCCCCATCAACTGGCGCAGTCATTCGGCGAAGCTGATCGTGTCGCTGAGCTGAGAGCGACGGAT
>DASTAC010000029.1:0-18040 GCA_035713045.1 Steroidobacteraceae bacterium
TATGAGCTCTGCAAGGAAATGCGCCAGCCGGAGCTGCAGTCCACGCTGCTTCAGATCAGGCGCAGGCTGCTGGAAGCCCTGCACGAGAGCCTGAATCTCTACAGCGAGAACGCCGAGCTGCATCAGCAGCTGAGCGACGCCCGGGCCGAGCTCTCGCTGCTGCGCCAGAGCAGCGCCCATCCGGCGATGCCCGGGGAAGCCGTTCCCGGGGCAGCGCCGCGCAAGCTGTCGTAAACCTTGCAGGCGCGCCAGCGGCGCGCTGATCCCGCGGCTACACGCCGATGGCTTCGCCGTGCACGGGGTCCACCGCGGCCTTGCCGCGGTCGTTCTTGCGCAGAAACGACAGCAGTGCGCACACGAGCGCCACGGCGACCAGCGTCAGCATGACCACGTGGAAGCCTGCCATGAACGGCGCCTTGCGGGAGAAGGCCATGGCCTCGCCGTCTTTCGGCATGGCCGCCGCCGCCCGATGCGGCTCCTGATCGCCGCCGACGGCCAGGAACACCATTCCCGAGATGTCGATGCCGAGGATGACCCCGAGCGATCGCATCATGTTGAGGAATCCGCCGGTCATCCCGAGCTGGTCCCGCGGCGTCGCCGTCATCGTGGCGCGGTTGTTGGCGGGGGTGAAGGCGCCGAGGCCCGCCCCGAGAATGACCATCTCGATGATGAGCTCGGTCGGCCGGGCGGTGCCCTGGGCGAAGACCAGCAGGAGGCATCCGAGCGCGAGCAGCAGCGAGCCGATGACGAGGAACTTGCGCGAGCCCAGCCGATCGGAGGCGCGACCGACCAGGGGCGAGAGCACGGCCATCGACAGCGGCACCGCCGTCAGCATGATGCCGGTCCGGGCGGCGCTGTAGTCGAGCACCTCCTCGAAGTAGAACGGCAGCAGGAAGAGCACGCTGAAGAGCGTGTAATAGGCGAGCAGGGCCGTGATGTTGCCCGCCGCGATCGTATAGCGGCGGAAGAGCCTCAGGTCGATGATCGGATGGCTGACCAGGAGCTCGGTGACGACGAAGGCCCCCAGGCACAGGAGGCCGAGCATCAGGTGCGAGAGGATCAAAGGTGAGGCCCAGCCGGAGGTCCCCGCGATGTTCACCGCCAGGACCAGCGCCACGAGCCCGACGGTCAGCAGGCCGCTGCCGAGGTAATCGAGCTTCACGCCGGTGCGGTGACGGTGATACCGCGGCAGGACGTAGTGCGCGGCGATGGCGCCGGCGATGCCGATCGGTATGTTGACGAAGAAGATGAGGCGCCAGCCGGCGAACGTGATGAGCATGGCGCCGATGAACGGGCCCAGGGCCATGGCGGTGCCCTGGATCGCGGCCTGGATCCCGAGTGCGCGGCCGAGCTGGCGGCTGCGGAACACCTGCGTGATGAGCGCCACGGAGTTCGCCTGCAGGAGCGCGGCGCCGACGGCCTGCAGGGAGCGGGCGATGTTCAGGGTGATGATGCCGGGCGCGAACCCGCAGAGCGCCGAGCCGACGACGAATATCCCGAAGCCGATGTTGTAGAGGCGGCTGCGGCCGAAGATGTCGGCGAGGCGCCCGACGATGGGCAGGGCGAGCGCCAGGACGATCATGTAGGCCATCGAGACCCATTCGACGAGCGCGAGGCTCGTGTGGAACTCTTTCTTGATCGTCGGCAGGGCAATATTGACGATGGTCGCATCGAGCGCCGACATCGTCGCGCCGAGCAGCACCACGGCCAGGACGGCCCACTGCCAGCGATCCCGGGCCATCAGCCCCGGCCGGCTCGGCGGCTTGCCGGAGCCGGAGCGCGGGTGCCGGCCACGCCGGACCTCGTTCACGGGGGTCCGCTCGATGTATCCCGCCTCCACCCCGCGCCCGGAGGAGGGCTCGAGCTGGCGCGGGGCAAGCTCCTGCTTCTGGGCGGGGGGTGTGCGCTCCTGGGCGGCGATGGAGTCGCGGACGGAGCGCGGGCTCATCGAGTCCCGCCCGAAAGGCCTTGCGGCCGCGAGAGTTGCGATGGGGTCATGATGCTCCTGCGCCGCTCGAGACGGCGGAGTGCTGGTGCTGGAACCGGAGCCGAAGGGCTGCTGCGGGCGGGAGCCGGGCAGGGGCAGGGAGCGATGGAAGGCGTGAACGCGCTACCGAGAGCATCGGCACAAGCAAGCCATCGGCGTTTTCCATCCAGCGATCGGCGGCGTGCGGGCAGGTCTGAGGGCAGTCGGCTCATTCTACCTCTTTAACTGCCAACCCGTGACGGAGTTGCATCCGTATCGATTTGACGACAGGGACCGACTCTCACTGCGCTGGCAGCCATTTCCGATACCCCGCCCCCGACGTGCTCCTGCGCGAGCGCCGGGCCGCCCCCAGCGGCCCCGACAGCGACTGCGCGTGGACGCGCCGCGACGGGATCGGACATATATACGTACTTTCTAATGTAAGTCAAGCCAGCCCGCTGGATGAGCAGGAAAGCGGGCGTTCGAAATCGCAAAGAGTCCCGGCGCCCGGGAGCTGCTGGCGCGGATCTGCAACCCGGCCAGATGATCGAGAAGCAGCTCACGGTCGTCAATCCGTTTGACGACACGTGAGCCGGCCCTGCGAAAGACCGTTTTGTTTGCGATCAGGCCGGGACGAGGGGGTTGCGGGTCTTCAGCAATCCGAAACGGCTGAAATCCCGATCGGCGCTCAACAGCTCCCGCACGTTCGAGTAGATGCAGAGCGCGGCGATCCGCGCATCGTGAACGCGCGGGCCTCTCACCTTCGCCGCCACCAGAAGCTGTGCCAAAGTCGCGAAATATCCCTCTCCCTCCGTCAGCAGGACCAGACCCGGTGATTCGAGCCAGGCCTGTACCTGTTCCACGGCCTTTCCGAGAGGAGTTGGAGGCGAGTAGATGCGCTCGTGAGTCACGATCGCAAGAAACTCATGAATACATGGCCACGGCACGGCCCAAGTGGCCGCTCCCTCGGCCAGTTCGCGAACGCAGTGAGCGGCGCGCTCGTGCCATGGGCTGTCGCGACGATGGGCATAGACCAGAATGTTCGTATCGACCGCGATCAACTGCCGCGACCCTGGTAAGTCAGCGCGCGCAATTGGTCCCAGGAGAGCCCGGCGGCCTCCGCCTGCAGCCCCTGCCCCGGAACCGACGCATCGCGTAACTTGAAGCGTCGGGCACTCCTGCGCTCGGCGAGCGCGAGCTTGAGGCCCCGCTCCACGAGCTCGCGAATGGTCGAGTTCTCCCTCCGGGCAACGGCCTTGGCCTCCTTGAGGAGCGGATCCGCTATATCGAGAGTCGTCTTCATATGGGTCGCCAGTGTATGCAATATGGGTCCCCATATCAATGATCGCCGCCACCCCGTGGAGCGGTAGCCTCATCCGGCCGTCGCTTCATGGATGTCTTCCTCCTGCTCGATCCCCCGACCGAGCAACGCCCTGCGTTTATTGCGCGCTACGCGGGTCGGCGGGTTCGGCGCGCTGGCGTCGATTTTCTCGGCGCCGTCGGCCGCCTTCCCGAGAACGCCGTCTCAACGCGCCGGTCCGGCTTCAGTCTGTGCATATCCGCAGAGCTACATCGCTCTCGCAATGGCAGCCGTCACTGTCACGCTGACCGGCTACTGGCGAGTCTCCATGCTGCCGACTGGGAGCAGCGGCTGGACCGGACTGTCGCTGATCAAGCCGCGCAGCACATGAAAGACGGGAAGCAGACGGCAGCTGCAGAGCGCGCGCCAAGGTCAAAGAAGCAGGGGCGGCGACGTGCCGCAACCTCTCACCGCGCGCCGGGGAAGCCGTTCTGTGAGTCGGGTCACGCCTTGCTGCGATCCCGGTCCGCATAACCCTGACTTGGATCATATGACAGAATGAGAAGAGCTGCTAACCTCTGGCTTTATTGGCGGTTGTAGACGGCATTCAGCCAATGACTGCGCATCGACCAAGGAGTGCGTCCGACGGCAGCGCTGCCGGCGCGTCGCGCCGTACGGCGACCCCTCGCGACGCGGGGCCACCCACCCGTGTGCTGTTCGTCGAGGATGCGCCTGTTGAGGCGGAAATCGCGATCCGCCACCTGGAGAAAGGAGGTCTCCACTGCGAATGTCTGCGGGTCGAGACAGAGGAGCGCTTCATCGCGGCGCTCCGGGAATTCAGGCCGGATGTCATCCTCTCGGATTTCACGCTGCCGCAGTTCAGCGGATCTGCCGCGCTCAAGGCAACCCGGGAGCTCGCATGGGACATTCCTTTTATCTTCGTCTCCGGCACCATCGGCGAGGAGCGGGCGATCGAGGCCCTTCACTGTGGGGCTGTGGACTATGTGCTCAAGGACAATTTGAGCCGGCTCGTGCCGGCCATCCGTCGCGCCTTGGAGGAAGTTGCAGCGCGGAGAGAGCGGCGGCGACAGGAGGCCCAGATCGCCCGCTTGACGCGGGTGCTGCGGATGCTGAGCGGCGTCAACGCGCTGATGCTGCGTACACGTCAGCCGGAGGAGATGGTGCAGGAAGCCTGCCGCCTCGCCGTCTCAGTCGGCGGTTACGCCGCGGCCATCATTGCACTCAAGCAGCCGGGCGCGCGCACCACGCGCACCGCGGCGGCTGGCTCGGAGCCGGGTCGGACGGAGGAATTCAGGGCGCTCGTCGCGGAATCGGTCAATCAGGATACGAGCGTAATCGGGCAGGTCTTGAGGACTGGCCGGTTACACATCTGCAAAGATACGGGTGAATTTCCAATATTGGCGAACCCGTCCGCCGCCATGCAGGAGACGAAACTTCATCCGATCGTGGTCCTGCCGATCTTCATCGACAAGACCACCGTGGGTGTGTTCGTGGTAGCGGCTCCCGGTTCCGGCACGCTCGGTGAGCAAGAGCTCGGGATGTTGCGCGAGATCGCCTCGAACCTTTCGTTCGCGCTGCAGTACTTGCAGAAGGACAGTCGCGTCCGCTTTCTCTCGCACTTCGATGCCCAAACCGGCCTTGCCAAGCGCTCGCTCTTTTGCGAACGCATCGGGAGAAGGCTTGCGCAGCTCAATCCGAGCGATCCCCGGCTCGCGATCGCGATCATCGACATCGAGCACCTGAGCGTCATCAACGACTCCTTTGGGCGGCATACCGGGGATCTGCTCTTGCAGCACGTCACGGAACGGCTCCGCCTGCGCTTTGAGCAGACGCAGCTCCTCGCCCATCTTGGAGGTGGCACGTTTGCCGCCGCGCTCGAAGTCACAGGCGGTTCGCCCGAGGCGCTCGAGGCGTTACGAAGCCACATCGACGCGGTCTTCGCCGAGTACTTCGAGATCGATGAGCGCAAGATCCCCATAACGGTGAAGTCGGGTCTGGCCATCCATCCGGAAGATGGCACGGACGCCGCTGCCCTTGTGATGAACGCCGAGGCCGCACTGCGCAACGCCAAGGCAAAAGGCGAGCGCACTCTGCACTACAGCGCCGAGGCGCATTCGCGAGCGATGGCGAACCTCGCGCTGGAGCACAAATTGCGCATCGCGATCGAGAAGGAACAGTTCGAGCTGCATTACCAGCCCAAGGTCAACGTGAAGAAGCGCACGATCGAGGGCGTCGAGGCGCTGATTCGCTGGCGGGACCCGGAGAGCGGGCTGGTCTTGCCGGCGGCGTTTCTACCTCTGCTCGAGGCGACGGGGCTGATCGTCGAGGTCGGAGACTGGGTCCTGCGACAGGCGAGTGCCGACTGCCAGCGCTGGCGCCGCGATGGACTGCCGGGCATCCGCATCGCCGTCAACATCTCGCCCTTGCAGCTCAATCACCCCGATTTTCTCCAGCGCTTCTTCGAGGTGACGCAGTCCTGGGCCGACCCAACCTGCGGCCTCGATGTGGAGATCACCGAGGGAATGTTGCTCGGCGACTCCGACGCCGCGGTGCGGAAGCTCGAGCGCCTGCGCGCCGCGGGCGTTCGCATCGCGGTGGACGATTTTGGCACCGGGTATTCTTCGCTCAGCCGCCTCTCGGAGCTGCCGATTGACACCCTGAAGGTCGACCGCTGCTTCGTCAGTCGCCTCCCTGATGATCGCTCGGGCCGGACGCTCGTCTCCACCATCATCTCACTCGCCCGCGCCTTCAACATGACGGTCGTCGCCGAAGGCGTGGAGACCGAGCAGCAGATCGGGGAGCTCTGGAACTTGGGATGTGATGAGGCGCAGGGGTACCTCCTAAGCCCCGCGGTCCCCTTCGAAGAGATCGCACACCTTCTTGCGCACGGCAAGGGACGGGGCATGCTCCCCATCGCCCGGGGTGTGGAGTCTCCGGGCGAACGCGTCGGCTTACGGCCCGAGCGGCGCGAGCGTTAGCCTCGTCCCGGGGAACCGGCCTCCACCTTCCCTGCTCTTTCGGTGCCGGGGAACCAGCGGCCGTCTTGCCGCTGGCTGTCCCTCAGGGTTCCACGCCAACCAGGTCTACGACAACCCGTGGGGAAATCAACCGGCCGCTGCGGATCTCCGCCCGTCCAGCGCACCCGCCAGGCCGAGCGTCTCCAGGATCTGCGCGCGGGATGCGCCCTTTTCGATCCACGCATCGGCGCCGGCATGGCGCGCAGCGGCTCTATTCTCGTCAGTGAGAGAGCCGCTGAGAATGATAATCCTGCTGCATTCGGTCGCTGGCGTCGCGCGCAACCGACGACAGAGCTCGATGCCGTCGAGTCGTGGCATGTTGATATCGAGCACGACGATGCGAGGTCGAAACACTTCGGTCAACTGCCCGGCTTCGAATCCGTCCCTCGCTGTCTTGACAATGACGCGCGAGCCGCACCTCAGCACGACTTCCCGAAGATATTCGGCAAACACGGCATCGTCATCCACCAGCAGCACACGGACCGGCTCCGTGGCCGTTCCGTCGCCTTCCCCTTCGATCGCAATTCCATGCGCCGCCGCGAACTGCCGCAGTTGATCGAGCAGGAATCGCCTGTGCCCGCCCGCCGTGGACACAGATGGCAGCAAGCCTTTTCGTGCCCATTCGCGGATGGTTACCGGTGAGACCATCAGGAGGTCCGCGGCCTCAAACGAGGTGACGTATCTTTTTTGACCCGGGACCATCAGGGACTCCTAACGTTGTGTGCCGTGCAAGCAAAGCACCCGGATGAGCCAGCTGACCGCAACCCCGTCGCATCGTGTGCAATCCAGTCCGTCGCTCTTGCGCACCTGCGCGCCTGCGCGCCTGCGCGCCTGCGCGCCTGCGCGCCTGCGCACCTGCGCACCTGCGCACCTGCGCACCTGCGCACCTGGAAGATGTCTGGATTTCCAATTGGATCCATGAATCACCGAGAAGCCGCAACGAGCTACCGTTGATGCAATCGTCGAAGCCATTATAAACGATTGAAACGATCGAATCGATGGCAAGCTGATCCGCATGCCGCACGGAGGCTCTTCTTGTGGCCCGTCGGGAGCGAGACCGTGAGAGCTGCTCTCCTGAGCTAGCCCCGTTCAGCCGGTGAAACGGCCGACGTGAATCCGCCATTCGAGCTCTTGCCGAGCGTAAAAAAGAACGTTGCCCCCTGATTCGGCGCACCGTCGGCCCAAATCCGCCCGCCGTGCCGCGACACGATGCGCCGAACCGTCGCCAGGCCAACTCCAGTGCCTTCGAATTCGCTGACCGGGTGCAAACGCTGGAAGACACCGAACAGCTTATCGGCGTACGCCATATCGAAACCGGCACCGTTGTCACGCACGAAGAAGATGCTCCCCTCCTGCCCCACGTCGACGCCAAACTCGATTCGTGCGGCAGTTCGCTTGCTCGTGAACTTCCAGGCATTGCCGAGCAGGTTCTCGAGGGCGACTCGCAGCAACCGTGGATCCGCTTCGGCGCGGACTCCTTCCTGAACAATGAAGCTCACTTGTCGAGCCGGCTCGGTGCTCGATAACCCCTGCGCGACCTCGCGCACGATGTTGGACAAATCGACCGGTTGGCGAGCGAGCTCGCTGCGGGTGATTCGCGAGAGCTTGAGTAGATCCTCGACCAGTTGCGCCATCCGCGCACCGGAGTCGCGGATGATTCTCAGGTATCGCCGTCCCTCATCGTCAAGCTGCGCGAGCTTGTCCTCGAAGAGCATCTCCGTCATGCCGTTGAGCGCGCGCAGCGGCGCTCGCAAGTCGTGAGCGACGGAATACGTGAACGCATCGAGCTCGCGGTTCGCGCTCTCGAGCTGGTCGATCCATTCGCGGCGCTTCAGCGCGAGCTGCGTGTGGGTGCGAACACGGGCGAGCAGCTCGGCCGCGGAGAAGGGCTTCACGAGGTAATCGTCGGAGCCGGCGTCCAGGCCCTCGATCGCGGACTCCTGTCCGGCCCGAGCCGATAGCAGAATCACCGGGATCGACGCGGTGCGCGGATCGGCACGCAGCTCGCGAACCAAATCGATCCCGCCAAGTCCCGGCATCATGACATCACTGACGATGATATCCGGCAGCTCGCTTTTCGCCGCCGCGAGGCCCTGAAGGCCGTCGCTCGCGCTCGATACCTGATAAGCAGGCGCAAGGAGCGAGCCGATGTATTCGCGCAGATCCGCATTGTCATCGATGATGAGTACGCGCGGCCGCACGGCGGTCGCCGTCGGGGCCGAAAGCTGCCTCAGTCGTGTCGTAACGTCCGTCACCCGTAGCCAACGCTTGGCATCGGCGATGTGCGCCGCGGCCTCGCGGCTCGCATGCGCCTCGCGGGCCTCTTGTACGACGGATTCGGCCGGTAGATGCGTGAACCCCTTCGGGATGTCCACCGAGAAGGTCGTGCCGACGCCCAAGGCGCTGGTGACACTTACCCGTCCCCCGTGCATACCCACCAGCTCTTTGACGAGGGCAAGTCCGATTCCGGTGCCTTCATGGGCCCGACCCGTAGCGCCCTCGACGCGATGGAACCGGTCGAAGATGCGGGGGAGCTCGGTGTCCGGTATACCGATGCCGGTGTCAGCCACCTCGAGCACAATGGAGTCCGGGTTTTCCCGCACGCGGACAGCGATCCGTCCCTCGCGGGTGAACTTGAACGCATTGGAGACGAGATTGAGGACGATCTTCTCCCACATGTCACGATCCGCCCACGCGGGCTCCGAGAGCGGCGGGCATTCGATGTCCAAGCGCAAACTGGTCTTGGTGATCGCCGATTCGAACATTCCAGCGAGTTCCGCGGTCAACTGCGCGACATCAAGGGGCGCGAAGCGCGCCTGCACGCGGCCCGCTTGAAGGCGCGAGAAATCCAGAAGCGCGTTCACAAGCTTCAGCAGCCGCAGCGCATTATCGTGGGCGAGCTTGATCCGGCTCCTCTGCTCGAGTCCGAGCGGCTCGGCGGCGTCCGCCAGCGCATCCTCCAGCGGGCCCAGCATCAGCGTCAGAGGTGTACGGAACTCGTGACTGACGTTGCTGAAGAACTCGGTTTTCGCGCGATCGAGCTCCTTCAGCTTCTCCGTCGCTTCGCGCAGCGCATCGTTAGCTGCTCCGAGCTCGCGGCTGCGAGCCACGACCTCCCGTTCGAGGGCGCGCGCCGGATCGATCAGGGCCTCATTCGACTCGGTTGCCTGCATGAGCGTGGTCACATCCTCCACTCGATGCAGGATGTATTGGATCGCGCCGTGCGCATCGAGGATCGGGATGTTCTTCGGACTCCAGTAGCGGGTGGCGAACTTCCCGTCGGGCCCTTGGATGTCGTATTTCTGGACCGCCATGGTATCGGGCGCGCGAGTCGCCAGCACGCGATGGAGCGAGGCCCTGAGGTTGCGGACTCCGTCGGCGGAGGGATCCGTCGGGTCGTCCGAGAAAACATCGAACAGGCCCTGCCCGACAATCTGCTCGTAAGTGGTTTGCGTGACCGCAAGTCGCGCGCGTGTTGCGCTGACCATCGTGAAACGCGGTGCATCGGGCAGCAATACGAGGAGGATGTCAGGGGACTCCTCGAAAAGAAGGCGGTAGTCGAGCTCGCCGCTCACCGCGGCACCCCCCTGTCATGCAGGCCGCATTCGTGCGCTCGCTCGCGGTAACTTGTGCCCCAAGGGGCAGTCCGGGGAGCCACGACCGCGATTGCGGCGTCAGCGAAAAGCAGGATGCTGATCGAAGCCATGTGCGCCTGGACAACCTGTCGAACTCATTCCCTCGCCCCCCTGCTGGGCACGCAAACCGCCTGCGGAAGCCGACCGCCGCGGCGACGCCGAAGCATCCGCAAATTTATAGGCAAGGGTCAACCAATCGCAAATCGGGAGACGCCAGGGTCTCATTAACGCATTGGCTCGGAAGCGCAATCTATTCGACGAAATCACCTGATTCGATTGAATCGCTTGAATCGATGTCTCAAGGTGACCTGCCCTGCTCCGCTGGAATCATCCGGAGCTCGGCGCGCTCTTACCGAGTTGCATCCTGCCGCTCGCCGCGGCGAGCGAGCCGACGTTTTGCCGGCGGACGTCGCGACACGTAGCGAACGTGCAATGCGGACGGAAATGGCTGACGCCATTGCCGCACGTTTGTTCTGACGTCAAAGGCCTGATGAGTGTAGCGGATGGACAGATCGTGTTGGTTGCTCTGAACGCGTAACCGAGTTGACAAGCATCCCGCATGATGTAGCCTGCTCGGCTCGGATTTTGGAGCGAACCCACGGACCAGACGAGGTCATGCGCTCAGACATGTACAAAATCATCGTCGAGAGGCCGCGGCGCTCGAAAGACCTCAAAGCGCGCGCCCTGCGTTTCCGCAACAGTCTCGAGGGGCCCTCGCACCTCGGCATGCGCGTCGGGTACGGCTACCGCGAGCTGAATGAAAACCTGGCGCCCTTGCGGCGCTACCTGCATTCCCAAGTCGGACGGCCCTGGAACAAGGTGTTCGGGGAGATCTGCTCGAGGATCGATCGGCGCAACCCCGTGCAGCGGCATATCCACGAGCATCTGGGTCAGCTCATAGCCACCCAAGTCAAAATCCGCGACGGCATGCTGATCGAATGCGGAAAATTCGGACTGAATCGCCTCGCATCTCCCGGCGAGCTGTACGTCGACCCTCGTACAGGACTCATTTGCCGCACGAAAGCTGTCCGGCGTACCCCGACCAGCCAGGCGCGATGCAAGCAAAGCGTCCCGGGGGTGGCGGGATGAAGGTCCGGGCTCATTCAAGGTGCTCCGACCCCACCGACGATATGGTTGCCATGTGTCGCCTTTTAGGCTACTATTGTCGCCTAAATGGCTACACGCCAGCTTTCAGACCCGGCAACATTGTTTTTCGGGGATTACCGCCGCAAAGTTCTGGGCCTGCTGCTCCTACATCCCGGCGAGCACTTTCACCTTCGCGAAATCGCCCGGATGACCCACACGCAACCCGGTACCGTGCGGCGCGAGCTTTCATTGCTCGCACGCGCAGGTGTCATCGAGCGGGACGTTCAGGGCAACCAGGTGCGCTTCCGTGCGAACGAAGGCTATCCCATTTACGAGGAACTGCGCAGCATCCTCAAGAAGACATCCGGCGTGGCCGATCGGTTGCGGACCGCTCTGGAACCCTTGAGGGATGCCATCGAAATCGCTTTCGTCTACGGATCTGTTGCGAGCGGACAAGAGCGCCCTGCCAGCGACATCGACCTGCTGATCATCGGTGGCGCCCGCTTCGAAGACGTTGTTCGTGTCCTGCACCCGTACCAACAGGATTTTCGCCGCGAGATCAATCCGCACGTCTACTCGCCAGCGGAATTCCAACGCAAAGCGCGCGAAGAGCACTCCTTCGTCGCACGCGTCCTGACATCGCCGAAACTCTTCATCATGGGTAGCGACGATGAGCTTGGAAAATTTGATCAAGATCGGCAGGCTCAAGCCACATAGAGCCTCGAAAGAAGATGCGGCGAAACTCCTTGCTGCTGCACGGCGCAATCTCAGGGAAACAAGCATCTCTGGGCTCAGCCCGGAGACCCGTTTCGATCTCGCCTACAAAGCGGTGATGCAATGTGGCCTCCTCGCCCTCTTGGCACACGGATGCCGCCCCTCAACGAGCGAGCCCGGTCATCACGCCACGATCATTCAGACTCTGCCTCTCACGATCGGCCTGGATGATGAACGGATGATCGTGCTCGACAAAATGCGCCGAATGAGAAATGTGAACGACTATTCCGGCGACATCGTTACTGAGGAAGCCGTCGCCGCCTGCATCCGATCCGCGCAATCGCTACTGACCAGCGTCACAGATTGGCTGAAACAGACCAGAACAGAGTGGACCGCATGACCAGCAGCACGACCACTTGTGAACTGGCGTTCCCGACTCCAGCCATCCACGAACAACACGACAATCGCGACGCTCGTGCTCGCCCTGAGTGACGACACGCGGCACGCCTCGCCTCCTCCCGGCAAAATGGTCGAACCCGTGTTACCGCCGTAAAAGGGTCGGATATTTATACGCAATTTGCCGTTTGAGTATAACTCGGGTTATACTCATTTTGACTTTTGAGTATGAAATCCGATGCCCGCCGCCAACCTGGTCGCCCAGACAACCTACGCCGAACTGCTCGAGCGCTGCGCTGCCGCTGCTTTCAGCGATGCGTTTCCCGAAGACGGCGCATTCACATCAAAAACAATCAAAGGGCGCCGCTACTGGTACTTCCAAAGCGTCACTGCGGCGGGGCGCTCCCAGCGCTACGTCGGACCCGAATCTCCGCAATTGATCGAACGGATCGCCCGTCATAGACAGGCGCGGGACGACCAGCGCGAGCGCCGGTCGCTGGTGTCGGCCCTGGTACGGTCCTATGGATTGCCCGCGCCGCTGCCACAAATTGGCAAGCTCGTGGCGGCTTTGGCGACAGCCGGCGTCTTCCGCCTCCGGGGAGTGCTGATTGGCACTGTCGCGTACCAGTGTTACCCGGCAATGCTGGGTCACAAGCTGCCGAGGTCGCTCCTTCAAACCATCGACGTTGACATAGCACAGTTTACGAACGTGTCTGTCGCCACTGGGGACAAGACAGCGCACCCGATGCTCGCAGTATTGCAAGGAGTCGATAAGACATTTCACGAAGTACCCCATGCGGCGGGTCATCGATTTGCAACCAGCTATGCGGCCCGGGGTGGACTGCGCGTCGATTTCTTGACGCCCAATGAAGGTCCCGATACGGACACGCCCAGAAGGCTTCCCGCGTTGCAGACTGACGCGCAACCGCTCCGCTTTCTAGACTTTCTGATTCACGACCCGGCGCAGGCCGTACTCTTGCACGGAGCGGGCGTTTACGTCCAGGTACCCGCGCCCGAGCGATACGCCGTCCATAAGCTCATTCTAGCGCTCGATCGACCTGCAGCAATCGCCAAGCGCGACAAGGACCTTCAGCAGGCGGGGCAGTTGATCGAAGCCCTCATCGATGGGCGTTCCGAGGACTTGAAGCAAGCTTGGGAAGAAGCGCATGGGCGCGGCCCGAAGTGGCGGGCGTTGCTCCTGGGGGGGATGCGGCACATGGCCGCACGATCGCGGGACCTGATGCTCAAAGCGATCGGACGCTGCCGCGCAATCATTCCCGAAATCGACCTCACGTTCCGCAATCCGCCCGTACGTTATGACTCCGATCGCGAACTTGTCCGATTCGTTGGCGAATCCCTCGGCAGCTCCGTCGACTGCGCCATCAGCCGCGAAGCTCTCGAGGATCATTTCGGCGCCAACAGTTTGGACTCCAAGGCGCGAATCGAGGCATTCCAGAAATACAGATCCCGGATTGAGGGGTTGCTGCGCAGCAAATATCTCCATTGGCCGGTCGATGAGCCCGAATCACTGCTGCTCGCAACGGGAGACGTCGCGAAGCTGCTCGCCTCCATTGGCGCGAGCCGACTACCTCCGGAATGAAGCGCCGCGATTCACACAGGCGCCGGACTTGGGATGCGCCCGCGAAGAGCACAGCGTCCGATCGCGACACGTAACGAACGTGCGATGCAGACGAAAATGGCTGACGCCATTGCTGCACGTATGTTCTGACGTCCAAGGCCTGACGAGTGTAGCGAATGGAAAGGTCGCGTTGGCTGCTCCGAGCACGCAACAGAGCTGACAAGCACCCCGTATGTTGTACGCTGTCCCGCTCCGCTCTCGGAGCGAACGCGCAAATCACACAACGTGATGTCACGCCGATTGATTGGTGGTGCGCCTGGCGGCGGCATCTGGGGGGAGGTCGCAGAGCCCTCGTCGATGACTTGCAGCACCTCGTGGCGGGCCGGCGATGACCTCACCGCCGGATACCGAATGTCGCAAGAGACACGGGCAGCGTTCGAGCGCGCACGGCCACTCCTCGAACAGGCGCTCGAGCTCATCGAGGCAGTGCAGGACCGGGAGGAACGGCGATACGCGGAATACTGCGCGGCGCACGACGCGCGGAAGCCAGCGCGTCCGTCCCTGCGCGTTGTGACCGATTGACGCCGCAGCTGGATCGCTGCACGATGCGCCGCCTGCCTGGGGGGACGGCGTCTTCGGGCTGCGACGCCGATCACACCGCATAGCTTCAGCCCTGGCAGTTCCGGCCCCCCGTTTGTGCTACAGTTTCGCAGTGATCCGCGCACGTCCGCTGCCGTCCATGCACACCAAGACCTATATTGTCGCCTGCCAGTGGGACCCGGAAGCCAGCGTGTGGTACGTCTCTGAGTCGGACGTGCCCGGACTCGCCACCGAAGCACCCACCGTGGAGGAGATGGAGCGCAAGCTCCTGCGGATGGTGCCCGAGCTCGTCGAGCTGAACGAGTCCGGCGAGCGTTGCCGAGAGGTTCCTTTCGAGCTAATCGCTCGCAAGCGCGAACTCGCCCCCTGCGTCTGAGCCGACCTCGGTGTCGGATTTCGCCCCCGAGCTGAAACGGATTCTGCGGGCAGCTGGCTGCTACTTCGTGCGCCCGGGCAAAGGCGATCACGAAATCTGGTTCAGCCCCCTATCGAAGCGTCACTTCCCCGTCGATAGCAAGATCATGTCGCGCCACACCGCCAACGGCGTGCTGAAGCAAGCCGGACTCGAGAAGGCGTTCTGACCGGCGCTATAGGCTGCGCCGCGGCGCGAAAACCCAGGCGAGCAGGAGCCAGGCGTCCGCCGGCCGGGCGCTGCCGGCAAGCTCGAGCCAGTAGGCGCGCTCAGCGCCGCTCAGGCCGTTGAACCACGACATGCCAACCAGCGCATCGGCGGAATTGCGCTCACACTCCAGCGCCTCGATGGCTTCGCGTAGCCGGCGCCGTTCTGCCAGTCCGAACTCGCGCGGCCGAGCAACTCGAGGGCTTGGCTCACCGCGGCTGTGGCGCTACTGATTGGGGCGGCATTCCAGCATGGGTTTTTCCCCATGCGTTCTCCACGCTCAGCGGAAGTCGCCGACTCAGGATCTATGTCACTGTTTTCAATGGCGTCCCCGACGGGATTCGAACCCGTGTTACCGCCGTGAAAGGGCGATGTCCTGGGCCTCTAGACGACGGGGACGCGGCTATGAAAAGAGACGCGGAGCAGGCCCGCCGCACCTCAGCCTTGGAGGGCGCGCAGATTACACGGGCCAGGGCTCAGGGACAATCGCGCCGAGCGCCCCACCCCTTCAGGCCGTCGAGGACTTGGCGCCCGGCGGGAGCGCGCCGCCGTTCGGGGCGCCGCCGCGCGCCGCGCCCGAGGGCAGGCGGGCCAGGAGGTCCGTGAGCGTGTCGAGGTCGAGCGGCTTCACCAGGTGGGAGTCGAATCCGGCCTCGCGCGAGCGGCGGCGGTCGGAATCCTGGCCCCAGCCGGTCAGGGCGACGAGCGTGATCCGCTGGCCCCAGGGCTGTGCCCGGATGCGCTTGGCCACCTCATAGCCATCGAGCAGCGGCATTCCGATGTCGAGGAGCGCCACCTCGGGCTGGTGGCGCTCGGCGCTCTGCAGCGCCGTGCCCCCGTTCGTGGCGGTGAAGACCTCGTGGCCGCTCAGCTGCAGCAGCGTCGCCAGGCTCTCCAGTGCATCGTTGTTGTCGTCCGCGATCAGGATCCTGCGGGCCATGCGCTGGGCGCCGGCGGCGACGAGAGGCGCGACGGCGGAAGCCACTTCCGCCGCGGTCGGGGGCGCCTCGGCAGGCAGGCCCGGCTCCGCCATCGCCCGTGGCCCCGTGCCACGCTCGGCTGCGCTCCGCTGCGCGGGGGCCGGCTCCGCTGCCGCGGGCTCGGCCTCCTCCTGCAGCATGGGCAGCCGGATCACGAACTCCGCCCCCGTTCCCGGTCCCTTGCTCGCCGCCGTCACTTCGCCCCCATGCATCTGCACCAGCCGCTGCACCAGCGCGAGGCCGATGCCCAGGCCGCCCTGTGTCCGGCCGTCGCCGCGGTCGAGCTGCGTGAAGAGCTCGAACACATGCGGCAGGAGCTCCGGCCGGATGCCGATGCCGTTGTCGCGGACGCGGATCTCGATGTCCTTTCCGCGGCCCTTCGCCGTAAGGGCGATCCGACCGCCCTTGTCCGTGTATTTCGCCGCGTTGCCGAGCACGTTGGCCACCGCCTGCGTGAGGCGGGTGGGATCGCCGAACACCTTCAATCCGGGGTCCGGCAGGTCCAGAGTGAGCTCGTGCCCGTACTCATCGAGGAGCGGGTGCACCGTCTCGACCGCGCGCGAGATGAGCCCGTCGAGCTCGACCACCTGACGGGTGAGGTTGATCTTCCCGCGCGTGATGCGCGAGACATCGAGGAGATCGTCGACCAGGCGCGTGAGGCTGGTGAGCTGGCGTGCGATCACATCGCGCGCCCAGTGCAGCTGCGGGTCGCCGAGCGGCTTCAGGCGCATGAGCTCCACCGCGTTGTGGATCGGCGCGAGGGGATTGCGCAGCTCGTGGGCGAGCATGGCGAGGAATTCGTCCTTGTGGCGGTCGGCCTCCTTCAGGGCCTGCGTGATGCGGGCGCGCTCGGCGATCTCCGTCTGCAGCGAGCGGTTCGCCGCCTCGAGCTCCGTGTTCGCCCGCTGCAGGCTCCGGTTCACGGCCTCGAGCTCGCGCGTCTTCTCCTCCTGCAGGGCGATGTTGGCTTCGGACAGCCGTGCATTGGCGCGGGCCAGCCCCTCGTTCGCCTCCTGCAGCTCCTTCCTCTTGCAGTAGAGCTCGACCAGCACCGACACCTTGCTGCGCAGGATCTGCGGCACGATCGGCACCGAGACGTAGTCGACGGCGCCCAGGGAGTAGCCCTTCAGCCTGTCGAGGTCATCGAGATGCACTCCCGTCACGAAGATGATCGGGGTCTTCTCGAAGCGCGGATGCTCGTGGATCAGCTTCGCCGCCTCGAAGCCGTCCATGTCGGGCATGCTGACATCGAGCAGCACCACGGCGAACTCGTGGTCCATCAGGAGCTCGAGCGCCTCGCGTCCCGAGCGCGCGCAGACCAGATCCAGACCGAGGTCCGCCAGGATGGCGCGATAGGCGATCAGCCGCTGCGGCTGGTCGTCGACCAGCAGGATACTCACCTTGTCGTCGGTTTCGTGCATGGACATGTCGTTGGGCACCCCTCGATGCGCCATCACCGGCGCAGCCACATCCGCACCAGGGACAGCAGCTGCTCGCTGTTCACCGGCTTGGCGACGTAGTCGGAAGCTCCGGCCTCCAGGCACTTCTCCCGGTCTCCCTTCATGGCCTTCGCCGTGAGCGCGATGATCGGCAGCAGCTTGAACTGCGGCTTGGTTCGGATACGGCGCATGGTCTCATACCCGTCCATCTCCGGCATCATGACGTCCATGAGGACCAGGGAGAGCTCCTCGGTCCGCTCCAGAAGGTCGATCGCCTCGTAGCCATTGCTGGCGTTGATCACCTGCATGTCGTGCCGCTCGAGCAGGCTGTTGAGCGCAAACACGTTGCGGATGTCGTCGTCCACCACCAGCACCTTGCGGCCGCGCAGCGCATCGTCGCTCTCGTGCAGGGAGCGGATCATCTGCTGCTTCTCGGGCGGCAGATCGGCGATCACCCGGTGCAGGAAGAGCGCGGTCTCATCGAGCAGCCGCTCCGGGGAGCGCACGCCCTTCAGCACGATGCTCTTCGCCTGGCGCCTGAGCTCCCCCTCCTCCTCCGCCGTGAGCTCCCGGCCGGTGAAGACGACGATGGGCGTATCGCGCAGCCTACCATCCTTCTGCACCTCGTTGAGCAGCTCGAATCCGGAGATGTCGGGCAGCGAGAGATCGAGCACCACGCAGTCGAAGG
>DASTAC010000030.1:0-7634 GCA_035713045.1 Steroidobacteraceae bacterium
CCGGAAGCGGGAAATCCGCACATCCGGTTCGATGAGCAGCGACTGGAAACGGGGCGCTCGGCGCGGACTGAGGCACCGGCTCTGCCGGCCAACAGCTCCTCCCCGCAATGAGTAGTTACCGCGCCAGTCGCTGACTCTACGATAGCGGCGAGCTCGAACCGTCACGGAATGCCACCGCGCGTCCTCTTCGCCGAGTAGCCGCAGCGCCAGATGCGTGGCAGTGTTTCCATCGAGATTGATCTTCTCCGGCCACGGCGATCCGGAGACCTTGACCGCTTGGCGAAAGAAATCCTGCGCCGAACCGACGGTTCGATCTGCGCAGAGCAGCGAATGGATGGACTTGCCGTTTCGATCGACGGCTCGATAAAGGTACTTCCAGCAGCCTCGAACGGACACGGCGGTCTCGTCCATCCGCCAGGAAGAGTGGGTCGGCTTTGCGAATCGCGACCAGCGTCGCTCAAATTCCGGGACGTAGTGGCGGACCCAGCGCATAATGGTGGTGTGGCTCACGGCCACCTCGCGCTCGGCCATCATGGCGGAGAGGTCGCGATAGCTCAGCCGGTACGTCACGTACCAGCGGACGCAGAGCTCGATGAGTTCTGGGGTGTAGCGACGCCGAAGATAGATGGGGTCGCGGGAAGCGGCTCGGGGCATTCGGGTCTCCCATTGGAGATCCCGATCATAGGCTCGGCCGTTAATGCACCAGAACCCAGACTTACCCAGACCGTCAGTTGACGGCTTGGTTCTCCTTGGTAGCCCCTGATGAGGCTCATGCGCTCATAGCCGCGTAGAATCCCTGGGCGGGCAGTGACATTTGGCATCCCCGTTCTGGCCAGCTATCTCGGATGGTAGATGGTGAGCGAAAACTGGGCCGCGAACGAGCTTCGGAGTATCCGCGTGGCGCAAAAGCTGGACCGTATAACGATCAACCCGGGAATCATGAACGGGCAACCCTGTATTCGCGGGATGCGCCTGACCGTGCGACGCGTTGTCGAGGCGGCGGCGTTGTATCCAGACCGGAACGAGCTGAGGAGGGAATATCCGGAGCTCGAGGATGAGGATGTCGTACAGGCTCTCGATTTCGCCGCTCGCAATCTCGACGATCAGATACTCCTGCTGGAAATCGCGTGATTCGAGTCCTGCTCGACCAGGGGCTTCCCCGCTCCGCCGTCGAGCTGCTCCGCGCGGACGGTTGGGATGCAGTGCATGTCTTCGACTGCGGTCTCAGCGCCGCGCCCGATGAGCAAATACTGGCGTTTGCTCGCGCCAACGCTTATGTCGTCTGCACGCTCGATGCGGATTTCCATTCGATACTCGGCGTTTCTGGGGCGGCTGGTCCCTCTAGTGCGAGTGCGCCGAGAGGGCCTTCGCGGCCCAGCGCTGGCCTCGCTGTTAAAGCGAGTCTGGGAGCAAGTAGGGGGCGCCATCGAGAGTGGAGCTGTGGTCACGGTGACGGACCGTGCTGTGCGACTCCGGCGACTGCCCATTACAGGTGATCGCGGGACATCGAATTCCTAGCGGATTTGCGTTCCTTGCCTTGAGCAATGAGGTTGCAGCTGCAATCGGGACGCTATTGGGTGGCATTCGAGGGCGCGTGAGCTTGCAATTGCCGCTCGATTGACCGCTCCTCCTATCGGTGGCATCAGGCGGAGGTCGCCGCGGCGCTCGCCGCCGCGATTTCAGCGGATGCCCGGGAGCTGCCGGGCGTCCTGGGGGAAGCCCACGTCGCCGCGCGCTTCGCAGGGCAGTGGACCGAGCAGCGCAGGGTGGGTGCTCGCCCGGTCGGCGGACAGCGTGTCACCGACCGCCACATTGGAGCCACTGCGTGATCGGCATATAGGAGCCAATCGATGATCGGCGCAATGGAGCCAGGGCGTGATCGCCATAATAGAGCCACTTGCTGTTGCGCTTCGGACCCCCGCCAGCGGCCCAGACCTCTCGCGCCTCCGTCCAGCGTTAGCCGGAGGGCCGGATGATCTTCAGGCCTGCAGCTCGGGCCAACTGCTGCTGCCGGGCGTCAAACGTCGCAAAGTGTTTGAACTCCAGCTCCATCGCGCTTGCGACGTGCAGGATGTCCAGCGAGCGGGAGCCGATCGAACGAGTGTGTTTGCGGCTGAGCTCAGCCGCTCTTTTCAGGGTGGCTCGCCACAGCACATCCCCCTGTTTGTAGCGTCCTTTGGTAAAGTCGTCATCGAGAGCGTTCATCGCCGCGTCGTGCACTTTGTCGGTAATGATCCCTCGGTAAGCGGCGAGGCCGATGCCGTTGATCAATTCGACTCTGCCGTGATGAGTCACGATAAGAGGGTCGCCGACCTTTTTCCGCCACTCGGCCATTGCGCGCGATTCGGGCTCCTTCAGATAGAGCTTCAGCAGTGCGCTCGGGTCGACATAGATCGAATCAGCGTTCGCCACGGTTCTCGTCGTGCAGGGCGCGGGATTGTGCCTTGGTCATGGCCCGAGGCTGATACGAATTGAGGCGCGCCCAGTAGTCGATCGGAGGGGGGGGCGCCAGACTATCCGGAGTGTAGAGCGTCAGACGGTACCGGGGCTTGCCCTTCTCGGTCAGAATGACCTCGCCGTGGGATTCGACCAGCCTTCTGACCGTAGGGAAGCGATTGCGCAGGTCGCGAATGGGGGTGCTCATAGTGAGACAAAAGTGTATCACAAGTCATGGATGGCGCCAGCCAGTGGGGCGCAGAACGGGGATTTTGCCGCCATGTTGAGGCGGGCGGCGTAATGCCTCGACAGAGGCATGGAGCGCCCCGATGAGCGAGCGAGCCCACCGGATTTGAATTTCCCGCACCCCGCCCCGATCAAGCCCTGCTAGGATGTCGTCGCGGTCCGATGAAGAATAAAAGCAATGATCCGGCCACGTATCATCCTCCGAAGCGTCCCATGGGTGCCTCGGAAGTCAATCAAAATATTGGATTTAAGTTATTGAAAGAGAAAGAATTCTTGGTGTCCGGGAGAGTACCGGTAAGGGCGTAAAAACTTCTTTCCGCTCAGGTACTTGGGCCTTTCGATCGGCTGAGTTACCCTCAACATTACCCGGGTCGCCAGCCGATGGCCTGATAGGGCTTGATCCGCCCTGATCAGGCTTGCAGATTACATCGGCGTAAAATGCGGCTCGACCGAGTTTCGAGGCGGCCAAATCCGCGTCGAGAGAATCGACGGCTATCTTCGGAGTACTCCCGTGGCGCGAAAGCTAGACCGCATAACCATCGATCCGGCGATCATGAACGGGCAGCCCTGCATTCGTGGGATGCGCCTGACGGTGCGACGCGCTGTCGAGGCTGCGGCTTTGTACCCAGAGCGGAGCGATCTCCGGAGGGAATATCCGGAGCTCGAGGACGAGGACGTCGCGCAGGCTATCGATACCTTGGCCTGGAGTTGAGGAAGTTCCCCATGAATGCACGTCGTGATGAAGTACTCATCGAGAAGGTGAAGTCCCTCCCGCCCGAGCAGCGCGCCGAGGTCGAGGATTTCGTCGACTTCTTGAAGGCCCGCCGCGAGCGCGCCCGCGACGAGGCCGCCCAGCGCCTTGGAGAGGCCTTTGCCAAGCTCGATGCACTGAACCTACCGCCGATGCCCCCCGAAGACGTACAGGCCGAGATCGATGCCGCACGCGCTGCCCGGCACGGCCGCGATGCGGATCGTCGCTGACACCAATACCGTTCTCTCGGGACTTTTGTGGCAGGGGCGCCGCGCCGCCTGCTCGATCTCGCCCGTGAACGCAAGCTCTCGCTCTATACGAGTCTGACGCTGCTGGCTGAGCTCGCCGAGGTTATCGCCCGCGATAAGTTCGCTGAGCGGGTGCGCGCCGCGGGGCTTTCCGCCGCCGAGCTCGTGCAGGCCTATGAACGCCTGGCCGAGGTCGTCAACCCGGAGCCGCTGCCCGCCCCGGCGAGCCACGACCCGGATGACGATCACGTTATCGCCTGTGCGCTCGCCGCAAAAGCCGAATTCATTGTCTCCGGAGACAAGCGCCACCTGCTGGTTCTCGGCGACTACCAGGGCATCCCCATCCGCTCGGTCTCGGATGCGTTGAGTGGCCTCACCGCAACGTTATCGCCACCGAAGTGACCCTGGCGAGGCCGCGCCCTGACGCACCGTCATGGCCTTGATGGGCGCTCGTAGCTGTTGGGCAGGTTAGCATCGAGCCGCGTCCGTGGCCCTCGGGTGTGATCAACCACGTGGAACAAAGTCGGGAGCCACTACCTGGGAAGGGCGCGTGGCCGAAACGAGCCCACTGGCACTGAGTATCGGATGCGTGGTCGAAATCGATGGTCTGACCGGAGCCGGCCAGGAGGAGACGCTCACATTCCCGTGCAAGGTTCCGGATAGCGGCCCTTCGGAAATGGCCCCGCGTATACCATAGCATCCGATTGCGCGAGCCATACAGTAAGCCCAAAATTGGTTGACTGGGGCCGGTAGCCGCCGCATTGCGTAACATCCTCGGGGGGCTTGCATGAAGATACGCGCATGCGCGTTGTGCTTGGTGGCTGCATGCGGATGCGTGCAGGCGCACCCGAAGGCGTGGCAGCCGTCTGCCGGTCACACCCAGATACCGATATGGCCTGGTACGCCGCCCGATTTCCAGCAAGGGCCGGGAGCGGAATACGTCCTGACGGGTCATAAGTTGATCGGCGGCCGACCCGTCACGGCCGTGTTCAACGTGTCGAAGCCCTCGATGACGATCTATTCCCCGCCTGGAAGGAACAGCGGCGCTGCGGTGGTGGTATTTCCTGGTGGCGGCTTCGTGGGACTGGCAATCAATCTCGAGGGCACCGATGCCTGCAATTGGCTCACGTCCATCGGAATCACCTGTGTGCTGTTGAAGTACCGCGTTCCCAGTGCACCTTATGACTGGCATTGCAAATGTCGCCCGAATGACCTCGAGCTATCACTGCCATCGTTGCAGGATGCGCAGCGCACGATTCGGCTGGTTCGCATGCACGCTGCAAGCTGGCACGTCGACCCGAACAAGATCGGCGTGCTGGGATTCTCTGCGGGCGGCTTCCTCGTGGCCGAGATCAGCACGGATTTCGAGCGTCGCCTGTACGCGCCGGTGGATGCGGCCGACAAGGAAAGTGCCCGGCCCGATTTCGCCATGGCTATTTATCCGGGGCATCTCGCGATGAACCGGAATCTTGCGAGTAGTGATGAGCGCTTGAATCCCAACGTTCCGGTCTCTCGTGACACGCCGCCAACGTTCTTGGTACAGGCGGAAGATGACCCGGTAGACGGCGTGAAACAGTCACTGGTTTACTATATGGCGCTTGCGAAAGCTCATGTGCCGGCGGAACTCCACATCTACGCGCGGGGAGGTCATGCCTTTGGACTTAGACCGACGAACTTGCCGATCACGCATTGGCCGACTCTGGCCAGCGCATGGCTACGTAGAATCGGTGTCCTTCCGGAAATGACTCCCGCTGCGAGATGCGACAGATGTGGTCGAACAGGTGAGGCCAGCGCCGGTCGGCCACGGGGTGGCAATCGCTCGATCCATTAAAATGCTCATCGAGGCGCCCGGAATCAGGCATGGGCGGACTCCCGCGACAGTCACAACAAGGTCTATGACATTGCGGTGAGGTATGCATCTGACTTGTTGGCCGTGGTTAGAGAGGAATTTGAAGGCATTCCTCGAGCCGCGGGAATAACCGAGTGCCCGAAGTCCGGGCAAGCGCCTGGACTACATGTCTTCCAAATCCCCTGAATCGCATGTTGCGAGGCGGCGCTCGAACTGCCGGCCCGGTATTGGCTGAGATTCGCGGGCTCTGAGATCGTGCTGTCCCGCTAAGGCAGGGCATTCCCAGTATTGCCTCGCCCGATTGGTGCCCCATTCGACCGGTGGGCCAAGTGGCCGGAGCAGGCGCATGGCAAAGCTGAGAGGACGCGCTGGCCGGCCTGCTCAAGGGCGCTCGGCGGTGATTCGGCGGAGCTCGGCCCTGCGCTCAGCCGGGTCGATTCCAAGATCAAGGAGGTGGCGAGCGGCATTCTGTCGGGCCCGGGCGCTCTCCGTCGGGACGTCCGGATAACAGCCGAGCGAAAGCAGCTTCTCCCGTCCTTGGAATCGATAGCGGTAATGCCAGAGCCGGCCGCCTTTCGGCGTGACGAGGAGGTAAAGGCTCTGGCCAAAGGATACCCTGCGCGGATGGCGGACGACGCCGAGCCTGGCGCGCTCTCCGCGGACGCGCGGAGGGGAGGGCCTTGAGATCTGGTGCGTTAACGGAGGAGGGGTATTGTCCGCATTGCCCGAGAGGCTCTTTCCCGAGAGCGCCTGAGCCCAGAGTTCCTTCAGCGAGAGGGATCGACCGTCACAGTCGTAGGCTATCGCGAACTGGCGCTTGCGGATCCGGTGGGCAAGCTCGATGCCTGAGAACGTGACCGCTGCCGTTGGGAACGATTTGAGGCCGAGCATCGGCCGGGAGCGCTGCTTGATTGCGCGATGATCCTGCTCAACGACGTTGTTTAGGTAGCGGCGAGCTCGAATCGTCACGGATTGCCACCGCGAATCCTCGTCGCCGAGTAGGCGCAGAGCGAGATGCGTAGCAGTGTTTCCATCGAGATTGATCTTCTCCGGCCATGGCGACCCGGATACCTTGACCGCCGGGCGAAAGAAGTCCTGAGCGGAACCTACGGTTCGGTCTGGGCAGAGCAGCGAATGGACGGACTTGCCGTTTCGATCGACGGCCAGATATAGGTACTTCCAGCGACCTCGAACGGACACCGCGGTTTCGTCCATCCGCCAGGAAGAAAGGGTAGGCTTTGCGAATCGCGACCCACGGCGCTCAAATTCCGGTACGTAATGCTGCACCCAGCGCATGGTGGTCGTGTGGCTCACGGCCACGTCACGCTCGGCCATCATGGCGGAGAGGTCGCGATAGCTCAGCCGGTACGTCACGTACCAGCGGACGCAGAGTTCGATGAGCTCTGGGGTGTAGCGGCGCCGACGATAGATGGGGTAGCGGGAAGCGGCTCGGGGCATTCGGGTCTCCCATTGGAGATCCCGAGCATAAGCTCGGCCGTTACTGCACCAGAACCCAAGTTTACCCGGCAGCCTGCAGACGGCTTGGTATGTGCCGCTTCCCTTGACGAGCCGCATGGAATTACGTAAATTACGCAATATACGTAAGTTGAGTGTAGATGATATGACCGCCGTGACCGCTACTGAATTTGCAAAGGGATTTGGCCGGTACAAAGAGGAAGCTCAGCGCGCGCCCATCGCGATTACCAGCTATGGAAGGGTCAGTGGCTATTTCATCTCAGCTCATGAGTTCGAGGAGTTGCAGCGTCTTCGGGCACTCGAGCGTCGCGTATACACGGTCGAAGAGCTGCCGCTGGAAGTCGCTGAGGCAATCGAGAAGTCGAAGATGGATCCATCTCACCGTCATCTCGACGCGCTTTTGGACGAGAAGTAAAGAAGACTGGGTGGTGAGAGGGCATGGCGGGGCTCCCTGAACCGGAGGTCGGTCTCGTCATCTCGTATTCGTAGTAAGCACTCCGGCACCCCCGTCCTTGCGCGCGACAGCGTGCCGGCGTAGGGACGGCGGGGAGCCCCTCAGGCGGCGCGGCGGGAAGCTGGGAGCGAGCTGCGAGCGTTCCAGGGCAGCAACGCTTCGAGGGCGTCGACG
>DASTAC010000031.1:0-4283 GCA_035713045.1 Steroidobacteraceae bacterium
CGAGGCGATGAGGTTCTTTGCCGAGCGCATGAAGATCGTCGTGGAGCCGACGGGCTGCCTGGGGGCCGCCGCGGCTTTCTCCAGGCAACATCACCGGCCCGGCGAGCGCGTCGGGATCCTGATCAGCGGCGGCAACATTGATCTGCCGCGTTACGGCGAGCTACTGCGGGACGGGACAGGCGCGTAACGCGCGAATCCGTCCGTCGACCTGGCTCGAGAAGAGCACTCCGGCCGCGCTGACCGGCAGTCCCGCGTACTGCAGAGCCGCCACCGTCCAGGTGTTGCAGGTGTGCACGGCGCTGTAGCGCCCGCTCGAGGCATAGAACCGGCTGTCGGGGAAGGGGCCGCCCCCGAGGTCGACGGGCTTGCGGGGGCTGGACAGCGACCGCTCGAGGAACCGATCCACGCGCCAGAGCTGCTCACGGTCGGCGCAGATCCAGTGAATATGTATGCCGCTGTCCACGAGGTCGGCGGCTGCCGCCGCGGCCTGGACGAAGAGCGTGCTCGGCGAATCGAAGAGCGCCGCCACCGCATCGCCCGGGCCCGGATGCCTCGCCATGTAGAAGCGGCGATTACCCCAGCCGAAGCTCAGGTACTTCGCCTGAGGCTCCACGCGCAGCAGCGTGCGCAGAGGGCCCAGCTCATCGGCGGGGAGGACGAGGCCGGTATGCCAGCCTGCGACCAGAACGCCGATCTCGAGCGGCGGCCGCCCCTCGGCATGCCGGAGGAATTGCGCGGGCGGGGCGGGAGGAGGCGGCGGCAGCTGCGCGCAGCCACCCAGCAATGCGCCGGCTGCGAGCCCGGCAGGTCCGCGAAGACCGGCCGCTCGGGGACGAGGCTGAGGGACTGTCATGTTCACTGCGCGGCTATAGTAACAATCGAGCAGCGCGCCTGCGGCGATTCGCCGCCGGTGACGCCGGCGCTCCGGAACATTGTGCCGCCGCGATGATATCGCTACCATTGCAGGCGTGCCGCGGTGCCTTCCGCCAGGGCATCGACCGAGAGTCGTGGACGAGCAGCTCGAGGGAAACCGCCGATGCGTCGCTGTCGATTGACCGCGGGGGAAGAGCTGGCGACCATCGTTCCCGGCGGACGGTTCATTCCCGATCAGGCGTTGACGCGGCCCGCGCTCTGCGCCGGGCGCGATGAGCCGCCCTGCGCCCGCGCTGCGGCTCAGCCGCTGGCGAGTGCCGCCCGGTCCGCCTGCGAGCCCCGTGTGCCGCCCGCGGCCGCCTGCAGCAGGCCGCGAATCTGCCGCTCCGGCACGGGCCTGCCGAAGAGATAGCCCTGCATGGCGCTGCAGCCGAGCCCGTTGAGGACGTCCCGCTGCAGCTCGGTCTCGACCCCCTCCGCCACGGCAAGCTTGCCGAGGCTCTGGCTCATGCGCACGATGGTCCGCACGAGTTGCAGTGCCACCTGGCTGTCCGGCAGTCCGACGATGAACGAGCGGTCGATCTTCACGACGTCGAAGGGCAGGCGCTGCAGCTGGCTGAGCGAGGAGTAGCCCGTGCCGAAATCGTCGAGCGCGAGACGGAAGCCGAGATCGTGCAGCCGCTCGAGCGTGGCGGCGGCCTGCGGCCCGTTGGCGAGCGCGCTTTCGGTCACCTCCAGCTGGATTTCCGCGGGATTGATCTGCTGCTCACGCAGCTGTGCCTGCAGTTGCTCGACGAGGCGGTCCGACTGCAGCTGCTTCGGCGCCACGTTGATCGAGATGTGTCCGGGTGCGATTCCCGCCGCGCGCCAACGGACGAAATCCTCACACGCCTGCCTGAGAACCCATTCGCCGATTGCAACGATGAGGTCGCTTTGCTCGGCGACGGGGATGAACTCGGCCGGCCCGACTTCGCGTTCGGCGGGCCGCGCCCAGCGCACCAGCGCCTCGACGCCCGCGAGCCGTCCGGCGCGCGTGATCGGCTGATAGTGCAGGCGCAGCTCGTTGCGGGCGACGGCTCCCTGTAGCGCGATCTCGAGAGCGATGCGCTCTTCCATGCGCCGATGCATCTCGGGCGAGAAGAACGCGACGCCGTTGCGGCCCTGCTCCTTGGCCTGATACATCGCGACGTCCGCATTGCGCAGCAGCAGGTCCACCGTGTGGCCATGCACTGGAATCAGCGCGAGGCCAATGCTGGCGCAGACGCGACGCTCGGCGCCGGCGACGGGAATCGGCGCGCGGATCGCCTCCAGGATGCGCGCGGCGGTCGCCGCGGCGAGATCCGCTGTCGCTCCGCCGCCCAGCAGGATCGCGAACTCATCGCCCCCGAGCCGCGCCACGGCATCCCCCGGGCGCACGCACCGGCGCAGCCTGGCCGCCACTTCCTTCAACAGCGTGTCGCCGGCTCCGTGACCGGCGCTGTCGTTGACCTTCTTGAAGTCATCGAGGTCGATGTAGAGCAGCGCGGAGCTCCGGCCGGAGGCAAGGTGCTGGCGGAGCAGCTCGCGGAAGAAATCGCGATTGCTGAGGCCCGTCAACCCATCGACCTGCGCCCGGTGCTGCAGCTCGCGGTGCTGCTCCCGCAGGCTTCGCGCCATGCGGTTGAAGTCCTGGCCGAGCTCTGACAGCTCATCGTCGCCTTGAACGGGGACCTCGACGTCGAAGTTGCTCGTGCTCAGTTGGCGAGTGGCCGCCGTCAATGTCTCGAGAGGTCCGAGATAGCGCCGGAGCAGAGCGATGGCGAGCCACGCGGCGAAGGCCACCGTTCCCAGCAACATCATCGGTATCGTGAGCCGCAGTCCGGAAAGAGCGGCGATGGGGCTCGCGGCCGACTCGCAGATCAGGACGCGTATCGGCGGGGCGGCGAAGCCGCTCTGCAGGAAGAGGTTCCAGCCGCCGCCCCGCCAACGGCCATCCCGGCTGTGCCAGAGCGTCGCCGGCGAGGCACCCGCGCCCGATTGCGCCATGGCCTGGAACACTCCACGAGGGACCGGATCGTCGCGGCTGCGCAGCAGCCACTGCCCGGCCGTGCCGTAGGCCAGCGCGAGGCCGGTCCCCGCCGCCAGCGGACGCGACTGCTCGAGCATTCGGCGAGGCTCGAGCGTGGCTCGCGCCAGTCGCGACCGCGACAGCTGCGGCCGTATCAATATGAGCTCGTCACGGCCGTCTTCGCCGCGGCCGCAGATCAGAACGGCCTGGCCGGCCATCAGGGCTGTCCGCAGCGGGCCCGGCACCTCCGCGAGGGCGCGCCGCCACTCGCCGCTGGTGCGAACGGGCACGAAGGAGACCGCGGCGAAGGGCAGCGTCCGAGCCGCGCGCGAGCCGCCCGCGGCGGCAGCTTGCGAACCCGCGAGCGCCAGCTCCGCGCTCGCGCTCTGCAGTTGCGAGAAGAAGGTGAGTGCGGATTCCCGCACTTGATCGTGCAGGGCGCGCGTGCTCGCGGCGTCCGCGCCCCGAAGGAGCTGCCGGTACCCGAGAAAGCCCGTGAGCAGGACGGGGCCCACCGCGGCCAGGACGAACACCATCAGCAGCCGCCGCGCAAGCCGGCCGCGCAGATGGGTATCGGCAAGGCGAAGCCGCATGGTCAATAGTCCGAAGCGAGTCCGACGTAGCCGCCGTTGTTGGCGCGGATGACATCGTCCAGGCTGACCGGGGCGAGGATTGGCGGCAGGGTTTCACCGTCCTTGCCAGCGCTGTAGAGATCGTAGTCGCTGTTGATGGGAACGAGATTGCGGTCTTTCCGCATCGCTCCCGTGCCCTGCAAGCCCGTGAAGTCGAGGTAATGGTACGGGTGCCCCCAGGGATCGAGCAGGGAGCCTTCACCGACCTGATCCAGGGAGGTGGGCAGCGCGTGGTAATTCACCTCGTAGAGCTCGATGCGGGCCTCGATCGATGTGAGATCCTGCTCCGCCTGGCTCACCCTGACCTGGTCCATGTAAGAGGAGTAGCTGGAGATCGCGAGCGTGGCCAGCGTGCCGACCACCACGATGGCCAGCAGCAGCTCGATCAGAGTGAACCCGCGCCGCCGGCCCGCACGCGTGCGGCGGCGGATTCCGGGAGTGCGCAAGTGCATCGTCGAGTCTTTCCGCTGGGCGACGTGATCCCCGCACGGTCGCCCGGATTAAGTGAAAGCGATTGCGGCTCGGCGCAATCGGACATTCACTGTAGCGGCGGCGCGGATCCTTTCTTGAGGGGCGAGGCCGGCCCCGCTGCCCGGGAGCTCACCCGCCGCGCTGCTGCATGAGCGCCTTGACCGGGATCATGTTGCCGTTCAAGTGGTACATCACCCAGATCGAGCCGAAGAAGATCAGCGAGACGATGAGCACGCCGAAGGCGAGGGCGAGCGCGTTAT
>DASTAC010000032.1:0-3599 GCA_035713045.1 Steroidobacteraceae bacterium
TGGAGACTGTTGCACGGGTGGCGACGGCCAGTGCGGAGTTGAATCAGCGGTTTCTGCCGCTGCGGGGCTTCACCGCCATCAAAGCTCTGGCCGAGCGTCATCAGGCTCTTGGCGTGCAGATCTCTCATTCCGGGACGCTGGTCGGTCTCCTGTTCGACGGCCGAGCATCGCCCGATGGCGATGCCGTTGCGTGCGCTCGAGCGGATCTGAAGTCACTGGGCTTTCGTCCCCTGGGGCAATTCGCCACCGGCGAAGGCGGGCGCTCATGAGCGGCCGCTCCTGTCCCGCGCTCTTTGTCAGCGCGCCGGCATCCAATCAGGGCAAGACGACGATCACCGCTGCGCTCGCGCGCCTGCATGCCTCTCTCGGGCGCACGGTCAGGGTCTTCAAGACCGGGCCCGACTTCCTCGATCCGATGATCCTGGAGCGGGCGAGCGGCCACCCGGTCTACCAGCTCGACTTGTGGATGGGCGGGGAGAATCACTGTCGTGCGTTGCTGTTCGATGCCGCGGAGACTGCCGATCTCATCCTGATCGAGGGCGTGATGGGCCTCTTCGACGGCACTCCGAGCAGCGCCGACCTGGCGGAGCTCTTGGGCATCCCCGTGCTCGCGGTCATCGATGCCGAGGCCATGGCCCAGACATTCGGCGCCATCGCGTGCGGGTTGGCGCGCTATCGCGAGTCGCTGCCGCTCTTTGGCGTGTTCGCGAACCGCGTGGCCGGCGAGCGGCACGCGCACCTGGTGAGGGAGGGGGTCCCACCGGGAATCCATTTCGCGGGAAGCCTCTCGCGCGACGCGCAGATCACGCTTCCGGACCGCCATCTGGGACTCGTGCAGGCGCAGGAGATCGGGGATCTCGATGACCGTCTCACCGCGGCGGCCTCGAGGCTGGCCGATGCCGGGCTCGGCCAGATGCCACCCGCCGTCGCGTTCACCGCTCCCGAGGAATCATCCGTTGCAGGGGAACCCCCGCATTACGGAGGCAAGAAGGCCTTCGACCGCCAAATGCTCGGCGGCGTACGGATCGCCATCGCCCGCGATCGCGCGTTCTCCTTTCTCTATCAGGCAAACCTCGACTGGCTGCGCGCCATGGGCGCGCAGCTGGTGTTCTTCTCGCCGCTCGAGGACTCCGATCTGCCGCCGGCCGATAGCGTGTACCTGCCCGGAGGCTATCCGGAGCTGTGCCTTCGGGAGCTGAGCGCCAATCGGGCAATGGCGCGAGCCCTGGCTCGCCACGTCGAGGCGGGCAAGCCGCTCTATGCCGAATGCGGCGGGATGCTGTATCTCCTGGAATCACTCACCGACGTGCACGGGGAGCGGGCGACCCTCGCGGGCATCCTGCCCGGTCATGCGCGCATGCAAGAGCGGCTGCAAGGACTCGGGCACCAATCCGCGCCGCTGCCCGGCGGCATGGTGCGGGGACATACCTTCCATCACTCGACGATCGAGACGCCCCTCGTGCCGATCGCTCATGGGCAGCGGGCCCACGGCACTTCGCCCGGGGAGGCGATTTTCGGTCACGGGAGGCTCATCGCGACCTACTTCCACGGCTACTTCCCCTCGAATCCTGTCGCGGCGGCGCAGTTGTTCCGGCCATGACGATTGCCGCTCACCGGTATGAGCCGGACGCGCTCGCAGCGGTATATCGCGTCATCCGCGAGCGACGCGACATGCGCCACTTTCTCCCGCTCCCGGTAGATCCCGATACGCTCAAGCGCCTCCTTCAGGCCGCTCATGCCGGACCCAGCGTTGGATTGAGTCAGCCATGGCGCATCGTCCGGATCACTCGCCAGGACTTGCGACAGCGGATTTACGAGCTGGTGCAGGATGAGCGCGTGCGCACCGCGGATGCGCTCAATGAGCGCAAGGACGAGTTTCTGCGGCTCAAGGTCGAGGGTGTGCGCGAATGCGGCGAGTTGCTGGTGATCGGTGTTCGAGCCGGTGGCGATACCGAGGTGTTCGGGCGGCGGACACTGCCGGAGATGGACGTCGCATCGACGGCCTGCGCGATTCAAAACCTCTGGCTTGCCGCTCGGGCCGAGGGGTTGGGAATGGGGTGGGTCTCCCTGTTCGATCCGCAGGCGCTCGCGCAACTGCTGTCGTTCCCGGCGCGCGTACGGCCGATCGCCGTGCTCTGTCTCGGCCACGTGGAGCGCTTCTACCCGGCTCCGATGCTCACATTGGAGCAATGGCGGCAGCCCCGGCTACTGGCGGAGCTGGTTCACGAGGACGGCTGGCCCGAGGGGGCCGCGGAGCCGTGACCGCCGCGCTCACCTTGCTGGCCTTGCTGCTGGATGCGGCTTTCGGAGAGCCGCGGCGCTGGCATCCTTTGGTCGGCTTCGGCCGCTGGGCGCAGTACCTCGAGCGGCGACTCAACGGGCGCGGCGGCGACCGCGCACAGCGCCTGCTTGGCCTGCTGGCGGTGCTTCTCGCTGTCGCTCCCGGGGAATTGCTCATCGTGGCATTGCAGCCGACGCCAGTGCTGAGGGGTGTCGTGGATGTCGTTAGTTTGTATCTCGCCGTCGGCCATCGGAGCCTGCGCGTGCATGCGCTGCGTGTATACGAGGCCCTGCAAAAGGGAGATCTCTCCGCCGCGCGGAAGTGCGCCGGCCTCATGGTCAGCCGCGACACGGCCGGCATGAGCGGCGAGTCCGTGGCGCTGGCCACCGTCGAATCCGTGCTGGAGAACGGCAACGACGCCGTCTTCGGCGCAGTGTTCTGGTTCGTGGTCGCGGGAGCGCCTGGCGTGCTTCTGTATCGCCTCGTCAACACCCTGGATGCGATGTGGGGATATCGCACGCCCCGGTTTCTCTATTTTGGATGGGCCGCGGCACGCCTCGATGACGTTCTCAACTTCGTTCCGGCGCGCTTGACGGCTCTGAGCTATGCCTTGATGGGCCGCACGGCAAGTGCGCTGCGTTGCTGGTACTCGCAGGCGCGCAGCTGGGAGAGCCCGAACGCGGGACCGGTCATGGCCGCGGGCGCCGGTGCGCTCGGCCTCGCGCTGGGCGGTGGTGCCAACTATCACGGCCGCTGGGAGGAGCGTCCTGCGCTCGGGTTCGGCTCGGCGCCGGATGCCCGGGCTATTGCGGCGGCGCTGCGCCTGGTGAGCGGCGCACTTCTGCTATGGATGCTGGTGATCATTGCGGTGAATGTCGTTGCCCATGTTTGAATCGCGCCAAACGTTGGCCCGGGAATCTCGCCCATGAGAAAGCGTCTCCTCACCGCCTTCAGCCCGCAGCTGCGCCGGGCGGTCGCGGCGCTCTACGCGCTACTGTTTGGCATCAATCTGCTCGCCTGGGCGTGGGCGCTGCTGGTCTTCCACGCTCACCCGATCCTGCTCGGAACGGCGCTGCTTGCCTATGGGTTTGGGCTGCGGCATGCGGTGGATGCCGACCACATCGCCGCCATCGATAACATCACACGCAAGCAGATGCAGGAGGGCCGTCGGCCGGTAACAGTCGGATTCTATTTTGCCATGGGGCACTCGACGGTAGTGATCATCGCGTGCATCGCAGTCGCGCTTGCTGCAGCTCGGATAGTGCCCTATTCGGGGGCGGAGGCGCGCAGTCTCGGCAGCCTCATCAGCACTTCCGTG
>DASTAC010000033.1:0-38483 GCA_035713045.1 Steroidobacteraceae bacterium
GCATGCCGCCCTCGGCCCGCTGCAAGACTCCTTTCAAGATGGCGGGCAGAACGCGCGCCGCCTCGATCAGCTCCGGCAATTGCGTGCGCACGCCGTGCAGGATCTGGCGCAAGCCCATGCGCTCGCGCATCCACTCGCGCAGGATGGGCGCCGCGGTATGCCAGACGTCGAGCTGCGGGTACAGCTCGCGCCCCAACCCCTCGACATTGACCAACGTCTTCTGCAGCAGGATGAGCTGCGGCTGCAGCTCCACGTTGAAGCGGCGCGAGATCTCGAACAGCCGCACCAGGAGGTTGGCGAAGGAGATGTCCTCGAGCGGCCGGTCGAATATCGGCTCGCACACGGTGCGCACGGCCGATTCGATCTCGTCCACGCGCGTGCCCGGGGGCACCCAGCCGGACTCGACGTGCAGCTGCGCCACGCGGCGGTAGTCACGGTCGAAAACGGCAAGGAAGTTCTCGGCGAGATAGTTCTGATCGCGCGGATCGAGCGTGCCCACGATGCCGAAATCCACCGCCGCGTACCGCGGACGCGCCGGATCCTCGACGATCACGAAGATGTTGCCGGGGTGCATGTCGGCATGGAAGAAATTGTGCCGGAACACCTGCGTGAAGAAGATCCGCACCCCGTTCTCGGCGAGCCGCCGGAAGTCGGTGCCGAGAGCGCGAAGCTGCGCCATGTCGCTGATCGGAATGCCCCGGATGCGCTCCATCACCATCACATCGATGCGGCAGTAATCCCAGTAGACCTCCGGGACGTAGAGCAGGTCCGAGCCCGCGAAATTGCGCTTCAGCTGCGAGGCGTTGGCCGCCTCGCGCATGAGGTCGAGCTCGTCGATGATGGTCTTCTGGTACTCGCGCACGATCTCGATCGGGCGCAGCCGGCGACCCTCGCGCCAATAGGTCTGGGCGAGCTCGGCGAGCGCGAACAGCACCTCGATGTCGCGCTCGATGATGTCGCTGACCCCCGGACGCAGCACCTTCACCACGACTTCCCTGCCGTTCGGCAGCCGGGCGGCATGTACCTGGGCGATGGAGGCTGCCGCGAGCGGCGCCTCGTCGAACTCGGAGAACGCCTCCGAGACGGGCCGGCCGTAGGCATGCTCGATCAGGGCGCGCGCCACCGTTCCCGGGAAGGGCGGAACGCGATCCTGCAGCCGGGCGAGCTCCTCGGCGACGTCGGACGGCAGCAGATCGCGCCGGGTGGAGAGGGCCTGGCCGAACTTGACGAATATCGGCCCCAGCTCCTCGAGCGCGAGCCGCAGGCGCACCGCCCGCGGGGCGCGGCGATGAGGGTTGAGCCACGTATCCGGCGAGAGGTAGAAAAGGAAGCGCAGCGGCGCATAGAGGTGCGTCGCCCGCACGAAATCGTGCAGTCCGTATTTCAACAGCACCCGCTGGATCTGCAGGAGCCGCGCGATGACGCGCAGCTTCACGGTCCGTACACCGGCTTCACTTCGACGCGAGCCGCTGCTGCAGCAGCCCGATTCGCGTATCGAGGCGATCGACGTCTTCGCGCAGCGCGTCAACGTCCCGCAGGAACTGCTCCCCTTCCTCGCGCGACACGAGGTCGCCACGCTCGTGGCTGAAGTACTCGCCGGCGTCCTGCAGCAGTATTGCCGCCGCGTTGCGGGTCCAATCCACCGCTCCACGGGTCAGCCGCCCGAGGCGATGCGCCGCCACATCCCCGATGAGGAGCGACAGCTCTTCCTCCGGATCGGGCTTGAGCAGCCGCACGAGCTCCCGGAACTTCTGCGCGAGCTCGGCATCGCCGCGCACTTCGACCTCGCTGCCCGACAGCGGCTCGTCCGCAACGCCCGTGCTCAGCGCGAGCAGGCTCAGCGGGCCGCCGATCACCTCGGCGTCGGCCGGCTGGCTGCCGCGGGTGATACGCAGGGAGTTGCCCGTGGACTCGACCAGGACGCGCGCCACCGCGGGCGTCTCGATGGCGATGCGGCGGCCGGCGAGCTCCGCGCAGAGCTGCTGCGCGCGCGGCGAGCGCGGAAGACCCCGGTTCAGGACGTTCTCGATCGTGGCGGTGAGCATGGCTGGGTCCGTCAGTACTTGTAGCCGCGGTGCAGTGCGACGATGCCGCCGGAGAGATTGTGATAGCGGCAGCCCTCGAGGCCCGCTTCCCGCATCATCTCGAGCAGCGCCTCCTGTCCGGGATGCATGCGGATGGACTCCGCCAGATACCGGTAGCTCGCCTCGTCCCGGGCGACGAGCTTGCCGAGCAGCGGCAGCACCCGGAAGGAGTAGGCGTCGTAGAGAGGTCCGAGTCCCGGCGCAACGGGATGGGAGAACTCCAGCACCAGGAGCTGGCCGCCCGGCTTCAACACGCGCCGCATCGCGGCCAACGCGGCGGGCTTGTCCGTCACGTTGCGAAGTCCGAAGCCGATGGTGATGCAGTCGAAAGCATCGTCGGCGAAAGGCAGCCGCTCCGCGTTGGCCTGGACGTACTGCACGTTGCCGAGAAAGCCGCGGTCCGTCAGTCGATCGCGGCCCCGGCCCAGCATGGCGGAGTTGATGTCACTCAGAACGACGAGGCCACGCTCGCCGACCTGCCGGGCGAGGCCCGCGGCCAGGTCGCCGGTTCCCCCGGCCACATCGAGCGCCCGCTGCCCCGGCCGAAGCCCGGTGAGCGACAGGGTGAAGCGCTTCCAGAGCCGGTGGGCGCCTCCCGACATCAGGTCGTTCATCAGGTCGTAGTTGCGGGCGACCGAGTCGAAGACGCCGCGCACCCGCCGCGCCTTATCGCGCCAAGGCACGCGCTCGTAGCCGAAATCGGTGGATTGGGGGTCGGTCATCTTCTCGCCGGGTCGCGGGGGAGGGCGCATTGTATCGTCTTGCTTTTTCCCCGACATGCTGCGCAGAATCCGACCCGGGTAAGGGGGTCTTGATCCTGAAGGGCCGGGCGGTCATGCCGCCTGGCCCTTCATTTTTTGTTTGACGCAAGAGCGGCATCCTGCCGCTTTGCCCGGCCAGCCCCGTGCCGAGCCCTCGCGGGCCGGAGCCGCACGCCCTGCGGAATCGCTCCGGCGGCAAACGGCCTCTTCTTCACTTGCTTTTGGGCGGGGACGGGGACCGGGACTGCGCCTGGACGCGGGCGAGGTATTGGGCCCATTTCTCCTTGCGGTCGCGGCCGAGCTCGTAGAGGTACTTCCAGGTATAGAGGCCGGTATCGTGGCCGTCGTCGAATACGAGCTTCACGGCGTACTGGCCGACCGGCTCGATGGCACGGATCGCGACCGTCTCCTTGCCGAGAACCAGGGTCTCCTGGCCGGGGGCATGTCCCTTGACCTCGGCCGACGGGGAATGCACGCGAAGGTACTCGAAGGGCAGCTCGAACCGGCTGCCGTCCTCGAAGGTGACCTCCAGGAGGCGCGATGCGCGCCGCAGCTTGATCTCGATCGGAAGAGGGTCGGGGAGCGCCATGGACGATGTGAAAGCGTACTGAGTGAGCCGCCAGGGCCGTCCCCGGGCGGCGGGATGGAAGAAGCCAGGCGGCTGGCCGCCGGAACGGCCACAGGCCGGCTCCGGCCCCTCGAATATGCACTATTATGGACGCCCCTGCTCCAGCAGCGGTACATCGTGGACGCTACAGATACCTCCCATCCCGACTATTTTCACCGCGTAGTCGATTGTCAGTGGGCATGTCCAGCCCATACCGACGTTCCTGAGTACATCCGGTTGATCGCCCAAGGCCGCTTCACCGAGGCCTACCTGGTGAACCGGCACTCCAACGTGTTTCCCGGCATTCTCGGACGTGTCTGTGACCGTCCGTGCGAGCCGGCCTGCCGCCGCGGCCGCGTCGAAGCCAAGCCGGTCGCCATCTGCCGGCTGAAGCGCGTGGCTGCCGACAACCGCGATGACATCAGCGCGAAGCTGCCGCTCATCCCGAAGGTCAAGAACGGCAAGCGCATCGCCTGCATCGGCGCCGGCTGCGCCTCTCTTACCGTGGCCAATGACCTGATGCCTCTCGGCTACGAGGTCACCATCTTCGAGCAGAACGGCGAGCCCGGCGGCCTGATGCGCACCAACATTCCGTCCTTCCGCCTGCCCCAGACGGTGCTCGAGGAAGAGATCGGCATGATTCTGGACATGGGTGTCGACCTCAGGCTGGGGCATCGCATCGAGAGCATGAAGGCGCTGCTCGCGACCGGAGGCTTCGACGCGGTGTTCGTCGGCTCGGGGGCTCCCAAGGGCAAGAACCTCGACCTCCCGGGTCGCGCCGCCGCCGATGCCAATGTGCATATCGGCATCGCCTGGCTGGAGTCGGTGGCGTTCGGCCACACGGAGCGGATCGGCGAGCGCGTCCTCATCATCGGCGTCGGCAACACGGCGATGGACTGCTGCCGCAGCAGCCTGCGCCTGGGCGCCAGGCAGGTGAAGGTCATGGCGCGCAAGCCGCGCGGCTTCTTCAAGGCATCGGAATGGGAGCTCGAAGATGCCGAGGAGGAGAGCGTCGAGATCGTCGTCAACCGCTCCCCGAAGGCCTTCGTCATCGAAGGCGGCCGACTCGCCGGAATGACCTTCGACTGCATGGAGTACGAGCTCGACGGGCGCGGTCGCATCACCGCAGAGCGCGTGACCGGCGAGGAATTCATCCCGGCCGACGACGTCATTCTCGCGATCGGACAGGAGAATGCCTTCCCCTGGATCGAGGGCGATCTCGGGATCGAGCTCGACAAGTGGCATGTGCCGGTGGTCGATCCGACCACCTATCAGTCGACCCGGCCGGGGGTCTTCTTCGGCGGCGACGCGGCATTCGGCCCGAAGAACATCATCTGGGCGGTGGAGCAGGGCCACCAGGCCGCCATCTCGATCCACAGGCACTGCCAGGGCGAATCCGTCGCCGAGCGCCTGCCGCCGGGCGTGAACCTGCAGAGTCGCAAGATGGGCATGCACGAATGGTCGTACTCCAACGACTACGCGCCGGTGGAGCGCCGCCTGATGCCGCACGTCTCCCTCAAGGAGCGCTTCAAGAAGCTCGACATCGAGGTGGAGCTCGGCTTCACCGCCGAGCAGGCGGCGCAGGAGGTGCAGCGCTGCCTCAACTGCGACGTGCAGACGGTCTTCACCGCCAAGCTCTGCATCGAGTGCGACGCCTGCCTCGACATCTGCCCGGTCGACTGCCTCACCATCACCGCCAACGGTCCCGAGGCCGAGCTGCGCGGCAGGCTCAAGGTTCCCGCGCGCAACCTGGCCCAGCCGCTGTACGTCTCGGCCGCGCTGCCGCAGACCGCGCGCGTGATGGTCAAGGACGAGGATCTCTGCGTGCACTGCGGCCTGTGCGCCGAGCGCTGCCCGACGGCCGCATGGGACATGCAGAAGTCCCACGTGCACTGGCCCCACGCCGAGGACGAGGCCAAAGCCATCGAAGCGCGCAAACCCAAGATCGCCTGAACCATGAGCCGCGTCAACGACTTCACGATCAAGATCGCCACGGTCAACGGCACCGGCTCGGCGAGCGCCAACACGCTGCTGATGAAGTCCATCTTCAGAAGCGGCATCCCCGTGATGGGAAAGAACTACTTTCCCTCCAACATCCAGGGCCTGCCCACCTGGTATGAGATCCGCGTCTCCCGCGACGGCCACGTGGCGCGCTCCGGCTCGGTGGATCTCATGGTCGCGATGAACGCCGAGACGTACGCGCGCGACGTGAAGGAAGTCGCCCCCGGCGGCTATCTCGTCTACGACTCGACCTGGCCGCGGCCGGCGCTCCTCGCGCGCGGCGACATCACGGTGCTCGGTGTGCCGCTCGCCAAGATGTGCAACGAGAACTTCAACGGCGTGCGCACCCGCATCCTGACGAAGAACATCTGCTACGCGGGCGTGCTGGCGGCACTCCTCGACCTGGACCTCGAGCGCATCCGTGAGCTGTTGGCCGAGACCTACGCGAAGAAGCCGCATCTGGTCGACAGCAACATGAAGGCGATCGGTCTGGGCTACGACTATGCGCGGCAGAACTTCGCCTGCCCGCTGCCGCTCAAGGTCGAGAAGATGGACCAGACCGCCGGACACATCATGATCGACGGCAACACCGCGGCGGCGCTCGGCTGCCTCTTCGCGGGCGCCACGGTCGCGGCGTGGTATCCCATTACGCCCTCGACCTCGCTGATGGATGCCTTCAAGGGCTTCTGTGATCGCATGCGGATTGACCCCGAGACCCAGGCGAAACGCTTCGCCTTCATCCAGGCCGAGGACGAGCTGGCTGCCATCGGCATGGTCATTGGTGCGTCGTGGAACGGCTGCCGCGCGTTCACCGCGACCTCCGGGCCGGGCATCTCGCTCATGAACGAATTCCTGGGTCTCGCCTATTACGCCGAGGTACCGGCGGTCGTTTTCGACATCCAGCGCGTCGGACCTTCGACGGGGATGCCGACACGCACCCAGCAGTGCGACCTGATGGCATGCGCCTACGCTTCCCACGGCGATACGCGCCACGTCTGCCTCTATCCCGCCAATCCGGAAGAGTGCTTCTACATGGCCGCCCAGGCATTCGATCTTGCCGAGCGCCTGCAGACGCCCGTGATGGTGCTGGCGGATCTGGACATCGGGATGAACGATTGGATGTGCCGGGAGCTCAAGTGGGACGATGCCTATCGACCCGACCGCGGCAAGATCCTGGGCAAGGCGCAGATCGAGAAGCTGGAGAAGTTTCAGCGGTATCTCGACAAGGACGGCGACGGCATTCCCTACCGAACGCTCCCGGGCGTACATCCCAAAGGTGCCTGGTTCGCGCGCGGCTCCGGGCACTCCCAGTACGGCACCTATACGGAAGACTCGACCGAATACCAGATCGTGCTCGACCGGCTGCTGAAGAAGTGGGACACGGCAAAGAAGCTGGTGCCGCGCGCCGTCATCGACGCGAGGGCGGGCAGCGATGTCGGAATCGTATCGCTGGGGAGCTGCGACAGCGCCATCCGCGAGGCGATGGCGATCCTCGAGGCTCGCGGTGTGGGCGTCAACTACATGCGCGTGCGCTCCTTCCCGTTCAGCGAGGATGTCGAGCGGTTCCTCGCCGCGCACCGGTTGCTCTTCGTCGTGGAGCAGAATCGCGATGCTCAGTTCCGCTCTCTGCTGACGCTCGAGACCGCGGTGGAGAAGTCCAAGCTGCGCTCGCTGCTTCACTACAGCGGACTGCCCATCTCCTCGAGCTTCATCGTCGACGGGGTGCTCGCCGAAGTGATGCCCGAGCCGCTGCCGCGGCGGAAAGACGCGGCGCGCGCGTAATCAGGGAAAACAGATGACGTTCATCGCCAAACCCAAGATCGTCCATCCTTCGCTGCCGCGCAACAGGCTCGGTCTCGTTCGTCGCGATTACGAGGGGTCCCTCTCCACGCTCTGCGCCGGCTGTGGCCACGACTCCATCACCGCGGCCATAGTCGAGGCCTGCTGGCGTCAGGCCATCGAGCCGCAGAACCTGGTGAAGCTCTCCGGAATCGGCTGCTCGTCGAAGACAACGGCCTACTTCGTGAGCGGCGCCCATGGCTTCAACTCCGTGCATGGGCGGATGCCCTCCATCGCGACCGGGGCCAATGCCGCCAACAGGCGGCTGACCTACATCGGTGTCTCCGGGGACGGCGACACGCTGTCGATCGGCCTCGGACAGTTCTGTCATGCCATCCGCCGCAATCTCGACATGCTTTACATCATCGAGAACAACGGCGTCTACGGCCTCACCAAGGGTCAGTTCTCCGCCTCCGCCGACATCGGCAGCAAGGCGAAGAAGGGCGAGACGAACTTCCAGCCGCCCATCGATCCGGTGGTGCTCGCGATGACTCTCGGCGCCTCGTTCGTGGCGCGCAGCTTCTCCGGCGACAAGCAGCAGCTCGTGCCGCTCATCGAGGCCGGCCTCAGGCATCGGGGCTTCGCCCTCATCGACGTGCTCTCCCCCTGCGTGACCTTCAACGACCACGAGGGCTCCACCAAGAGCTACGCCTACACCCGCGAGCACTATGAGCCGGCCGTACAGGCCGATTTCGTGCCGCCGGAGCGGGAGATCACGGCCGAATACGCCGCCGGCGAGGCGCTGCCCGTCACGATGCACGATGGCAGCCGCATCATGCTGCGCAAGCTCGATGCGGCATACGAGCCGACCGACCGGGCGGCCGCGCAGGCCAGGGTGCAGGAGCGGCTGCGTTCCGGGGAGTACCTGACCGGCCTGCTGTATGTCGGCAGGGAAGGGGAGGCCGACGGCGCCCGGCCGGAGTTCCACCAGGTCAACGGAACGCCCGAAGAGCCGCTGAACAGCCTGCCCTACGAGGCGCTGTCACCCGGCTCCAGGGGCCTGGCCAAGCTCCTGGCGCGTTACCGGTAACGCGCCGCGGCGCCCCGGGCGACTTCGGGCAGGTCGGCGGAACATACCGGTTCTGCTTGTATCTTTCCCTTCTCCTGCTGTATCGTGGTTCCCGGTCCGTGACCTTTTCCCTTTCCTGCCGCCTGCCGCCCGCCTTGTATTCGGGACCGGCTTCCGAGTCTGAGAAAAGCCGAATCGTTCCCGGCCAGGTCATATCTGTTTCTTGGAGTTTGATTGCATGACGAAGATTTACGTCGGAAACCTGCCGTTTTCGGCCACTGAGAGCGAGGTCCGAGACCTGTTTGCGCAGCACGGCACCGTCGAGTCCGTAAGCCTCATCACCGACCGGGATACCGGCCGGCCACGCGGCTTCGGCTTCGTGGAGATGTCGCGTGCCGATGCGTCCCGCGCCATTCAGAACCTGAACGGCAAGGACCTCGGCGGACGTCCCCTGCGGGTGAACGAGGCGCAGGAGCGCACCGGCGGCGGCGGCGGACGGGGCGGCGGCGCCCCCAAGCGCTGGTAAGCAGCCGATACCGAAGGCCGGCCCTCCCGAGGGCCGGCCTTTTCTATTCCGCTGGCGAAAATCGCTCGCGGCGAGTCCCCCGGCCCTCCCTGGGGCCAGGCCCTGCGGGCCCGGTGCCGTGCACCGTCCGCGCAGCCTGGGCGCGCATAGCCAGTTCGCTCGGCGCACCCGCAAGCTTCAGGGCAGCGGTTTCGAGCCGCTCCCTCGCTTGCTTTCGGGCGGCCACCCCGTAGACTGCGCGGCGGTTCGTAAAAGGCAGCACACAGAGGCAGTACATGGGCAAAGGTGACATGCGGTCCCGCCGGGGCAAGATCTATCGGGGCTCCTTCGGGAAGTTCCGCCCCAAGGACCCGGCGAAGAAGAAGAAGCGCGCCGCGGCCAAGAAATAGCCAGCGCTGCCCCGGCGGGCCCAGCCGCCGGGCCCACGGCCGGGATGGCCTGCTCTGGAACGCGCCTTGCGACGCTGCGCTTTCGTCTGGAAACTTCCTTTGAGAGGTGATCCTTATGAATCGCAGCCTGTTCTTGCTGTGCGTCGCCGCGTTAACGCTTTCCGTCGGCGCCTGCTCACATAATTCGACCGGGGGAGGTTCGGCAACCAATCCGAACGCGACCACGGCTCCGTCCAACGATCAGACGGCTCCGCCGCCCAGCGCCCCGAGCTCGCAGCCCGGCGGTGCGCCGGAACAGACCCCGCCTCCTCCGCCGAGCACCAATCCCAATGGGACGCCCCCTCCGGGCGGAACCGGTGGCGGTAGCGGAACCGGCTCCGGTGGCGGGACCGGCAGTGGCGGTGGCAACGGTGGCGGCAGCGGCAATCCTCCGCCGCAGTAAGCACCGGAATCGCGGGTCGGCACGAGGACGAAGGCCGAGCCTCTCACAGTGATGGCGCGGCGGCCCCCCCGTCGGGCGGGGCCGCCGCGCCGAATGGATCAGGAAAGAAGAACAACTCATGAGCTCTGACTCGCTTCTGAGCTATGCCCGCTGGCGCCCCCACCCCTGGCACGGGCTCGAGCCGGGAGAAGAATGCCCGCGCGTGGTCAACGCCTACATCGAGATCACGCCCTTCGACCTCATGAAGTACGAGGTGGACAAGGCCACGGGATATCTGCGCGTCGACCGCCCTCAGCGCACCTCGTCGCAACCGCCGTCGCTTTACGGCTTCGTGCCGCAAACCTATTGCGGGGAGCGGGTGCGGCGGCTGGCGACGGACTGCGATCGGGGCGACGGCGATCCGCTGGATATCTGCGTCATCAGCGAACGCCCGATCAACCACTCGGAAATCCTGCTGCGCGCCCGGGTGCTCGGGGGCCTGAAGATCATCGATCGGGGCGAAGCCGACGACAAGATCGTCGCCGTGTTGGATGGCGATTACATCTGGGGGGGCGCGGCCGACATCGCCGACCTGCCGCCGGCCCTGCTCGAGCGGCTGGAGCACTATTTCTCGACCTACAAGCTGGTACCCGGCGAGCCTTCGAAGATCGCGGTGGTCGGCCGGTACGGCTATGAGCACGCTGCCCGGGTGATCACCGCCGCCATCGAGGACTATCGCGAGATGATCGACCGGATGACCGAAGAGAAGAACGGCTCACGCTGAGCGGAGCGCGCGCCGGGAATGAAACATTCGGGCGAGTATCCCTCGATAGCGGACTACGCGCTCATCGGCGACTGCCATTCCGCGGCGCTCGTCTCCAGGCAGGGCTCCATCGACTGGTGCTGCCTGCCGCGATTCGACGCCGACAGCTGCTTCGGGCGGATGCTCGACTGGGACAAGGGCGGCTACTTCCAGATCAGCCCCGCCGGGCGCTTCACCGCGCGGCGCGAGTATCTGGAGAAGAGCCTGGTGCTGGTGACCACCTTCCGCTCCGGGGGCGGGGAGGCGCGGCTCATCGACTTCTTCGCCATGCGCACCGGCGGCCGGCAGCGGCCGCGCCGCGAGATCGTGCGCATCATCGAGGGAGTCAGGGGCACGATGACGTTGAATGTCAGGATCGTGCCGCGGCTCGATTTCGGCGAGGTCAAGCCGTGGATCCGCCCGGCTTCGGCCGGGACCTATCTCGCGGTCGGCAGCAATGCGGGCCTGGCCATTTTTGGCGATGTGACGCTTCGTCCCGGCAAGGACCACGACCTCGAAGGGACGCTGGAGGTCCGTGCCGACTCGCGCTACCACCTCGGGCTGCAGTTCGTGCCGCCGGAAGAGACCGAGAGCGCGCATCTCGGCGAGAGGGCGGTCGCGCAGCTCGACCGGCACTACGAGGAGACGCTGCGCTGGTGGCGTGACTGGTCGGCCAAGATCATCTACGGGGACGGCCACGGCGTCAGCATCATGCGCTCTGCCCTCGTGTTGAAATCCCTCTGCTACGCGCCGACAGGCGCCATCGTCGCGGCACCGACGACTTCGCTCCCGGAGCAGATCGGCGGCGAGCGCAACTGGGACTACCGTTTCTGCTGGCTGCGCGATTCCATCTTCACCGTGCACGCGCTCAGCGATCTCGGGCTGCAGGCCGAGGCGAGCGGCGTGCGCCGTTTCATCCAGCGCAGCGCGGCCGGCAATGCCGACGAGCTTCAGGTGCTCTACGCGGTCGACGGCAAGCGGCGCGTGCCGGAGATCGACCTCGACGGCCTCCACGGTTGGCGCGGCTCGCGGCCGGCGCGCATCGGCAACGGCGCCGCAGAGCAGTTCCAGGCGGACATGTACGGCCTGGTGATGGAGCTGTCCTGGCGCTGGAGCGAGCGCGGCGAGCGGCCGGACGACAACTACTGGAAGTTCCTGACCGAGATCGTGGAGGCGGCGATCGGCCGCTGCCGCCAGCCGGACCGCGGCCTCTGGGAGGTGCGCTCGCGGCCGCTGCACTTCGTGCAGTCCAAGGTCATGTGTTGGGCAGCCGTCGACGGCGGCATCGCGCTCGCGGAGCGCTATTCGCTCCCGGCGCCGCTCGACCGCTGGCGCGGGGAGCGCGACGCCCTGCGCAAGGAGATCGAGAAGCGCGGCTATGACCGCAAGCGGGGCATCTTCGTGCGCAGCTACGGCAGCAAGGACGTCGATGCGGCGCTGTTGCTCCTGCCCGGTGTCGATTTCGTGGCCTGGGACGACGAGCGCATGGTCCGCACCACAGATGTCATCCGCAAGGAGCTGTCGCAAAACGGGCTGGTGCTGCGATACAAGGCGGAGGACGGCCTGAGCGGAGACGAGGGCGTCTTCGTGGCATGCACTTTCTGGCTCGCCGAATGCCTCGCGCACCAGCGGCGGCGCAAGGAGGCGCGCGAGGTCTTCGACCGCGCCTGTCGCTGCGGCAACGACCTCGGGCTCTTCGCGGAGGAGTATCTGCCCAGGGAGCGCGAGATGCTGGGCAATTTCCCGCAGGGGCTGACGCACCTGGCGCACGTGTCGGCTGCGCTGGCGCTGGATGGCATCGACAACCCCCCGCGTTCCCGCTAGGGGGGCGCGGCACGGCGGTTGCGCGGGCATCGCCATGCTCAACATACCGGTCTGGGCTCGCAGCGGTGCCGGGCATGCGTGGGACCTCCTGAAGGACGCGGCCTACGGCTGGAGCGATCATCAGGCGTCGCGTATCGGGGCGGCGCTCGCCTTCTACACGGTGTTCTCGCTGGGACCGATCCTCCTGCTCACCGTGGCCATGGCCGGGTTCTTCTTCGGCCAGAGCGCCGCACGCGGGGAGATCTACCAGCAGGTCAGCAACATGATCGGGCCCCACGCGGCGGCCGAAGTGCAGACGGTGCTGCTGCGGGCCCATCGCCCCGAGGCCGGCCTCGTGGCGACGGCGATCAGCGTCGTGACTCTGTTGTTCAGCGCCGATACAGCCCTGGTCGAGCTGAAAAGCGGGCTGGATGAGATCTGGAGCGTCGGGGGCGGCAGCCGCAAGTGGTATTGGGCGTATCTGCGCAGCCGGCTGCTGTCGATCGCACTGATCGTGGCGCTCGGGCTCCTGCTGCTCGCATCGCTGCTCTTCAGCGCGGCTCTGGGAGCCCTCGAGGAGGTCTCGCGTGGAATCTTCATCGTTGACGTCGTCCTGCGCTGGACGAACTCGCTCATCTCCTTCAGCCTGGCGGGGCTGCTCTTCGCTACGGTCTACAAGGTGCTGCCCAGCGTGAGGCTCGGCTGGAAGGACGTCGCAGTCGGCGCGCTGATCACGGCGGTGCTCTTCACCGTCGGAAAGTACGCCATCGGCCTATATCTCGGCAGCAGCACGGTGGCTTCGACTTACGGGGCCGCAGGCTCGGTGATCGTCATGCTGCTCTGGGTGTACTACTCCGCCCAGGTGTTCCTGTTCGGCGCAGAGCTCACGCGGGCATATGCCTGCCGTTTCGGGTCGCATCGGACCAGCTCCAGGTCCGAGGGCGCTGCGAGCGCTTGTCGAACCGGACCGCGCGGATCGGAAGCCTGAACCCGATTGGCGCGCCCCGACTGGAGCACGCCCCCACCGTCCCCGGCCGGTGCCCTGCGGGCCGGCGCTTTGCGCCGTCCAGAATTGCTGCAGGCGATTTTGTGCGCCTCCACCATCCCTGGCCGGTGCCCTGCGGGCCGGCGCCTTGCGCCGTCCAAAATCGCTCCAGGCGATTTTGTCGAACCGGGGGACGGGTGAGCTCAATTGGCGCGCCCGACTGGATTCGAACCAGCGACCTGCAGCTTCGGAGGCTGCCACTCTATCCAACTGAGCTACGGGCGCGCCGCCCCGTGGGGACCTGGGATCATACGCGGACGGGCGGCTTCACGCCATTTACGGCAGTGGGTCGACCCACTACCCCATTTACGAAGGCGCTAGCCAAACGGTTATACTGCGCGCTTCGTGTTCGCGAGTCCCAATGCGAGGCATCGGTGAGCAAGCAGGACACCCATTTCATCAACATGTTCAGTATGGTGATCGGCGGACTCGTCGCCGTCGCCCTCATATTCTTCGTCGTGGCGCGCTCGATCGGCTCCCACCTGGAAGCCAGGGAAATGACCAGCGGCCCCGAGTACTTCGAGGCCGTCGCGGGGCGGGTGACGCCCTTCGAGCAGGAGGCGGTCGCGGGGCAGAACAATGCCGCCCTGGCGATCAAGCCCATGGCCGGCGCCACGGCCCAGGCCGGCGGCAGCGCTTCCAGCCCGGGGATGCCGACCAGCGGCCAGCAACTCTTCCAGCAGACCTGCAGCGCCTGCCACGGTCCCGGGATCGTCGGTGCCCCTAAGGCGGGTGACAAGGCGGCCTGGGCGCCGCACCTCGCCAAAGGACTGCCGACCCTCTACGAGCACGCCCTGCACGGTTTCACCGGGCACAGCGGGACCATGCCCGCGAAGGGAGGCCGCACCAACGTCCCCGACGCCCTGGTCGAGCAGGCCGTGAACTACATGGTTTCGCTGGTCGACCCTGGCATGGTCCGGGGCAAGAAGAAGTAGAAGCCGGAAGCGCTTCCGGGGCCGGGTCAGACCCCGGCGGCACGCTCCCGGTCCAGGCATCGCAGCATCACTGCCTCGCTGACGTGGGCCTCCGCGATGGCCTCGCGCCCGTCGACGTCAGCGATGCTGCGCGCGACCTTCAGGATGCGCTGGCGTGTCCTCGCCGAGAAGCGCAGGTGCCTCATGGTCCGGTCGAGGAGCGCCCGGGCGGGCGGCTCCAGCGTGCAGCAATCGTCGACCTCGGCATCAGTGAGACGGGCATTGCAACGCCCCTGACGGGCCAACTGCCGGCTGCGGGCGCTCGCGACCCGGGCTGCCAGAGCGGCGGTGCATTCGACTCGCGGCGGGGTGTCGGCGAAATCCCCGGCCTCCAGGCGCGGAACATGAATGTGCAGATCGAGCCGATCAAGCAGGGGTCCCGAGATGCGGGCCCGATATCGTTGCGCTTGCGCGGGCGTGCAGCGGCAGGTCCCGGCCGGATCGCCCAGCAGACCGCAGGGGCAGGGATTCATCGCGGCCACGAGCTGAAATTCCGCAGGGTAGTCCGCGTGCGCGGCGGCGCGGGAAATCCTGACGACCCCGGCTTCGAGCGGCTCCCGCAGCGCCTCGAGCACCTGACGATCGAACTCCGGCAGCTCGTCCAGAAACAACACGCCGTGATGGGCGAGGCTGATCTCGCCCGGGCGCGCATGCGCGCCGCCGCCGACCAGGGAGACGGGGGAAGCCGTATGGTGGGGTGAGCGGAACGGCCGGCGTCCGAACGCTTCCATGTCGAAGCCGGCCGCGCTGATCGAAGCGATGGCGGCGCAGTCGAGCGCCTCGGCGTCGGTGAGCGGCGGCAACAATCCCGGCAGGCGTTGCGCCAACATGCTCTTGCCGCAGCCCGGAGGGCCGATCATGAGCAGGCTGTGGCTGCCAGCCGCGGCGATCAGCAGCGCCCGCTTGGCTTGAGACTGGCCGCGCACTTCACTGACATCGGGCTGCGGGCGGCTGAGCCGCAGCGGCCGCGGCCGCTCCCCGTTCACCGAGGCATGTGCGCGCAGCGGCTCCTGGCAAGCGAAATGCCGGCAGACGTCCCGCAGATGCGATGCGCCCCGTACCGGAGTGGTGGCGGCGATCAGCGCCTCATCGGCGTTGACGGCGGGGACGATCAGCTCGTGGCCGTCCCGACAGGCATGCGCCGCAGCGAGCAGAATGCCCCGGACGGATTTGATCTCCCCTCCCAGCCCGAGCTCGCCGTAGAGCTCGCAGGCCGAGCAGTCGCGAATGCCTGGCGGGCGGAGTTGCCCGGAGGCGATGAGAATGCCGAGAGCGATGGGGAGCTCGAACCGGCCACCCTCCTTGGGGATCTCCGCCGGCGCCAGATTGACGACGATCTGGCCGCCCGGGAACTCGAAGCCGCAGGAGAGCAGCGCCGCGCGCACCCGGTCACGGCTCTCCCTGACGACCGTTGCCGGAAGACCCACCAGATGGAAGGACGGCAGACCGCTTCCGACCGCGACTTCGACCTGCACCAACGGCGCCGTGAGGCCGACCTGGGCTCGGCACAGGAGAGTGGCGAGATGATCCCTGTCCATCGGACGGACCGGCGGCACCGGGCAACGGGGGCCTTCGGCGGCTCAGTTGCTGGCTGTTGGCGTGTCCGGAGGCGCAGGCTGCCCGGGGGTGGAGAGGCCCTCCACTGCCTGGAGCCGGGCCTCGAGCTCCGCCAGGCGCGCGCGCGTGCGCTCGAGCACGCGTGTCTGCGTGTCGAACTCGTCCCGGGTCACCAGGTCCAGCTTGCCGAGGCTCGAGCGCAGCACGGCGCGGAAGTTGGTCTCGAGATCCCTGCTGATGGTCCGAAACGCCGGTGGAACGCTGTCGAGCAGCCGGCGGGCGATCTCGTCGATCCTGAAGTTATCCATCATCTCACCTCCGAGCAACGATGCCCCTCGATGGGGCGAGGCCGCCGAGCCGCGGCACCAAAACAGTGCGCGACGAGGGCCGATGGCGGCGCAACCCCCGGAAAGCACACTGAAAATTGCAATGGCATGGATTCTGCACCCCGACTGCCCGCTTCACTAGCTTACGCGCGCGAAGGCCGGTCGTGCAGCCGCCGTTTGTGGCCCGATCGCCTGGAAACGCGCTCAAAGACTCGAGAACCGCCCGGGAGACCACATGCGCACCGCTCCGAACCTCTTCAAAGCGATCCGACGAACGACAGGCGTCGCGGCCCTCGCGACCCTGGCGCCAACGCTGGCATGGGCGGCCGATGCACCCGTGCCCACGCCCGACAAGGGCGACATGGCCTGGATGCTGACCTCCACCGCCCTCGTCTTGTTGATGTCGGTGCCGGCCCTCGGCCTCTTCTACGGCGGGCTCGTCCGTACGAAGAACATGCTGTCGGTGCTGATGCAGGTGTTCGTGGGGTTCTCGCTGATCACGGTGCTGTGGTGCATCTACGGCTACTCGCTCGCCTTCACGGGCGGCAATGAATTCATCGGCGGCCTGAGCCGGCTCTTCCTGAACGGCACCTTCGACCCGGCGAGCGGGGCCTATTCCGTCATCGGCACCTTCGACAAGGGCGTGGTGTTGAATGAGCTGGTGTACGTCAGCTTCCAGGCCACCTTCGCCGCCATCACGTGCTGTCTGATCCTCGGCTCGCTGGTCGAGCGAGTGAAGTTCTCGGGCATCCTGCTGTTCCTCGCCTTCTGGTTCACCTTCTGCTATTGCCCGGTGGCGCACATGGTGTGGTACGTGCCGGGTCTCGACATCAATCCGGCCGACCACCCCGTGGCGGGCCTGTTGGCGGGTTGGGGTGCGCTCGATTTCGCCGGCGGCACCGTGGTGCACATCAACGCCGGTATCGCGGGGCTCGTGGGCGCCGTCATCCTCGGGAAGCGCATCGGCCTCGGCAAGGAGCCGATGCCGCCGCACAGCCTGACCATGACGATGATCGGCGCCTCGCTCCTGTGGTTCGGATGGTTCGGCTTCAACGCCGGCTCCGCGCTCGAGGCCAACGGCTCGGCGGCTCTCGCCTTCATCAATACCTACCTGGCCACGGCCTGCGCGGTCCTCACCTGGATGGGCACCGAGTGGATGATCAAGGGCAAGCCATCGATGCTCGGCGCAGCGTCGGGCGCGGTGGCGGGTCTCGTGGCCATCACGCCTGCGGCCGGCAACGTGGGCATTCTGGGAGCGTTCGTCATCGGACTCGGGGTCGGCCCGCTCTGCTTCTGGGGTGTCACCGGCCTGAAGAAGATGATCCGCACCGACGATGCGCTGGATGTCTTCGGTGTCCACGCGCTCGGCGGCATCTTCGGTGCGCTCACTACCGGCATCTTCAACGATCCGGCGCTCGGCGGCCCGGGCGGCAGCGCCTACCCTGGAATCTGGGCTCAATTCCTCATCCAGGCGAAGGCTGTGGGCGTGGTGATCGTCTGGACCGCCGTCGTGGCCGCGATCGGGTTCTACCTGGTGAAGTGGACGATCGGTCTGCGTGTCAGCGAGGACGAGGAGCGCGAGGGACTGGACATCACCATCCACGGCGAGCGCGCTTACGACATGTAGGCGAATCGCGGGTAGAGGAATCCGGAGGGATGCGGGGGCCTCGGGCCGCTCATGGCGGCCCGGGGCTTCCTCCCGAAAGGGGGTTGCGCTTTCTGTGAGGCCTTGCCGGCCCGAGTGTGACCGAGTTCAAAGGAACGGCGGGAGACAGGGTGGAGAATGGCAGCGATCCGGGGAGATAGGTCATGCCACGATTCACCGTCATACTGCTGGCCGCGTCCATCACCGCCTTGTTCGGGGCGGCGGCAATCGCTGGCACCCACGTCGTCTACGAGTGGACCGATGCCCACGGCGAGGTGCACTACACCGATCAGTGGAAGCCCGGTGCCAAGCTCATCAGGATCCAGACCGCCGACCAGCCGAGCGGCGACTCGAGCGCCATGCAGGGCATCGAGGAGGAAAGCAGTGCCGCCTCGAGTGAGGTCCGGCACGAGGAAGCCGCCCAGACGGTGCAGCAGGACGAGGCCAAGATCCGCGCCACGCGCTGCACGCAGGCAAAGTCGGAGTACAAGTCGCTGATGGACTCCCGTCGCATCTACACGACCGACAAGAGCGGGCAGCGCCACTATCTCTCCGATTCCGCAGCCCAGGCCGCCCGCGTGAAGGCCCTCGAGGCCATGCAATCCGACTGCGGCACCGGCTGACGTCCCCGCGCCGGCCGCTGAGCGCGGCAGCCTCAGCGCTCACCGTCCTTCCCGAAAAGCGCGCCCCCGCACTAGAATGAAACGCTGGATCGGGGCATCGTGCCCCGCCCAGCGTGGCAGCGGCCAAAAGCGCGGTTTTTGGCCGCCGCCTCCGCCACCTGCGGCGGCGGGGCACGTCCCTGGGCCTCGGCACCGGCTCGTGCCGTTTCATGGTTCGGGGTCGCGCCATGCGCGATGGGGAACTAGTATTGGCCCAAATTGGCCTGCGGCCATTCTGGCGGCCGACCGAGTTGCCGTTTCGGCTTTGCGGCCGTTTCTCCGGGGCACCTCCGCCGGGCCCGGGGATCGCGGAGGAAGCGGCCTCCGGCCGCCCTCTCTCTTGCTGTCGAATGGCGCGACGCCGAGGTTTCAGTGCAGGACTCAAAGATGAAGACGGGATTCGTGGGCTTGGGAGCGATGGGCACGCACATGGCCCGCAACCTCCATCGTGCCGGTCTGCTCGCGGCGGTGTGGAACCGCACCGCCGGCAAGGCGCGCGCTCTGGCTGCGGAGCTCGGCGTGAGCGCACCTGCGACGCCGGCAGAGCTGGCCGCCGGCGTCGACGCCGTCGTCCTCTGTGTTTCGGCCGACGAGGACGTGCTGGAAGTCGTGCACGCTCTCGCACCCGGTCTGGCTGCAGGCAGCCTGACCATCGACTGCTCCACGGTCTCGGCCGATACGGCTCGCAAGTCTGGGGAGCTCCTGGGCAAGCAGGGCGTGGAATTCCTCGACTGCCCGGTGAGCGGCGGGGTCGAAGGGGCGCGTGAGGCCACCCTGGCCATCATGGCCGGCGGGAGCACCCAGGCGTTCGAGCGCGCCCTGCCGGTGCTCCAGGCGATGGGACGGACCATCACGCATTTCGGGCCGACCGGCAGCGGCCAGGCCGCGAAGGCCACCAACCAGATCATGTGCGCCGGCATCATCGATGCGGTGTCGGAGGCGATGGCGTTCGCGCGCGCCCAGGGCCTGCCCCTGGAGGCGCTGATCGAGACCCTCGGCAAGGGCGCGGGCTCGAGCTGGTACTTCGTTCATCGGGCGCCCAACATGGCGCGGGGCAGCTACCCGGCGGGATTTCGCGTGCGGCTGCACGCCAAGGACCTGGCCATCTGCCGCGACATGGCGGCGCGCTTCGGCGTGACGCTGCCGGTGGTGGAGCGCATGTTGGGAGAGTACGCCGAGCTCATCTCGCGGGGGTACGGCGATGAGGACATTTCCGCCACCTTCCGGCTGAAGTCGGAGCTGTTCGAGCGCTCGGGAGGAACCGCTCCATCCGCCTGACCCGAAGCGCGATGCTGAGGCAGGCGCTGCGCGGCAGCGCGGAGTCCTTTTACCTTCCGGACTTCTGCGCCTCGGGCGCAGTCCTCGCGATCGTCCTCATCGTCGAGCTGACGGCCATCGTGCTCGCGCTGGCCCGCCAGGGCGGCCCAGTGGGCGGGGCGCTCGATTTCTGGGCGGACCTCGCCCGAACCTCGCTGTTCCTCCTCTGGGTCGGCCTCGTCTGCGCTGCCCTCCTCTGCTGGACGCGCCGGCGGCTCGAGCGGCTGACCGTCGCGCGCGGCTCGGTGGCGGTCCTGCTGCTGCTCACCGTCGCCATCGCCGCCATCTCGGCCGCCGCCTATCTCATTGGGCGCAGCCATGCCGTCACCGCGGCCGGCACGGCCGAGTTCTTCCCCGCCTCCGCCGGCCCTTTCGTGCTGCGCAACGTGGCGATCGGTTTCGTGATCATCGCCCTGGCGCTGCGGTACTTTTACGTCACGCATCAGTGGCGGCGTAACATCGAGATGCGCGCGGCAGCCAGGGTGCACGCGCTGCAGGCGCGCATCCGCCCGCATTTCCTCTTCAACAGCATGAACACCATCGCCTCGCTCACCCGCTCCGACCCGAGGCTCGCCGAGCAGGCCGTGCAGGACCTGGCCGATCTCTTCCGCGCATCCTTGAGCGATCAGCGCCAGACCATCACGCTGGAGGAGGAGCTCGAGGTGGCGTGGACGTACCAGCGCATCGAGGAGCTGCGCCTTGGTCCGCGGCTGCGCGTGAATTGGGACGTCGACAGGCTCCCGCGGGATGCACGGGTCCCCGGCCTGCTGCTGCAGCCGCTGATCGAGAACGCGATCTATCACGGCATCGAGCCGCGGCCCGAGGGCGGCACGGTCAGCGTGGTAGGTGAGCTCACAGGTGAGCTGATCACCGTCGTCGTCCGCAATCCGGTGGCCGAGCGCCAGAGCGAGCGCGAAGGCAATCGCCTGGCGCTCGCCAACATCAGCGAGCGGCTGGCGCTGCTTTACGGGGATCTCGCGCTCGTGAAGGCGGGCCGCTTCGAGGAGGAGTACATCGTGACGCTGCGCTTCCCCCATTTGACGGCCCATGAAGTCGACGGCAAGTGACGGAGCCGGCGAGAGCCGCCCTTACCGGCGAGCCCGAGCCGCATGAATGGGACGATGCTGAAGGTTCTGATCGTGGATGACGAGCCGCCCGCGCGCGAGCGGCTGCGCAGTCTTCTGGCGGAGATAGGCGACACCGAGATCGTGGGCGAGGCCGGCAGCGGCACCGAGGCGCTCACTCAGGCGGCGACGCTCTCGCCTGATGTCGTGCTGCTCGACGTTCGCATGCCCGGCATGGACGGCATCGAGGCGGCGAGGCACCTGAGCACTCTCGAGGAGCCGCCCGCGGTCATCTTCACGACCGCATACGACCAATACGCCGTCAACGCCTTCGAGACCCGGGCCGTGGGATATCTCCTCAAGCCCATCCGCAAGGAGAAGCTGGCGGCCGCCCTGACCCAGGCGGGACGCCTCACGCGTCCGCAGCTGCAGCGCCTCGCGGCCGCCGCGAGAGCCGAGCGCCGCACGCACATCGCCGCCCGCAACCGCGAGGGTCTGCGCCTCATTCCCGTCGAGGAGGTGCAGTATTTCTTCGCCGAGCAGAAATACACGACCGTGCGGCACCTGCGGGGCGAGGACCTGATCGAGGACTCGCTGCGTGCGCTCGAGGAGGAGCTCGCTCCGGACTTCGTGCGCATCCACCGCAACGCGTTGGTCGCCGTGCGCCACCTCGATCGCATCGAGCGCAATGCTGACGGTCAGTACTTCGTGCGCCTGCGGGGTTGCGAGGCGCCTGTCGCGGTCAGCCGGCGGATGGCGGGCGAGCTGCGCGAGCGATTCAGATTATGAGATATGCTCCGGTCCAGTGATGCGCCTCGAGTTCACCAAGATGCACGGGCTCGGCAATGACTTCGCCGTGTTCGACGCTCCCGCCGCGGTACCGGTGGAGGGCTCGCTCATCCGCCGCCTCGCGGACCGCCACACCGGCATCGGCTTCGATCAGGCGCTCGTGCTGGAGCCGCCCCGCCGGACTGACAGCGCCGTGTTCTACCGCATCTTCAATGCGGACGGTGTCGAGGTGGAGCAGTGCGGCAATGGAGCGCGGTGCATCGCGGCACTTCTCGCGGCGCGCGGGCTGGCGCCCTCGGGCGAGGTCGCGATGGACAGCCCCGCAGGCCTGATCCGGGCGCGCACGCTCCAAGGGGGGCTGGTGTCGGTGGATATGGGTCCCGTGCGCTTCGATCCGCGCGCGCTGCCCTTTGATGCGCCGGCGGAGGCTGAGCGGTATGCGCTCGAGGTGGCCGGCGGCAGCGTCGATGTCGGCGCGGTCTCGATCGGCAACCCGCATGCCGTTCTCGCCGTGGAGTCGGTCGATACTGCTCCGGTGGAGCGCGTGGGTCCCGCGATCGAGCGCCACCCGCGCTTTCCCAAGCGCGTGAACGTCGGCTTCATGCAGATCATCGACCGCACGCACATCCGCCTGCGCGTGTACGAGCGCGGCGCCGGTGAGACCCGGGCGTGCGGCACGGGCGCCTGCGCCGCGGTTGCGGTCGGCCGGCACTGGGGCGAGCTCGATCGGGACGTGCACGTCAGCGTGCGCGGCGGCGAGTTGCGCGTAAACTGGAATGGTCCGGGAGAGAACATCTGGCTGACGGGACCGGCCGAGGTATCCTTCGCGGGTCACGTTGAGGTTTAGCGAGCATGACGACACGAGAAGCCCGAGGGGTGGCCCCCAAGGAAAACGAGGAGGACGCGATCGCCGCGTATCTGCAGCACCATCCGGATTTCTTCGAGCGCCATCAGGCGCTGCTCACGCGCTTGCGGGTACCGCACGCGCGCGGCGGCTCCACCATCTCGCTGGTGGAGCGGCAGATCGAGGTGCTGCGCGAGAGGCACGCGGCTCTCGAAGGCAAGCTCACGGAGCTGGTGAGCGTGGCGCGAGCCAATGACGCCCTGGCCGAGAAGCTTCATCACTTCACCCGCAAGCTCCTGCGCGCGGGCTCGCGCGCGGAAGCCGTCGCGCGGATCGAGTCCAGCCTGCGGGAGGACTTCGACGCCTTCCACTGCGTGCTGGTGCTCATCGGCGATTTTCCGGACCTCGCGCCGCAGCGCTTCGTACGCACCGTTGCGCGCGACGACGCCGGGCTGAAGTCGTTCGAGACCCTGTTTGCCAGCGGCAAGCCGCGGTGCGGGCAGGTACGCGATACCCAGCGCGAGTTTCTGTTCGGCCAGGACTCCAATGACATCGGCTCGGTGGCGTTGGTGCCGCTCCTGCGCTCGGGCAATGGGGCTGCTGCCTCGGGCCCGACCGGACCGCTCGGCGTGCTCGCGCTGGGCAGCGCCGACCGGGACCGCTTCCATCCCGGGATGAGCACGGAGTTCCTGGGGCGGATGGCGGATCTCATCGTCGACTCGCTGGGTGTGGGTGCGGGCGTGTGAGGCTGGCGGGCGAGCGGCAGTGACCCGGCTCGCCTCGAGCCGCTTGAGCGTGCGCATCGCATGACGCCCGCCGCCCTCGCCTGGATCGCGCGCTTCCGCCGCTATCTTGCCGTGGAGCGGCGCTGCTCACCCCACACGGTGGCCGCCTACGGCCGCGATCTTCAGTCGCTGGTGGCTTACTGCGAGCGCACGGGTCTCGAGAGCTGGATTGCCGTCGACAGCGGACACCTGCGATCGTTTGCCGCGCGGCTGCATGCTGGCGGACTCGCGCCCCGCAGCATCCAGCGGCGGCTCTCGGCGGTCCGCAGCTTCTACGAGTTCCTGCAGCGCGAGGGGCATGCGGCGAGAAGCAGTGCCCGAGTTCCGGATCCGGGCGGAGCCGCCGAGGGCGAGCGGCGCGAGATCGAGCCTATCCGCAGCAATCCGGGCCAGGATGTGCGGGCCCCCAAGGTGGCGCGGCGGCTGCCTCAGACCCTGGATGCCGACCAGATGGCGCGCCTGCTCGAGATCCCAGCCGGCGAGCCCTTCGCCGCTCGCGACCGGGCCATCATGGAGCTGCTCTACTCGTCCGGGCTGCGGCTCGCGGAGATCGTGGGCCTCGATCTGGGCTCGATCGATCTGCGCGACCGTATGGTCGATGTGCTCGGCAAGGGCAGCAAGGCGCGGCGGGTGCCGGTGGGCCGGATGGCGATCCGCGCGCTCGAGCAGTGGCTGACCGAGCGCGCCGGGCGGGCTCGCCCGGGCGAACAGGCCCTCTTCGTCGGCCGCTCCGGGCGCCGTCTCGGCCGGCGGTCGGTCGAGCTGCGGGTTGCGTACTGGGCGCGGCGGCAGGGTCTCGCGGCGCACGTGTATCCGCACCTCTTCCGGCACTCGTTCGCTTCGCACCTCCTCGAGTCCGGCGCCGAGCTGCGCGGCGTGCAGGAGCTCCTGGGTCATGCCGATATCGCCACGACCCAGATCTACACCCACCTTGACTTCCAGCACCTCGCCCGCATCTACGACGCCACCCATCCGCGGGCCCGTCGCAAGCTCTAGGGCGCGCTCGAAGGACAGTGGGCCGCGCTCACGCACAAAGTCGCCTGCAGCGATTCTGGGCGGCCGCAGCCGGCCCGCGGGGCTCGGCGCAGGGACGTCGCCGGGCAACGCGGCGGGATGCCGGCCTTGCGCCAATCGACCAGAGGACTTGATGACCGATCCGCAGCGATTCGATCCACACGGCACCACCATTCTCGGCGTGCGGCGCAATGGCGCCGTGGCGCTGGCCGGCGACGGCCAGGTGACGCTCGGCAACACCGTGATGAAGGGCAACGCGCGCAAAGTGCGCAAGCTCTACAACGACAAGGTGATCGCCGGCTTCGCCGGCGGCACGGCAGATGCCTTCACGCTGTTCGAGCGCTTCGAGGGCAAGCTCGAGAAGTACGGGAATCTCACTCGAGCCGCCATCGAGCTCGCGAAGGACTGGCGCTCGGATCGCTATCTGCGGCGCCTCGAGGCGCTGCTGCTGGTCGGCGACCCGGGCAAGCTCCTCGTGATCTCCGGCAATGGCGATGTCATCGAGCCCGACATCGATGCGGCCGCCATCGGCTCCGGCGGGCAGTTCGCGCTCGCCGCCGCGCGCGCGATGCTCGAGACGACCGAGCTCGACGCCCGCAGCATTGCCGAGCGCGCCCTGAACATCGCCGCCGACATCTGCATCTACACCAACCGGAATCTCACCGTAGAGGAGCTCGGACGTGACGCCGCCCGGGCCTGAAGATCCGCAACCGAACATCATGTCATCGCTCACCCCGAGAGAGATCGTCCAGGAGCTCGACAAGCACATCATCGGCCAGGACGCCGCCAAGCGCGCCGTCGCCATCGCCCTGCGAAACCGCTGGCGGCGGATGCAGGTGCCGGAGCCGCTGCGTCAGGAGATCACGCCGAAGAACATTCTCATGATCGGGCCCACCGGCGTGGGAAAGACGGAGATCGCGCGGCGGCTGGCGCGGCTTGCCAACGCGCCGTTCGTCAAGGTCGAGGCGACCAAGTTCACCGAGGTGGGTTACGTCGGCCGTGACGTCGACTCCATCGTCAAGGAGCTGGCGGACGTCGCCGTGAAGATCACGCGTGAGCAGGAGATGCAGAAAGTCAGCGAGCGTGCCGCCGAGGCGGCCGAGGAGCGCGTCCTCGATGCGCTGTTGCCGAAGCCGCGCATGATGGGCTTCTCCACGGACGACCCGCCGCAACCGCGCGACGCCGAGACCCGGCAGAAGTTCCGCCGCATGCTGCGCGCCGGCGAGCTCGACGATCGCGAGGTGGAGATCGAGGTGCGGACGCTCCCGATGGGGGTCGAGATCATGGCGCCCCCCGGCATGGAGGAAATGCAGCAGCAGCTGCAGTCGATGTTCCAGAACCTCGGCGGTAACCGCACCCGCAGCCGCAAGGTGAAGGTGCGCGAGGCGCAGAAGCTCCTCGTGGACGAGGAGGCCGCGAAGCTGATCAACGAGGACGAGCTCAAGATCAAAGCGCTCGCCAACGCGGAGCAGAACGGTATCGTCTTCATCGACGAGATCGACAAGGTGACCCGCCGCCAGGAGACGATGGGAGCGGATGTCTCGCGCGAGGGAGTGCAGCGGGATCTGCTGCCGCTCGTCGAGGGCTCAACGGTGGCCACGAAGTATGGTCCGGTCAAGACCGATCACGTGCTCTTCATCGCCTCGGGCGCATTCAGCCTGTCGAAGCCTTCGGACCTCATCCCGGAGCTGCAGGGGCGCCTGCCGATCCGCGTGGAGCTCGACTCCCTGAAGGTCGGCGATTTCGTGCGAATCCTGACGGAGCCCGATGCCTCGCTCACGGCGCAGTATCAGGCGCTGATGGGCACGGAGGGAGTGTCAGTGCAGTTCGCCGAGGATGGCGTGCGACGCATCGCGGAGATCGCCTTCCAGGTCAACGAGCGCACGGAGAACATCGGCGCGCGCAGGCTCCATACCGTGATGGAGCGGCTGCTGGAGTCGGTTTCCTACGAGGCCTCGGAGCAGGGCGGCACACAGATGACGATCGATGCGAAGTACGTCGATGATCACCTCGGCAATCTGGCCAAGGATGAGGATCTGAGCCGTTACATCCTCTGAAGTCCAGCGGCCCCGCCGCCCCGCGCCAATCCAGGACCCTGGGTTTCGGTCTGGGGCATCGCGAGGTACATCCCTATAGCTCAGTCCGGGCCGGCCTTCCTGGCCGGGCGTTCGCGCAAATCCAGGACCCTGGGTTTCGGTCTGGGGCGTCACGAGGTACATCCCTGTAGCTCAGCCCGGCTCGGCCCTTCTGGCCGGGCGTTCGCGCACATCGAGGACCGTGGCTTTCGGTCTGGGGCATCGCTAGGTACATCCCTGTAGCTCAGCCCGGCCCGGCCCTCCTGGCCGGGCGTTCGCGCACATCGAGGACACTTTAAGTGTCCTCGATGTGCGCTCACCCCTGTTTGTGGTCGTGCTCCCAGGCCGCAAGGAAGTTGATCAAGGAGATCAGCTTGTTGGGGCTGCCCGCCTGCTCCACGTTGGTGGTGAACTTGCCGTCCACGGCGATGAAGGGCACGGACTGCACCTGATAGGCGTTCATCGTCTCCTCCGCCTGCTGCAGCTGCGTGTTGACGAAGAAGGAGTTGTAGGCCTGCGCGAAGGCGCTGGCGGTGATGCCGTGCTGCACGGCCCAGGCCTGCTGTATCTTGAAGGTCTGCTGCTTGGTGTTGGACACGAGGCCGGACTCCGTGCCGGACTGGGTGTCCAGATCGTGGATGTAGGCGAACGCCTTGTCGACGAGGTCGGGTCGGCCGAGCGACTCGAGCGTGTAATACAAGCGCGCGTGCGCGCGCTGCACCGGGCCCCACATGACCGGTACGCGCACGAACTTGACGTACGACGGCGCTGTCTTGCGCCACGCCTCGATGAAGGGCTCCAGCGCGTAGCAGTGCGGGCACGCCAGCCAGAACACCTCCAGCACCTCGACCTTCCCCGGTGCCACCGTGGTCGGCTGGGCCGGGGTGACCACGTCGTAGTTGACGCCAGGCTTCCACTCGCTGCTCGAGGGCAACGCGGCGGCCGCAGGCAGGGCGGCCAGGTGCTCGAGCGAGGGACTGCTGTCGTCGGCGCTCTGCGCGCCGCTCGTGGAGCCGGCCTGGGCCTGGCCGGCAGCCTGACCCGAAGCCGTCTGGTCGCCCGCAGCCTGCGGGGCACCGGCCGGCGCCGGAGCCGCCGTCTGGCCCGTTTGCGCGGCGCCCTGGCCGGAGGGCTGCGGCGCCTGGGCCCGATGCGAGCAGGCGCTCAGGGCGAGCAGAGCCGCGGCGGAGAGCGTGAGAAAGATGGGCAGCGATGGCGATCGGGTCATTGGGCTCTTTCCTGAATCACAAGTACTACCGCAGGCCTTGGACGTAGGAGGCGACGTCGCGCATCTCCTCCGGAGTCAGGTGCTTGGCGATGTCGAACATGATGACGGCATTGGGTGTTGCAGAGGTCGCATTCGGTCCACTGTAGCGGGTGCCGTCCGCGTACTGCTGCAGCTCCAGTAGGACATAGGCGGACTGCTGCGCCTCGAGGGCCGGATAGCCCGCGGCCGGATTGCCGCGGCCGAGCGGCCCGTGGCAGGCGACGCACCCCGGTACCCCGCGCTTGGCGTCACCATCGAGATAGATCGCCCGGCCCTGCTTCCAGTAGGAAGGGTCGGCCTCGAGGCCCTGCGGCGTCTGCGCGGCGAAGAACACCGCCAGGTTGTCGATGTCCTGATCGCTCAAGCCCGCCGCCATGGGCTGCATCACCGGGTTCTGGCGAATGCCTGCCTTGAAGAGGCGCAGCTGCTGCGCGATGTAGACGGCGTTCTGCCCGGCGAGGCGCGGAAACGCGGGATTCTGGCTGTTGCCATCGGGCCCATGGCAGGAGAAGCAGACTGCGGCCTTCGTGGCGCCCGCCTGCACAGAGCCGCTCGAGTAGGGATTCGGAAGCAGCGACGGGGTTGCCGTAACCGCGCTTGCGGTCTGCGTCTGAGGTCCCGCGCCGGATGCGCTGGAGCCGGGGGTGCTTGCCCCAGGCGCCGGGACGGCAGTTCCCGCGTGCGCGACGGCCGCGAGGGTCAATCCCGCGGCCCATGCTGCGGACAACAGCGCTACGCCGGCTCTTGTGACGGGTACTCTTCTCGCCATGGGTTTCGCCCTTTCCCGGAGTTTGCCAAGGGTGCGAAAGCGCCGGATTGTACACTACGACCGTGACTGCATTTCCGAACGCCAGATTTCTCGTGAGCGCCGCCGCTCCTGAACAGTATCCGGCCGACCGCGGCGCGGAGGTCGCCTTCGCGGGCCGCTCGAATGCCGGCAAGTCGAGCGCCATCAACGCGATCCTGGGCCGCCAGGGGCTGGCGCGCACCAGCAAGACCCCGGGTCGAACGCGGCTCATCAATTTCTTCGAGCTCTCCCCGCAGGAGCGCATCGTGGACCTTCCCGGGTATGGCTATGCGAGCGCGCCGGAGAGCGAGCGGCGCACCTGGCCGCGCCTCATCGAGGCGCTGCGCGAGCGAGAGGCGCTCAGGGGGTTGTTCGTGATCGTCGACGCCCGTCGCGGCATTGGAGAGGGCGATCAGGCGCTGCTCGAGTGGGCTTTGCCGCGGCAGCAGGTCCACGTGCTGTTATCGAAGGCCGACAAGCTGCGCCGGAGCGAAGCCCGACAGGTGCTCGCGGCGGCCGTACGAGCCGTGGGCCAGCGCGCGACCGTGCAGCTATTCTCCGCGCACTCGCGGGAGGGCCTGGAGGAGGCACAGCGGGTGCTCGCGGGCTGGCTGGGGTCGTGAAGAAAAAACCCCGATGACCTCTGGCGAGGCCACCGGGGCAGACTAACCCGGCACAGGTCTCGTGTGAACCGGGTCGACCCGCTCAGGGAGGGAAGCGGGGAGTGCCGAAGCACTCGACCAATTAGACGGGGCGGGGTGGGGGAAGTTCCGTCCGCAGTGCGCGGAAAAAGGCGTCTGCGCCGCGCTTTCCGGTTACAAAATGTTAAAGATGACGTCGAGGCTGACCGCGTGCGCCCCGCTGGTGTGGGCCATGTTCAGATGCTCATATTCGAGCCTGCCGATGAGGTGGCCGAAATGGGCCTGCGCGCCCACGCCCCAAGCGAGCTGGGTGCCGCTGTCGGAGAATCTGAACAGCGAGGGACTTGCGGAATTGCCGCTCAGCTGCCACCGGTCGAGCCCCAGCTTGCCGAAGATATCGATGATCGGCAGGGGGATGGGCAGATAGCCGACGAGATAGGCGGCAAAGGCGTGAGCATTGGCTTGGGCGCTGCCCAGGCTCCCCAGGCTGCGCGACTCGCTGCCCAGGTGGTAGTAGTCCACTTCCGCGCCGAGCAGGCTGAAGCGCAGGCCCGCCAGAGCCTTGAAAGAGGTGTTGTGGACGTCGAAGCCCGTCCCGAGCACATTGTTTACATTGGCGCGCATCAGGCCCGCCCCGGCGTAAACGCCTGCACCGAAGAGGCCGGTCGCGTGCGCAGAGCCGGCTGCGAGGGCCAGCAGGGGGATCAGCAGCAGTCGGCGCATCGAAGTCTCCAGTTGTTGTGAAACAGAGACAGATCTGGCTGTCACTGAGTGTGCATCGAGACCGGTGATGTTGCGAAAAGTTCACACCAGCAGGTCCGCCTGCGCAGCCGAGCCAGCAATTAGCGCGCCGCCTCACTCGAGCGCGTGTCTCAGCGCTGCCCCATCGATGGGTTTCCTGAGATAGCGGTCGATGCCGGCCGCCCGGGCGGGAGCCTCGTCGCCCTTGGTCCCGGAGAGGGCGATGATCAGGGCTGCATCGAGGGGCGCCTGTGCGCGCAGTCTTCTCGCGACCTCGTACCCGCTCATTCGCGGCAGGTCGAGGTCCAGCACGACGGCGTCCGGCCGCAGCCGCTCCGCGGCAGCGAGCGCGGAGAGCGCGGAATAGGCGACGTCCACCCGGTGTCCGGCCGCCGCGAGGATCGCGGCGACGGTATCCGCCGCGTCGGGGTTGGCATCGACGACCAGTATCCGCTTCGATCGCGCGCCGGCAGGCGCTTCCTCGGTCTTCCCCACGCCCGGGGCTTCCCCGGCCATCTGCGTCGGCTCCAGCCGCCAAAGATGGATGGTGAACGTCGAGCCCGAACCCTCGCCGTCGCTGGAGACCTCCACGCTGCCGCCGTGCATCTCGACCAGCCGCTTGACGATCGCGAGTCCGATGCCGAGACCGCCCCGGGCATGCTCCAGGGTCTCCTCGCTCTGCACGAAGAGCTCGAAGACGTGCGGCAGAAGCTCGGGCGCGATTCCGGCTCCATTGTCGCGCACGGCGATCGAGACCTTGGCGCCCGACTCCAGCACCTCGACGTGGATCTCACCGCCGGGCGGCGTGTACTTGGCCGCGTTTTGCAGCAAATTGACGACGCACTGAACCAGCCGGCTGCAGTCGCCGAGCACGAGCACGGGCGCCTGCAGCCGTCTGACCGTCAGATGATGCCGCTTCTCCCGGATCAGCGGCTGCACAGTCTCCAATGCCTGCTCGAGGATCTCTCCGACCTCGACAGTGCTCTCCTGCAGAGTGAGGCGCCCCTGCTGGATGCGGGAGATGTCGAGCAGGTCGTCCACCAGCCGGGTGAGCTGCCCGGTCTGGCGCTTGAGAATGGCGAGCGGACGGTGTGTCTGCGGCCGATCGCCCAGGATCTGCGCCAGGACTTCGCCGACGTTGCGGATGGGAGCGAGCGGGCTGCGCAGCTCATGGGCGAGCATGGCGAGGAAGCTGTTCTTCTCGCGATCGACGCGCTCGAGCGCCGCAACTCTGGCCCGCAGATCGCCCTCGGTCGTGCGCCGCGCCTCCTCCGCGGCGATGCGCTCGATGAGACGAGCGATCTGACGCGCCAGCGCATCCAGCAAACGGAGCACACGGTCGGGCGGCTGGTATTCGCGCCGCCAGTGGGTCATCAACATTCCGAGCGGATCGCCGCTGCGGGCGAGCAGCGGCGTCGCCTGAAGGGCCCGAATCCCGCAGAGGCGCATGTGGCGCAGGTGCTCCGTTCCGGCCAGCCGGGAGTCCTTTTCCACGTCGGGGATGATCACCCGCTCCCGGCGGATCAACATCTGTCCGCAGCAGCTCGTCGGGCCCGCATCGACCCTGTCCCAGAACGCCGCGGCATCGGGCGCGAGTCCTCTGGCGGCGACGAGGCGCAGCTGCTGCTTCTCCGGAACGTGAGCCTGGATGCTAGCGCAGTCCGCGACCAGCAGCTCGGCCGCGGCATCGATGGCCCTGCCGTAGAGTGACTTGAGATCGGGCGCCTCGACCAGGACGCTCGCGGCGTCGAGCGCCGCTGCGGCATCCGGCACTCCGCCCCCTTCGGTGTTCTCCATGCCCACTGGTTACCTTGTCTGGCCGCGCACGGCGGAGAGACTGTTGACTTATTCGGGCAGCATCGCCGATGCTCGAGTCAGTGTAGCACGCGGGGTCCTCCCCGCGTCAGTGCGGCTACTGTTGAGGATGTGTCAGTTGAGTCTCGAGATCCGGGCGGGGGCGTTCCGTCAAATCGCGTCGGGTTGCGCCGCGGGCGCGGCGCGGGCAAAGGCCGGGAGGGTCTCGAGATGGCCGCAGATCGTCCGCAGCGTCGGGTACGGCTCGACGTTGCACTTGAAGCGGTGGGCGTTGAACATCTGCGGCACCAGGCAGACATCCGCCAGCGTCACCTCGGTGCCGAACACGTGACGGCCGTCGCCGCTCGAGCGGCGGGCCTCCTCCTCCAGGGCGCGAAAGCCCTCGGCGATCCAGTGCCGGTACCACGTGTCCACCGCCGCCTCGTCGTGGCCGAGCGGGGAGCGCAGGTAATTCAACACCCGCAGATTGTTGAGCGGATGGATGTCGCAGGCGATGGCGAGAGCCAGGGACCTCACGCGCGCCCGCTCCAGCGCCGGGCGCGGCAGGAGCGGCGGCTGCGGCTGGATCTCCTCCAGATACTCGATGATGGCGAGTGACTGGCCGATGACGGCGCCGCCGTCCTCGAGCGCCGGCACCAGACCCTGCGGATTGCGCGCCAGATACTCCGGCTGGCGGTGCCGCCCCGGCCGCAGGTCCACGGGCACGGACTCGTGGGCGATCCCCTTGAGGTTGAGCGCGATGCGCACGCGATAGGCCGCGGAGCTGCGGAAATAGGTGTAAAGCTTCATGGATGCGTAGAATACGCCAATGAGCATCTGGCGCACCGAAGTCACCCCCGAGCTGCTCGAGCACTTCTCCCGCGGTACCTTCGCGGAGCGGATCGGCATCCGCATCACCGAAGTCGGCCCAGATTACCTGCGCGCGACCTTGCCCGTGACGCCGGCCGTCCATCAGCCCCACGGTGTGCTGCACGGCGGCGTCTCCGTGGCCTTGGCGGAGACCGTGGGCAGCGCGGCGGCGAACCTCTGCGTCGACATCGAGCGGCAGCAGTGCTTGGGCCAGGAGATCAACGCGAATCACCTGCGCTCGGTCGCCTCGGGTGTCGTCACCGCGACGGCGCGTCCCTTCCACATCGGCAGCCGAAGTCAGATCTGGGGCATCGAGATCCGCGATGAGCACGGCAGCCTCGTCTGCGTCTCACGCCTGACCATGGCGGTCGTGCAGCGCCGGGAGTCGGCGACGTGACCGGCAGGCGAGCCCGGGGTTGGATCGCGGCGGTGGGCGCGCTGTTGGTGTGCGCGGGCTGCGGCTTCAAGGGACCGCTTTACCTGCCGGGGCGCAACGCCGCAGTGATCACGCGCCCGCCGCCGGCCGGATCCGCCGGCCAGACGCAGACGCCGCCCGCGCGGAAGAAGCAGAAGACCTCGCCGGACTCGCAGCCCCCGGCCACGTCCGCCGCGCCGTGGCAATAAAAGCGGATTTCTACCCGATCCGCCTCATTATCGCGCCGCGGAGGTCCGCCGCCCCCGCCGCAGCTCGGTTAGACTGCCGCTTCCACGTGCCGAAGCGAGACCCATGGACGTCGAAGATGCAGCCGGCCGAATCCTGCGCGAAGTCTTCGGCTACTCGCAGTTCCGCGGCGAGCAGCGGGAGATCATCGCGCAGCTGATGGCCGGCGGCGATGCGCTGGTGCTGATGCCCACCGGCGGCGGCAAATCGCTCTGCTATCAGATCCCGGCCCTTGCCCGCGCGGGCATGGGTGTGGTCGTCTCGCCCCTCATCGCGCTCATGCAGGACCAGGTTGCGGCGCTGCACGAGGCGGGGGTACGCGCGGCCGCCCTCAACTCGGCCATGAGCTGGCCGCAGGTGCAGGAGACGGAGCGCCGGGCGCGCGCCGGGGCGCTCGACCTGCTCTACGTCGCGCCGGAGCGTCTGCTCACCGAGCGATGCCTGTCGCTGCTCGATCAGTGCTCCCTGGCGCTCTTCGCCATCGACGAGGCGCATTGCGTCTCCCAATGGGGGCACGACTTCCGCCCGGAGTACCTGCAGCTCGCCGTGCTCGCCGAGCGCTACCGAAACGTGCCGCGCATGGCGCTCACGGCCACTGCCGACATCGCGACGCGCAAGGAGATGATCGAGCGGCTGCGGCTGCGCGAGCCCAGGGTATTCGTCGCCAGCTTCGACCGGCCCAACATCCGCTACCGTATCGCCGAGAAGGACAGTCCGCGCCGGCAGCTGCTGGGATTCATCCGTGGGGAGCACGCGGGGGAGTCGGGGATCGTCTACTGTCTGGCACGCTCCACGGTGGAGGAGACCGCAGCCTTCCTGGTGCGCGAAGGGGTCGATGCGCTGCCCTATCATGCGGGGCTCGACAGCGGCACGCGGGAAGCCAACCAGCGCCGCTTCATCCGCGACGACGGCATCGTCATGGTGGCGACCATCGCCTTCGGCATGGGGATCGACAAGCCGGACGTGCGCTTCGTCGCGCACCTGGATCTGCCGAAGAGCATCGAAGGCTACTATCAGGAGACCGGCCGCGCGGGTCGCGACGGCCTGCCCGCCGATGCGTGGATGGTGTACGGACTGCAGGATGTCGTGCAGCAGCGGCGGATGATCGATCAGTCCGAGGCCAGTGCGGAATACAAGCGCACCGCCACCGCCAAGCTGGACGCTCTCCTCGGGCTGTGCGAGACCCCGCAATGCCGGCGCGTGCGGCTGCTCGACTACTTCGGTGAGGCCGCCGGAGCCTGCGGCAATTGCGACAATTGCCTGGAGCGGCCGGAGGAATGGGACGGCACCATCGCCGCGCAGAAGCTCCTCTCATGCATCGCGCGCTGCCAGTCGGCCACCGGACTCAGCTTCGGCGCCCAGCACGTGATCGACATTCTGCGCGGCAATCGGACCGGGAAGGTCGAGCAGTTCCGCCATGACCGCCTGAGCACCTTCGGCATCGGCGCGGATCTCGAGGTCGCGCAATGGCGCTCGGTCTTGCGGCAGCTCGTGATGCTGCGCCTGGTCCAGGTCGACACGGACCGCTTCAGCGTCCTGCGCCTGACGCCAGACAGCCGCGAAGTGCTGCGCGGGGAGCGCGCGATACGTCTGCGGCGGTCGAGCGGCCGGGTCGCGATTCGGTCCCCGGCCCGGGGACCGATCGACCGCACGCGGGTCACGGCTGCCCAGGCGGCGCGTGTATTGTCGAGCGATGGAGCGCAGGCCACGGACGGAGACGACACCCACGCTGCGCTGTTTCAGGCGCTTCGGGCCTGGCGGCTGCAGGTGGCGCGGGAGCATGGGGTCCCCGCCTACACGGTGTTCCATGATGCGACGCTGGAGGAGATCGCCCGGCGGCGCCCGGCATCCACCGAGGAGCTGCGGGCGGTGAGCGGGGTGGGCGCGATCAAGCTCGAGCGCTATGGAGCCGCCGTGTTGGATGTGGTCCAGGGCGCAGCGCCCGGCCTCAGGCCCGCAACAGCGCTGTGACGGGCCGCGCCTGGAGGCTGTCCGGGAACACCGAGCTCTCGAGGGCCCGCTGCGGCACCCCGAGGTGCTCCGCCAACACGCCCTTGATGACGGCGCGCAGATCCAGCGTCGGCTTCAGATCGCGGTCCTGGTAGAGCGACCGGGGCGAAAGTCCCGGCCAGTCCGTCACCACACGGCCGCCGTTGACGGCCCCTCCCAGCAGGTAGGCCGCGGTGGCGGTGCCATGATCGGTGCCGCGCGTGCCGTTCTCCGCCGCGGTCCGGCCGAACTCCGTCGCCAGCAGCACCGCCGTATCGCGCCAGACCGGGCCGAGTCCGTCCTTCAGTGCGCCGAGCGCCGCATCGAGCGCCGCCAGCCGCGCTGCGAGCTGGCCCCTGGCGCCGCCTTCGTCGAAATGGGTGTCCCACCCCGTCGTGTCGAATACCGCAACCTGGGGGCCGTCGCCCTGTCTCAGAAACCGCGCCGCCGCCCTCGCCACCACGGCGTATTGCGTCTCGGGCTTGCCGCGCTTCGCGAGCAGGGTGCCGGAGGAGCCCTGCTCGGCGATCGCCTCGGCGGCGAGCGCCTCCGCCAGCTTGCGCCCGAGCAGCGGATCGCGCGAGTAGAGCTCCGAGATCCGCTGCAGCGTGTCATCAGCGAGCGGCGCCAGGCGCGAGGGCGACCAGGAGGTCACCGCCGCCGGCCCGCGCATCACGAGGGGCGCCGTCGCCGCGATGCTGATGCCGCGCTCCTTCTCCGGCGCGAGGGTTCCGGGCAGCGCGGCCAGCGCCCGATTCAACCAGCCCGTCTCCACCGCATGAGGTTGCGGATAGCCCGTCTCCAACACGTTCTGACCGTCGAAGTGCGATCGGCTGCGGTACGGACTCGCCACGGCGTGGAACACGATGAGCTCACGCGCGGTGTAGCTGCGGTACATGAATGCAAGCGAGGGGTGGAGGCCGAAGATGCCGTCGAGAGGCAGCGCCCCTCCATTCGTGCCCGGCCGGCCTATGGCTAGCGCCCCTCGTAGCCCCTCGTACGCCGGGTCGCCAAACGCCGGCACCGCTTCCAGGCCATCGAGCGCCCCGCGCAGGATGATGAATACGAATCGCGGCTTCGCACCGCGCGCCATGCCGGCGAAGGTCACCTGCGGGCCGAGCAGGGCGCCCGCGGCGAGCGCGCCGGCGGTCAGGAATTCGCGTCGCTTCATTCTTCAGCGCCTCATGAACTCGGGAGCCGCCAGAAGCAGCGTGATCGCCTGCGCCGCGCTCTCGGCCCGCGCGATTCCGTCGCGGGTCACGGTGCTCAGCACGTTGCCCAACAGCCGCGGCGCCAGCTCCCTGGCGTCCCGCCTGGGACCGACCCTCTGCCCGACCGCGTCCGCCCATTCGATCCGCTTCAAGAGCTCGGATGCGCCGTCCCAGTCCGCGCTCCCGTCCGGCCAGCCCGCCGGCGATCCCGGGCACCAGATCCTCTGGCCCAGCAGCTCAAAGAGTCCGACCGGCGCCTTGGCGATGCCGACGGGAAGCTCGAGGCCGCGGAAAGCCGACACGATGAAGTCCGAAGGGGTCTTGAACTTGGCTACGGGCTGCTCCCAGGCCTGCGGCGAATCGATGAGCGCGCGATACACCGTCGGCAGATCGCCGCCGCTGCGTGAGAATGCGGACGCCATCCGGTCCACGGCTTGAGCGGGCGGGTCGTCGGCGATGAAGTGGCGCGCCAGCTTGGTGGCGATGAACCGGGCCGTCGCCGGATGCCGGGCGAAATCGCGCAGCACTGCGACGCCCTGATCGTATCCGGTGTCAGGATACCGCCTGCCCATCACGACCTGGGCCCCGGGCTGGTGCATCGCGGGACGGAAGAGAAAGGTTCCGGGCTCGGCCCCCCAGCGCCGATCCCCGGGCCCGGCGATCGACCAGCCGGTCAACACCTCCGCGAACGCTGTGACATCCGCCTGCGTGTAGCCGCCGTCGACGCTCACCGTATGAAGCTCCATCGTCTCCCGCGCCAGGTTCTCGTTGATGCCGGGCCTGCGCCCGGGATTGCGCCGCTCGATGTTGCGCGCCGCGCGCGAGTCCGGGCCCATCGACAGCTGGTTGTCGAGGTAGAGCAGCATCGCCGGATGGCGCTCCGTCGCGAGCAGCATGTCGGTGAAGTTGCCGAGGACGTACGGCCTGATCGCCTCGCGCTCGTAACTGCCGGCGAGCGCGGCCAACACACCCTTGTCGACCGACACCGCGAAGTGGTTCGACCAGAACTGGGTCAGGCGCTCGACGAAGGGCCGCTGGGTCGACACCGACTGGCGAAACCGCGCCCCGGCCTCGGATAGATAGAGTGGACGTATGAGCTGCGGAAGCTTCTTGGGAGCGGCGGCAGCGTCCGCGGTCTCACGCGTCGCGGCTTCGCGGCGGGCGCCGCGCAGGCGCTGCGCCCGGATAAGGCGGCGCAGGTCATAGATCTGCGTCAGGATGGCGGCCGAGCTCTGCAGTCCCTCGCCCCCGATCTCGGGCGCCGGGCCTTCGAGCTGCGCTCGCAGCCAGTCCGGCCCGGAGCCGCCGATGGCGGCCAGCTCCCCCGGCCGGGCACCGAGCCCGAATCGATTGGCCGCAATGGCCGCGCTCAACCCCTTGTCCATGAGCCCTCATAGCGCACGGCGCCGGCCTCCGGTTGACCGCGGCGGGGTCCGATATACTGCCCTCATGCCCATCCCCGAGTCCCCCGACCTCGTCCTGGTCGACGCGTCCTCCTATCTCTACCGCGCCTTCCATGCCCTTCCGCCCCTCAGCAATTCCCGCGGCGAGCCGACCGGCGCGGTTCACGGCGTGCTCAACATGCTCGCCAAGTTCCTCAAGGAGTGTCGGCCGAAGCGCATCGCGCTGGTGTTCGATGCGCCGGGCCGCACGTTCCGCGACGATCTGTTCGCCGAATACAAGGCCCATCGGATGCCCATGTCGGATGACCTGCGCGCGCAGATCGAGCCGCTGCTCACCATTCTGCGCGCCCAGGGAATGCCGCTGCTGCGCATGGAAGGTGTCGAGGCCGACGACGTCATCGGGACGCTCGCCTGCCGCGCCTCCCGGGCTGGCCAGAGCGTCGTCATCTCGACCGGCGATAAGGACATGGCTCAGCTCGTCGACGGCTCCATTACGCTCATCAACACGATGAGCAATACGACGATGGATCGCGACGGCGTCAAAGCGAAGTTCGATGTCTTCCCGGAGCAGATCGTCGACTATCTCGCGCTGGTGGGCGACACCTCGGACAACATCCCGGGCATCGAGAAGGTGGGCCCCAAGACGGCCGCGAAGCTGTTGAATCAGTACGGCACCTTGGATAATCTGATTCAACACGTCGCCGAGGTGAGCGGCAAGGTGGGCGAGAATCTGCGCGCCGGGCTCGCGACCCTCGAGCTGTCACGCAAGCTGGCGACGAT
>DASTAC010000034.1:0-11481 GCA_035713045.1 Steroidobacteraceae bacterium
TGATCTACACCCGCTATGCCTATCCGTTCGAGCTCGCCGCGGTGCAGCTGCTGGTGGCGATCGTGGCGGCCATCGCCCTCACCATGCGCCATCGGCAGGGACTGAAGGTGCAGGACGTGTCGCGCCAGGTCGCGGTGCGGGCGGCCGACCGGGTCCGCATCGTCAAGCTCGAGGCGGAGAAGCGCCCATGATCACTCTCGCGGATCTGCTCACCCTCTCAGGCGTGCTGTTCGCGCTCGCCGTGGCCGGCATCTTCCTCAACCGCAAGAACGTCATCCTGCTGCTCATGTGCGTGGAGCTGCTGCTGCTCGCCGCCAATTTCAACTTCATCGCCTTCTCGCGCGTCTTGGGCGACATCAACGGCCAGGTGTTCGTGTTCTTCGTGCTCACCGTGGCGGCGGCGGAGTCGGCCATCGGCCTCGCCATCCTGGTCGTGCTGTTCCGCGAGCGGCGCAGCATCAACGTCGAAGACCTGAATACCCTGCGAGGCTGACGCCGCATGAATCCGCATGTGCTGATCGCCATCCCCTTGCTGCCGCTCGCCGCCGCGCTGATCGCGGGCCTCGGCGGGCGGGTCATCGGGCGCGTGGGCGCGCACACCGTGACCATCCTCGGTGTCGCCGCTTCCTGCGCGTTGTCGATGTACGTCCTGCACCAGCTCTACACGGGCGCAGCGCCGGCCTTCAACGGACCGGTGTACACCTGGGCGCTGGCCGATGGCGTGCACATTGACGTCGGCTTCCTCATCGACCGCCTGACCGTGCTGATGATGGCGGTGGTGACGTTCGTGTCGCTGTGCGTGCACGTCTACACCATCGGGTACATGAGCGACGACCCGGGCTACACGCGCTTCTTCAGCTATATCTCGCTGTTCACCTTCTCGATGCTGATGCTCGTGATGGCGAACAACTTCATGCAGCTGTTCTTCGGCTGGGAGGCGGTCGGCACGGTGTCGTACCTGCTGATCGGCTTCTGGTACACCCGGCCGAGCGCGATTTTCGCGAACATGAAGGCCTTCCTGGTCAACCGGGTGGGCGACTTCGGCTTCGTCATCGGCATCGCGGCCGTGTTCGCCTACACCGGCTCGCTCTCCTATGACGTGGCGTTCGCGGCGGCGCCCCATCTCGCGCACGCCGTCGTTCCCATCACCGCGACGACCAGCTGGAACGCGCTCACGCTCATCTGCATCTGCCTCTTCATCGGCGCGATGGGCAAGTCGGCGCAGGTGCCGCTGCACGTCTGGCTGCCGGACTCGATGGAAGGCCCGACGCCGATCTCGGCGCTGATCCACGCGGCCACCATGGTGACCGCGGGCATCTTCATGGTGGCGCGCATGTCGCCGCTGTTCGAGTACTCGGACACGGCGCTCTCCTTCGTGCTCGTCATCGGGGCCACCACGGCGTTCTTCATGGGACTCCTCGGCGTCGTCAACTACGACATCAAGCGGGTCATCGCCTACTCGACGCTCTCGCAGCTCGGTTACATGACGGCGGCTCTCGGCGTGTCGGCGTACAGCGCGGCGATCTTCCATCTGATGACCCACGCCTTCTTCAAGGCGCTGCTCTTCCTGGCCGCCGGCTCGGTCATCATCGGCATGCACCACGAGCAGGACATGCGCAAGATGGGCGGCCTCGCCAAATACATGCCGATCACGGCGATCACCTGCTGGATCGGCGGCCTGGCGCTCGTCGCGACCCCCTTCTTCTCCGGCTTCTATTCCAAGGACGCGATCATCGAGGCGGTGGGGGACTCGCACCGGTGGGGCGCGACCTATGCCTACTGGTGTGTGCTGCTCGGCGCCTACGTCACCTCGCTCTACACCTTCCGCCTGCTCTTCATGACGTTCCACGGCGAGGAGCGATTCCGCCACGCGTCGGCAGCTCACGAAGCGGCTCACGACCACGAGGGCTCGAAGACGGTAGGACACGAGGAGGAGCAGGAAGCGCCGAGCGGGACCGGTAACGTGCCGGAGGACGTCCACGGCGGTCCGTCGTACGGGCATGCCGCCGTGGCGGCGCATGCGGCGGAGCACGGGCATCACCCGGTCGAGCCGCACGAGAGTCCCTGGGTGGTGACCTTGCCGCTGATCGCCCTGGCGATCCCGTCGCTGCTCGTCGGCTACTTCACCGTGGGTCCTGTGCTCTACGGGAGCTACTTCCGTCATTCCATCTTCGTGCTGCCGGCCGACAACGTGATCGGCCGGATGGCGAAGGACTTCCAGGGCCCGGGGCAGCTCGGCTTCCACGGCTTCCTCGGAGCGCCCTTCTGGATGATGATCGCGGGGCTCGTGACCGCCTGGGCGTGCTTCCTCTGGCGCCCGTCGCTGGCGGACCTGGCGGCGCGCAAGCTCGGGTGGCTGCGCACGATCCTCATCGAGAAGTACTATTTCGACTGGGTGAACGAGAAGATCATCGCGCCGCTCACGCGGGGCATCGGCTTCGGTCTGTGGAAAGCGGGCGACCAGGGGCTCATCGACGGGGCGCTGGTCAACGGCTCCGCCGCATCGGTCGGCTGGCTGGGCGGTGTGGTGAGGAAGGTGCAGAGCGGGTATCTCTACTCCTACGCCTTCTGGATCATGATCGGCCTGGCGGCGCTGCTCGGCTGGTTCATCGTGCGCGGCTGAAGAAAGCACAAGAATGCAAGCACATCTGCTCTCGATCCTGATCTGGCTCCCGATCGCCGCCGGCATCGCCGTGCTCCTGCTCGGGGAGCGTCGCATCGCGGCGGGACGCTGGCTGTCGCTGCTCGCCTCGCTCGCAACGCTCGTCCTGTCGCTGCCGCTGCTCGCGGATTTCAACACCCGGACCGCGGCCTACCAGTTCGTGGAGCAGGTGCCCTGGATCCCGCGTTTCCACGCCTTCTACGCGCTTGGGGTCGATGGCATCTCGCTGCCCCTCGTGGTGCTCACCGCGCTCATGACCATTCCGGTCATCATCGCGGCCTGGACCGTGGTGACGATGCGCGCCGCGCAGTACTTCGCCGCATTCCTCATCATGGAAGGGCTGATGATCGGGGTGTTCTGCGCCACCGACGCGCTGCTCTTCTACTTCTTCTGGGAAGCGATGCTGATCCCGATGTTCCTCATCATCGGCATCTGGGGCGGCCCGCGGCGCGTCTACGCGACCATCAAGTTCTTCCTCTACACCTTCCTCGGCTCGGTCTTCATGCTGGCGGCCCTCATCTACATGTACGTGAAGGCCGGCAGCTACTCGATCGCGGCGTTCCAGGCGCTGCCGCTGACCCTCGTGGAGCAGAGGTGGATCTTCGCGGCGTTCCTGCTCGCTTTCGCGGTGAAGGTGCCGATGTGGCCGGTGCATACCTGGCTGCCCGATGCGCACGTGGAGGCGCCGACGGGAGGCTCGGTGATCCTCGCGGCCATCATGCTGAAGATGGGGGGGTACGGCTTCCTGCGCTTCAGTCTGCCGATCACGCCGGACGCCTGCCGCGAGCTCAACTTGCTCGTCATCACGCTGTCGCTGATCGCCGTGATCTACATCGGTCTCGTCGCCATAGTGCAGACCGACATGAAGAAGCTCATCGCCTATTCCTCGATCGCGCACATGGGCTTCGTGACCCTGGGCGCGTTCGTGGTGTATGAGATCGTCCGCACCACAGCCCAGGTGCAGGGCGCGGCCATGGGAATGGACGGAGCGATGGTGCAGATGATCTCTCACGGGCTCATCTCCGGCGCGCTCTTCCTCTGCGTGGGCGTCCTCTACGACCGCATGCACACCCGCGAGATCTCCGCGTACGGCGGCGTCATCAACACCATGCCGATCTTCGCGGCCTTCATGGTGATGTTCGCGCTCGCCAACACCGGTCTCCCGGGCACCTCGGGGTTCGTCGGGGAGTTCCTGGTGATCCTGGCGAGCTTCAAGGCGAGCTTCTGGTACTCGACCCTCGCCGCCGTGACGCTGATCCTCGGGGCCTCGTACACGCTGTGGCTGGTGAAGCGGGTGCTCTATGGGCCGGTGGCCAACGAGCACGTCGCGCACCTGACCGACGTGAACGGACGCGAGTTTCTCGTGCTCGGCGTGCTCGCGGTGCTGGTGCTGGCGATCGGCATCTGGCCGGAGCCGCTGCTGAAGATCATGGACCCCTCGATCCAGCACCTCGTCACCCAGGCCATCGCCACCAAGATCCCCGCGTGATCAGGCCCTAGGACCGAAAACGAATGCACACGCTTCTGCACCTGATGCCCGGCATGATCCCCGCGATCCCGGAAATCTTCCTTGGTTTCGCGATCTGCCTGGTGCTGCTCTTCGAGGTGTTCGTCGGCGTGAATCGCCCTGGGGCCACCGGGACGCTCACGCTTCTCGTGCTCGTGGCCGGGGCGGCGCTCACCGTGCGCTATGCCGACGTGGCTCATACGACGGTGCTCTTCCACGGAATGTACGTGACCGACCCGCTGGCCTTCGTGCTGAAGCTCGCCGGGTTCCTGTTCGTCGCGGTGGCGCTGCTTTACTCGCGGATGTACCTCGAGAACCGGAACATCCTTCGCGGGGAGTATTACGTCCTGGCCTTGACGGCGCTGCTCGGTATCTTCGTGCTCGTCTCGGCCAACAGCCTGCTCACCGTGTACATCGGTGTGGAGCTGCTGGCTCTCTCGGTCTACGCGATGGTGGCGTTCGACCGTGAGTCGGGCGTGGCGGCGGAAGCGGCGATGAAGTACTTCGTGCTGGGGGCGATCGCTTCCGGCACGCTTCTTTACGGCATGTCGATCATCTATGGCCTGACGGGCAGCCTCGAGCTCGGAGTCATCGCGACGAAGCTCACCGCCTCGGGGAGCCTGGGGGTCATCCTCGGCGTCACCTTCATCGTGGTGGCCGTTGCCTTCAAGCTCGGCGCCGTGCCTTTTCACATGTGGCTGCCGGACGTCTACGAGGGCGCCCCGACCAGCGTTACGCTGTTCGTGGGTACTGCGCCCAAGATCGCCTACTTCGCGCTGATGCTGCGCTTGCTGGCGCACGGTCTCCCGGGCATCTCCGCGGACTGGACGCTGATGCTGACACCGCTTGCGGTACTGACCCTGATCGTCGGCAACGTCGTGGCGATCGTGCAGTCGAATCTGAAGCGCATGCTGGCGTACTCGACCATCGGTCACGTCGGCTTCATCGTGCTTGGCTTCGTCGCCGGCACCGCGAGCGGCTATAGCGCCGCGCTCTACTACACGCTCGTGTACGTCCTCGTGGCGCTCGGCGCCTTCGGCGTGATCCTGCTCGCCAGCCGCAAGGGCTTCGAGGCGGACAAGCTCGATCACTACAAAGGGCTCTATCAGCGCGATCCGCTGCTTGCGCTCGTGATGCTGATGCTGATGTTCTCCCTCGCTGGTGTGCCGCCGTTCGTCGGCTTCTGGGCGAAGCTCAGGATCATCCAGGCGCTCTGGGAGACCGGTCATCTGGGCCTCGTCATCGTCTCGGTGCTGACCTCGGTGGTGGGCGCGTTCTACTACCTGCGGGTCGTGAAGCTCATGTACTTCGATGCACCGACGGAGAGCCTGCCCGCGACGCTGCGGCCGCTCGGTCCGCGGTTCGTGATCGGACTCAATGCGGCGGCGGCGCTGGCGCTCGGCATCCTCCCGAGCCCCTTGCTCGATCTTTGCAGTCGGGTCATTCATTGAGATCGAGCGCGCCGCGCACTGAGAGATGCGTTCGATAGACTGACTCGGTTTTGGGAAACTGTCTCGGAAACAGAACACCGGATCAGAGCTGCTCCGCGGCCGAAGAGTAAGAATGGCTGGCCGTCCGGTCCACGGCTAGTCTTGCAGGCCCATGACGCTCGCCGCAGACGCAGCCGCGCGGTCCGACAGTGACCGCTTGATCCAGGAGCTGGCGAACCGGCTCGGCTCCCTCGGAGTCGAGGTAGCCGACATTGCCGGTCATCTCGAGGACCTCTCGACACAGGTCTCCGGTCAGGCCGCCCAGTTCGAGGAGCTCCACCAGGCGACCGAGACCATGGTCTCGGGCAATCGCGAGATCGATCGTGCGGCGCGCGAGGCGCAGCGGGCCGCCTCCGCTGCGGGCACGGAGATCTCCGAGTCGCGCAGTCTCATCGGCGGTGCGGTCCAGCACATCGGCCGGCTGACGGCATCGGTCGGGCGCATCCAGGAGCGGCTGGCCTCGTTCGGTCCGGTGCTCGCGCAGATCACCTCGGTCGCCGGCGCCATCGAAGGTATCGCCAAGCAGACGCGGCTCCTCTCGCTCAACGCCGGCATCGAGGCCGCGCGGGCCGGAGAGGCCGGGCGTGGATTCGCGGTCGTGGCGGCCGAGGTCAAGACGCTTGCGGAGGAGACCCGCACCGCGACGGAGCGGATCACCACCACCGTGCGCTCGCTCGCCGAGCAGATCGAGGGGCTGATCACCGAGGGTGGTGCGGCCGACAAGCACGCGGGAGAGGCCGCGAGCGGCGCTCAGCAGGTCCAGGGCGTCGTCGTACGGGCCCACGATGCCTTCGGCACGGTGACGCGGGAGATCGATTCCATCGCGCGCTCGGCGGCCGGCAACCTCGAGGCCTGCAATGCGACACTCTCCGAGCTCGGCAGTCTCGCCGAGGGCGTGCAGCTCTCATCCACAAGCCTCACCCAGGCCGACAAGAGAGTGGAGGGCCTGCTCGGGCTCAGCGAGGGCCTGATCGAGCTCATCGCCGGAAGCGGCATGGAGACCGCCGATACTCCCATCATCCGCTTGGGCATCGAGACCGCGAAGCGGATCGGAGAGCTGTTCGAGACGGCGATCGCCCGCGGCGAGATCAGCGAGCAGCAGCTCTTCGACGAGCGTTACCGGGAGATCCCGGGCACCAACCCGAAGCAGTTCCTCACGGACTACGTCGAGTTTACCGATCGCGTGCTGCCGCCCATCCAGGACCCGCTGCAGCGCTCGGACCCGCGCATCATCTTCTGCGTGGCCTGGGCGAAGGGCGGGTATCTGCCGACCCACAATCCCAACTACCGCCAGCCTCAGGGCAAGGATCCGGTGTGGAACGCGGCGCACTGCCGCAACCGCCGCCTGTTCAAGGACCGGGCGGTGCAGAAGGTCGCCCGCAACACCAAACCCTTCCTGCTGCAGACCTACCGGCGGGACATGGGCGGCGGCAACTTCGTGCTGATGAAGGACCTGTCCTCGCCCATCTGGGTGCGCGGCCGGCACTGGGGCGCATTCCGCATCGGCTACCGGCAGTAGCCGCCCGGCCGCGGCCCTGCGCTCAGGTGGCGGGGAGCACCGTGCCGCTCGCTTCGCCGAAGCCGATCCGGGCCCAACCGGGCCGCTCGCACCACCCCCGCAGGATCACCCGATCGCCGTCTTCCAGGAAGGTGCGCGTCTCGCCGCCGGTGAGCCGCAGCGGCCGCTTGCCGCCTTCGGTCAGCTCGAGGAGCGAGCCGGCCTGCTCCGGCGTGGGCCCGGACTGGGTGCCGCTCCCGAGCAGGTCTCCGGGCACGAGATTGCAGCCGTTGACGGTGTGATGCGCGAGCATCTGCGCGATCGCCCAGTAGCTGTGGCGGAAGTTGGTGCGCGCCAGAGTCTGCGCGGCGGCGCCGGCGGCTCGCATGGCCGCCGTCTCGAGCGCCACCTCGAGCTCGAGGTCGAGCGCTCCGCGCGCTCGCAGCGGCTCGCAGTCGAGATAGGGCAGGGGCTGCGGGTCCTCCACTGGCCGCGTCCAGGGCAGCCGGTAGGGCGCGAGCGCTTCCAGGGTCACTATCCAGGGCGAGATCGTGCTGGCGAAGCTCTTGGCGAGGAAGGGCCCGAGCGGCTGGTACTCCCACGCCTGAATGTCCCGGGCCGACCAGTCGTTGAGCAGACAGAGCCCGAACACGTGCTCCTCGGCCTGGGCGATCGGGACGGGCGAGCCGAGCGCGTTGCCCGCGCCGATGAGGATGCCGACCTCGAGCTCGAAATCGAGTCGCGCGCTCGGCGCGACCTGCGGCCGGTCGGCGCCCCGGGGCATGATCTGACCGTGAGGTCGCCTGAACTCCTGCCCGGAGATCCCGAGGGATGAGGCACGCCCATGATAGGCGATGGGCACCCACTTGTAGTTGGGCAGCAGCGGCTGGTCCGGCCGGAAGAGGCGCCCGACGGCGGTCGCGTGGTGGATGGAGGCATAGAAATCCGTGTAGTCGCCGATCCGCACCGGCAGGGTGAACTGCGCCTCGCGCTGCGGGACCAGCGCCGCGGCGAGCTGCGCCGCCTGCGGCGCGCCCTCGCGCAGACACTCCGAGAGTCCCTGGCGCAGCGCCACCCATGCCTGGCGTCCGAGCGCCATCAGGCGATGCAACGATGGCTCGGCACAGGCCGAGAGCGCCTGAGCGCCGAGGCCGGCGAACGGACTCAACATGTCGAGGGCGCCGAGGTCGAGAACGTCATCGCCGATGGCGACGCCGCAGCGGAAGTTCTCGCCGCTGCCGCGGCGCCGGAAGACGGCGAGAGGCAGGTTCTGGATCGGGAAATCGCAGCCGGGGCGGTTGGCGGATGGCACCCAGCTGCGCAACCTGGGGTCGTTCGTGGAGTCGGGCCCGGTCACCGGCGGCACGCCTCACTCCGATGCGGCGCCGGCCGGCGGCCGGAAGCGCTTGGGAAGGCTGCGCCAACACTGCGCGTAGTCGGATTGAAGCTGCGGCAGCTCCAGGGCGCGGCGCGTGGGCCGGATCACGGTGCGCGTCTCGAACATGAACGCCATGGTGTCCCCGATGCGCTGCGGCTGGCGGGTGTCGGCGCTCACGGCGCGCTCGAAGGTCCCGGCGTCCGGGCCGTGTCCGGTCATGCAGTTGTGGAGCGAGGCGCCCCCGGGCTCGAAGCCGCCGGCCTTGGCGTCGTACACGCCGCGGATCAGCCCCATGCACTCGCTCGCAACGTTGCGGTGAAACCAGGGCGGGCGGAAGGTGTCCTCCATCGCGAGCCACCGCGGCGGAAAGATGACGAAGTCGAGCGAATCGACGCCGGGGGTATCGCTGATCGACTGCAGCACGAGGAAGATGGAAGGGTCGGGATGATCGTAGCTCACCGACCCCATGGCGTTGAATCGGCGCAGGTCGTACTTGCAGGGAGCATGATTGCCGTGCCAGGCGACGACGTCGAGCGGTGAGTGATCGAGCGCGGCCGTCCAGAGCTCCCCGCCGAGCTTGGCGACGAGCTCCATCTCTCCCTCGCGGTCCTCGTACCATGCGACGGGGGTCTGAAAATCGCGCGGATTGGCGAGGCCGTTCGCGCCGATGGGGCCGAGGTCCGGCAGCCGCATCGGCGCGCCGAAGCTCTCGCAAACATAGCCGCGCGCCTCACCGTCCGGCAGCTCGACCCGAAAGCGCACCCCGCGCGGAATCAGCACCAGCTCCTGCGGCTCGGCCTCGAGCACCCCGAGCTCGGTCGCCACGCGCAGCCGCCCGAGCTGCGGCACGATGAGCAGCTCCCCGTCGGCATCGTAGAAGAACCGCTCGCGCATCGGGCGATTGGCGAGATACCAGTGAATGCCGCAGCCGGCGTGGCTTTCCGGCGAGCCGGTGCCTCCCAGGGTGAGGAGGCCCTCGATGAAGTCGGCCGGCTCCCGCGGGATGGGCGGCGCGCTCCAGCGCAAGGGATTGGGCGAGACCGGAAGCGCATCGAAGCGACTCGCGAGCCCGGCGTGCGCCAGTGGGCGGAATGGGCGCTGCAGCATGGCGGCCGGACGGATGCGATAGAGCCAGCTGCGGCGGTTGGCATGCCGGGGGGCGGTGAAGGCGGTGCCGGAGAGCTGCTCGGCATAGAGCCCGTACGGGCAACGCTGCGGGGAATTGCGGCCCTCGGGCAGCGCGCCCGGCAAGGCCTCGGTGACGAAGTGATTCCCGAATCCCTGCAGGTACTTCAGGGGTGCCGGCGCGGCGTCCTCTGCGGCGGCCATTGCGGTGCTCATCACTCACTCCACTCCCGGTATGCTTCGCATACTTTAGGATCCCCGCAAAGCGATGACGATCATGATGACACAATTAGTTGCGGATGCAACTGTCTGGGGCGTGATGACGTGAGCGTCCGGGCCCCGACCGAGCTCGGCCTCGAGCTCGCCGCGTTCGTGCCGTACCGGCTCAACCGCGTGGCCGTGGGGGTGAGCAATCACCTCTCCGATATCTACCGGGAGCGCTTCGGCCTCGACATCCCGGAGTGGCGGGTCATGGCGACCGTGGGCTCTCGCCATGGCTGCACCGCGCAGCACATCGCCGAGAGCACGCGGATGCACAAGACCCGCGTGAGCCGGGCGATCGCCCATCTGGAGGAGCGTGAGCTGATCGAGCGCGCCTCGAGCGCCGCCGACCGGCGCGAGCGGGAAGTGCGCCTCACCAAGGCGGGCCGGAAGGTGTATGCGGAGCTCGTGCCGCTCGTCCTCGAGCGCGAGCGCGAGTTGCTCGCGTGTCTTACCAAGGAGCAGCTGCGCGGGCTGCTCGCGGGCCTCGATGCCCTCGAGAGTTTCCTCGGACTGCAGGATTAGCGGATGCCGTCAGCCTCCACATCCCCGACCCCCCCCGACGTCGTCGCGCGCTCGGCGCTCCTGCAGCTGACCGCGACTGCGTCGGATGGCTCCCTGGCGCTGCGGGTCACGCGCCTCGCGAATCATCAGCTCATCACGGGAGCGGGGAAGGTGACCGCGAGCCTCGATGGCCACCGGGTGCCGCTCACCCCGGAGCCGAACGGCACCTATCTGCTCTCGCTGCACGGCAGTGACGGAGGCAAGCGATCGCTCAGTGTCGTCGTGGCCCACGACGGTATCCGCGAGCTGCTCACCGGCACCGTGAGCCTCCCACGGCAGCGGAGCATGCTCGATTCGCTGGAGGGGCACGGCATGGCGGCTTGGTGGGTGCTCAACATCGCCGTGATCCTGATTGCCGTGCTCGTCATCTCCCGCCATCGGAAGTAAGCGGGCAGCCCGCGGCACGTTGAGATGACAGCGTTGGAGCACGGTGACTCTCAGGCAAGCCCACCGCCAGGGCTGCGCCGCGGTCTGACCGCACCCGAGGCGGCGGAGCGGCTGCGCGCGGAGGGTCCGAACGCGCTGCCCGAGCTCGAGCGCCGCACTGCGCTGCGCATCGTCGTCGAGGTGGTGCGCGAGCCGATGTTCGCGCTGCTTCTCGGCGCCGGCGTCCTGTATCTGTTCATCGGCAGCCGCGGCGAGGCGCTGGTGCTCTTCGGCTTCGCCTGCTTCTCGGTGGCGATCGCCATCATCCAGGAGGGCAGGAGCGAGCGCGTCCTCGAGGCGCTGCGGGACCTCACGAGTCCGCGCGCGCTCGTCATCCGTGACGGCGAGCATGTGCGCATCCCGGGCAGGGAGGTGGTGCGCGGGGACTTGCTGGTGCTTACGGAGGGCGATCGCGTCCCGGCGGACGCCATGTTGATCTCCGGCGATGACGTGCAGGCGGACGAGAGTCTGCTGACCGGGGAGTCCGTCCCAGTGCGCAAGCGGCCTTCGTCCGCAGCGCCACCGTCCAATGCTGCGCCGGGTGGTGACGATCAGCCTCTCGTCTTCTCC
>DASTAC010000035.1:0-61764 GCA_035713045.1 Steroidobacteraceae bacterium
CAGATTGCGTAGAACTGGAGAATCCCATGAATTTCAATGGCGTCAGAGCACCTGTGCGAAGAAGCCTTCGATACTTCGCGCTCATCGCCGCAGCGCTCACGCTCGGCGCCTGCAGCGCATTCCAACCGAAGTCGGCAGTCGAGATGAGGACCACCAACGCAACCCTCAACAGCAGCTGGCACGCACGTATCGCCAGCCCCTCGGAGCTTGCGGGCGCCGTGCAAATGAACGGTTCGGCGTCCATGGCACCTGGCGTGAAGCGGGGAACCACGGAGGTTGTGCTGACGCTCGGAAACACATCTCCGGGCGGCGTGCACCCTTGGGCCGTTCACCGCGGACAGTGTGGCGAGGACAACGGAGTATTCGGTGCGCTGGAGGACTACCCGCCGCTGCGCATCGGAGGCAATGGCACAGGCTCCTCGAGAGCGATTGTAGAGCTCGACACCCCAAGCGGAGGCGACTACTTTGTGAGCGTTCAAGCCTCGCCCGCGAATCAGGAGCTGACCATTGCGTGCGGAAATCTCGCGGCACCCACGACTTGATGCTCCCGGCGGCGGTGGCGGCCGATTTGGCGGGGGGGCCACCGTCGTCCCGGCCGCCCCCGGTGGCGCGCTCGAGGATGCTCTAGCCCATTCACGAGCGGCATTGGCGGCTCGGCGGCAGGCCGCGTGCCCTTCGGGGGATCTTCGGTACCGCGGTCCATATACCGTAGCAGCCCTTGGCTTTCTTCCCGGGGCCGACTGTGACGCACCCCATTCGAATGCGATGCCCGCTGTGCCGGGAACCTCCTGCTCGATGGTATTGGTCATCGGGTGCCGCCGCATGGCCCGCAAGCGCCCCGGGAAGGATCAGGTGGCCAGCAGCTCTCCAAGGAGCGCCAACAGCTCATCGGACTTCACCGGTTTGCTCGCGATCCGCAGGTGCCGGTCGCGGGGCAATTCCTTGACCGCCGAGGAGGTGTCTCCGGTGATGAGCACGGCCTTCATGGCCGGATCCAAGCTCTCGCGCAACCTCGCAATGACCTGTATCCCCGTCTCCTCGCCCCTGAGGTGATAGTCGGTGACAAGGAGATCCGGCCGTTCGCTTTCCCGTGCTTCGTGCAGCGCCTGGGCGAGCGAGGCGACCGCCGTCACACGGTAGCCCTCCACCGTCAGCAACATGCAGGTGGCGTCTCGCACGGCGTCGTCGTCCTCCACCAGGAGGACGCGGGAGGCGACGACCCGCGCAAGGAGTGCGGGAGACTGCGCCGAATCTGCGCCCGCCGGGATGGCCGGGCCGCCGGCCGCGGGCAGAACGAGCGCGAACGCCGAGCCCTTGCCGACCTCCGACCGCACTTCGAGCCGCAGATCGAGCAACCGGACCAAGCGCTGCACGATGCACAGTCCGAGGCCATATCCGTCGCGTGACGCGTTGGTCGCCACGGCGACCTGGTAGAACTCGTCGTAGATGTAGCCGAGCTGATCCGCCGGAATGCCGATGCCGCTGTCCCGCACTTCGATGCGCACCCGTGCCTGCTCGCGCAGACAGCGCAAGCGTACCCAACCTTCCCGTGTGTACTTGATGGCGTTCGAAACGAGATTCCTCAGAATCTGCTCGACCAGGGAAGGATCGCTGTGCGCGCAGGCGGCGCATTCGTCGATCTTGAGCGTCAGCCCCTTGCTCGTAGCGGCGCTAGCGAAGTCGCGGCGCAAGCCCCCGAACAGCGAGTCAACGGTGAAGTCGGACGGCTCGGGCTTGATGATCCCGGATTCGAGCTTGCTGATGTCGAGCAGGGCGTTCAAGAGCCGCGACATCGCCTGGATGGCGCGTTCCTGCTGATCTACGGCGGCGGCCGCCGCCGGTTCGGCGACGATCCGCCGCAGAGTTCCGTTGAGCAAGGAAAGAGTTTGTACGGGCTGGCGCAGGTCGTGGCTGGCGGTGGCAAGAAAGCGTCCCTTGCTCAGATTGGCGCGATCGGCATCTTCGCGCGCCACGATGAGCTCCGCCTCGGCACGCTTGCGATCCGCCACGTTACGAATGGTGGCGATGAATGCGTGACCGCCGTCCTCGACGGGGCTCGAGCTGATCTCGAGTGGAAACTCGGTACCATCCTCGCGCCGGCCGAAGAGCTCAGGGCCCGCGCCATCGGGGGCACGCGAAGGCTGTTCACCTGTTGCTCCACCGCGCACGACGTGCTGGCCCCGAAGGAGGGGGGGGATCAGATGGTCGAGAGTCCTGCCGATGATCTCCTCGTGCGCATAGCCGAACTGAGCCGAGACCTGTCGGTTTGCGAACAGAACCACTCCCTGCTGATCGATGATCACCATGGCATCCGGCGCGGAGTCGAGCGCGCGGCGGGCGAGTTCGGAAGGCGTGAACAGCATAGTTGGAGGACGCTGGTTCCCGCTTGCCGTTGCGCAAGCGCTTGCCGGGCTGCCAGGGACGGCATCTCCTCGTCATTCGAGCGCACTTTTGCGCAGCCATCTGTACGGTGCCGCACACACGGAATCGTGGCATTTCGCGAGCTCGCGGGCCGGATGCCGGTGCGGTGATGGGAGTCCGAGTGGGTACCGTGGCGTCCGTGGCACCCAGCGCGCATACTGCCGGCACCCGGGCGAGGAGAGAGGACCATGACGAAGTACAAAGCCGGTGTTTGGATCGATCACCGCAAGGCGCTGATAGTGGTGATGACTCCCGCCGGGGCGCGCACGACACTCATCATATCGAAGGTCGAGAAGCACCCGCAACGCTCCGGGGACTCTCCCTTGAAGGGTCGCTATGCGGCGGACCAGGTGCCAGCGGACGACAGCCGCCAGAAGGCATACACGGGAGAGCTCAACATCTACTACGACACCGTGATCGCGGCAGTGCGCAATGCCGAGGCCCTCGTCATTCTTGGTCCAGGCGAGGCTAAAGGCGAGCTGAGGAAGCGGCTCGTCAGGAACAAGCTCGGCGGACGAGTTGCCGCGGTCGAGACCGCGGACAAGATGACCGATCGGCAGATTGCCGCCAGGGTCCGTGAGTATTTCTCGGAGCCCTGGTCGGCGAAGGGGCCGAAATACGGTCGCCCAAACGCAGGCCTCCAAACAAGGAGCTCCTGAGCGCTCCCGGACGGATAGCCTGGCTCGGCCCGATCGCTCCACGCGCTGAGCCATTTGCCCTCGTCTCCCGGCGATCGCCGGATGAGGGCCCGCAGGATCTGTTCACGGGGCCGCACGCAGGCGCCCGCGTGGTTCCCGCAAGGGTCATCCGCAGTCGGCGATGAGCTGCGCGGCGTTCCGCGCGATCGGCTCCATGCGTACTGCATGAACGGTTCCTGCGAGCAGGCCAGCGGCCATCGTTTAAATCCCAACCGGCTTCTCCTCGGCCCTCTTGCAACGACGATATCGCGGCGGCCGGTACGCGCTGCAATCCCCAGTCCGGGCAGCGGCGCAAGAGTTGCTGGGGATACGATCGCCACCGGAGCGGCCCTCCCGTGGCGTCCCGTCACCTGAATACGGCGAATCCGGCGATAGTGACCACCAAGCCGGAGCCGCTGACGCTGGCTTGCAGCAAGTCGTTTGGCGATTGCTGCCATGCGGTTGGCTGCCTGGCGATGAAGGTGGCCAGCGCCGTGCGTTCCGCATCGCGGCGTTCATCTGCGTCCTGCTGGCCCGAGGCGGCGGCCGCCTCATTGGAGGCAGTGGCTTCGCCACGCGCCACAAGGGCCGCCAGGGTCTGCTCGGCGCCTTCGAGCTCCACCAGGACGGCCTTGTTCTGTGCGATGTCGAGCTCATGTGCTCGGGCATCGAGATGGGCCTGCTTGCTTGGCGCACGGCGCCTCTGCCGCTGCTCTCCTTGGAGTCGAATCTCAGGCTGCGCCAGGACGATGTCGACTTTCTGATCGCCTGCATGAACACGATACGCCTCGCGGTAGGAGTCCGTGCCCGGCTTCCCGGCGACACGGACTGCGCCATCGGCGTCCTGTGTGGGAAGCGGCGCGCGGTCCCGCGCGGCTGGATGGGATTGAAGCTGCCTCATCGGCGCGAGCGCGGCGACTGTGCCAGTCGGTCTCACCGAAGCGGAGGCGCAGGCTGCCAGACCGGAGGCGGCCGTTGCGGCGACCAGGCCGGCGCCGAAACTCTTCAAGTTGAATCTCGTGATCATTGAGGCTCTTCGGCACTGTGTCGCATTTCCTCGATCAGGGAATCTGTGCTGAGCTCTGCGTGTGCTGACGCGTCGGTGAATGGTGCGCGACGATCCTTCTCTCCGCGCGTTCCGGCGGACCTGGCTGCCGCGAGGCTCGCGCCAATGGCGGCACCCGTATCGTGATGCTGAGGGTTGCGCGTGGCGGTGTCGGTGTGCGAGCGAACATACGATGCGTCTATTCCAAACGCACGCCGGTGAAAAGCCGCCAAACCGGTTGGTGCATGCCGTGCGGGGACTGCCCTCACAGGTTCCTCAGGGATGGCGAGCGGCGGTTTCGTCCCGGTCCAGCCCGGATGATCGATCGCGAACGGCAAGACCTGTGCTTGCACTTCGGCTCGCCAGCCGGCTGCCGGTCTCCTTCGCGCGATACGCCCCATGGCCCTGACAGGTTGCGTCGTGTAGTGCAGCTCGGAACGGTCAGGACAATGGGTTGGCATGCCGGGGTGAGCTGGGCATGTGCCGGGCGGCCGGCATGCGTGCGGAACGGAAGGGGGAGCGCCGAGGCTCGAGATCGTGTAAAGGCGCTTCGCTCAGCGCACGCCAATGCCTTACCGGAAGCCATCGCCGGTCTCGTCGGTGAGTGCGCCGGCGCACCGACGATACGGGGGGCGCTGCTTATGCTCGAAAAGTCGCTGACGCGTACACGGAGCAAAGCATATGAATCCCGTCACCTCGTTCCTGGTGTTCGTCTGCCTCACCGCGGGGCTCGCAGTCGGCTACTTCGTGAATCTGTATCTCGGACTCGCCCTCTTCGGGGCCGGCATCCTGATAGCTTCGTCGCTCAAAATGGCCAACGCCTGGCAGAAGTTCGTGATACTGCGGCTCGGCAAGCTGCATAGCGTGAGGGGGGCGGGCCTCTTCGCAATCGTCCCCATCATCGACTCCGTGATCGCGGTCATAGATGCACGTATTCAGACCACGGCTTTCAATGCCGAACAGGCGCTGACGAAGGATACGGTGCCGGTGAACGTCGATGCCATCGTCTTCTGGCACGTGCACGATGCGGAAAGTGCCGCCCTGGCCATCACCGATTACCGCCAGGCGATGGACCGGGTCGCGCAGACCTCGCTTCGCGAGATGATCGGGTCGTCGGTGCTCGCAACCCTGCTGTCCGATCGCAAGCAGGCTGACGAGCAATTGAAGGCGGAGATCGGACAGAAGACCGCTCCGTGGGGTATATCGGTGAGCTCGGTGGAGATCCGGGATGTCGCCATTCCAGCGGCCCTTCAGGACGCGATGTCGCGCCAGGCCCAGGCAGAGCGCGAGAAGCAGGCACGGGTGATCCTCGGCTCGGCGGAAGCCGCGATCGCGAGCAGCTTTGTCGCAGCGGCCGACACTTATGTCGGGCATCCCATGGCGCTGCAGCTTCGAGCGATGAACATCATCTACGAGACCACTCTGGAAAGGGGCGCGACGATCCTGCTGCCAAGCTCGATGGTCGACAGTCTGAATCCGTCCGCCCAGTTCCTGGGTCTCGCGATGGCGGGAAACGAGGCCGTCAAGCCAAACGGAGGGCGGTCGGCGGTGCCGCCTGCGGTTCCTCCTGCCGCGCGCAGCGCCGCATGACTGAATCGACCCTGCCGTCTGCCGGGATGCCGTGCCTTCATGGATTCAGCTCGCGCCGAAGCCTGGTGCCGGGCACCAGCTCGTCAATCGGTGAAGGCACGTATTATCTTTTGCATCGTACCGGTTAGGGTAAGTAAGTTGGGAATGGTGAGGAGTGAGAGCGAAATTGAGGTTCTGAGGCGTGACCCGAGAGCAGAGGAGAGCGACATGAGCAGCGGTTTGAACAAAGATCAGATCAAGGGCTCAGTGAAAGACATCGGCGGCAAGATTCAGGAAGGAGCTGGCAGATTGGTCGGCAGCAAGAAGCAGCAGATCAAAGGGCTGGAGAAGCAGGCGGAAGGAAAGGTGCAGCAACAGGTCGGCGATTTGAAGGCGGCCGTCGAGGACGCGACAAAGTCCTGACGCTGGCCCATTGCGCCCCGTGGCGTGCCAGGCTCAAGGTTGGCCGGATCTGGCCCCGGACCCTACCCTTCGGCGATCGCTCGACGGCTTGGGCGGAGTGTGACTTTTACCGATATTCCCCGCGCCGAACCCCGTTAGGATAAGCTCGGATTCACGCTGAGGTACAGGAGTGCGGCGTTACATAACGGAGCTCGGGCGGCGAGAGCACGTGGGACGCGCACGTGCGACGGATTGGAGTGTTCAGCTGTCTCTGTTCCCCTTGCTGCCGACCTCATCACGTCAGCGCTGCACGTCGAGCTCTCGACGTTCGAGCCGGATGACAACTGGCAGGACGCGGCCATGAGGAGGCAAGATCCCGGCAGTCGTCGCGCAAACGTCCATACTCGGGACGAAGTCGCGTGGCGCGATGACCGCATTGCGGAACTGGAGCGGTCGCAGCGGCGCCTGCAGCGACTGTTCGACATCAGCAAGCTGCTCACCCGCTTCCAGAGCTTCGAGCAAACCGTGGCCGAAGTGGTCGTGCTGATGGCCGACGCACTGCCGCTGCGCAGCGCGATCGTCATTCTGGAGAGGGGAGAGTCGCCGCAGACGCTCACCTGGCAAGCTGCCGGTGAGAATGGAGGCAGGCTTGGGCTGGTCATGGCTCACGCGCAGAAGGTATACCACTACCTGAATCGATCTCGCGCAGACCTCGACGAGAGCCTGGCAACGGCACTGGTGGCGCCGCAGCCGTCCGCGACGCCAACGGAGCCAAAGATCGAGATCACGCAGAGCTTCGTGATGCTGCCGTTTGCCGTTGGCCACGGTTCCATATTCGGCGCTCTGCGGATCGAGGGCCGCGGGAACATGGAGGAGTCGGACCTCTTCTTCGTCAACGCGGTGGTGAATCAGCTGGCGATTGCGCTCGATCGAGATCATGCCGATCGAGCCTTGCGTACCTCCGAGGCGAGTCTCGAGATCGCAAATCGCGAGCTTCAAGAGGCGCTCGCGCGCGAGCAATTGATGGCGCGCACCGACGGTCTGACCGGCGTGAACAATCGGCGTCACTTTCTGGAGGTGGCCGCGCAGGAATGGGCCGTAGCACGGCGCTACGGTCTGCCGCTCGCGATGATGTTGTTCGACATCGATCGCTTCAAGCTGGTCAATGACACCGCCGGGCACCAGATGGGGGATGAGATCCTCAAGGGGGTGGCGCGGGCAGCCGGTGAGCGATTGCGCGCCGCCGATGTCCTCGGGCGCTACGGCGGCGAGGAGTTCATCGTCCTGTTTCCCGGGAGCACGGCGCAACAGGCTGCCGTCGTCGCGGAGCGCATCCGCGAGGCGGTCGCCGCCAATGGGATCGAGACGCGCGGGGCGCGCATATCCGCCACGATCAGCGTCGGGCTTGCCGAGGCTTCGGCCGGCCAGGACTCGCTCGAGCAGCTGATTCGGCGCGCCGACCGAGCCTTGTATGAGGCAAAGGCGAAGGGTCGTAACTGCATTGTGGTGGACTCCCCCTGATTGCCGCCGTCGCCGGTTTCAGCTCGATTTCGGAGTCGTGACCTACTGTGAGATTGATGCAATTCAATCGCTTGCGTCGGCGAGCATGCGCCGGGTTGCCCGATCGTGGGACGAAAGCGGGCGACGCACGGCGTTGCGAAAATGCTGGCTCGAGCAAGGCATTCGGTGTAAGAATGTCAGCGGACTGCCGTTCCGGTCGACCACAGAGGGGATGCGCTCTTCTGGCGGATGGCTCTGGTGGATGGCGAGTGACCTCAACTTCCGAGCCCGCCCGCAGATCGACGGCGCAGCGGTACTGTCGTCAATTTCCTGACGACAGGATTCCAGATTCCCGCAGCTGCGATCTTCGGTCGCACGATGTCGCCAGATCAGTGAGGCAAGGGGTCGATGTCACAGCCGTGAGTATGAGCCTGCAGCGATCAAGCGGGTGCTAGAATGCACGATTACGGTCGGCCCGCGGCGCCCGGTCAACGGGAGTATCATCCGAAGGCTGCGCGCCATCGAGCGGAGTGGTGGAACCATGGTTGAGGCGCGAGAGCACGGCGCGTGTGTGGACGCCTGGCTGGAGCGAGTGGCAAACCGCCTGCCCTCCGATAAGCTGCTCCTGGTGTTCGATCAGGGATTCGCCGCCCTGTGGGGTCGCGCACATCAAACCCTCGGGGACGTCACGCTGATGGCCATCGTCGATCGCGTGCTGTATGTGGCGGCCGAGCAGTACCCGTTCCTCTCCGCACTCAAGGTCGAGCCCGCCGGACTTCGCTGCCAGGAGCTGCAGCAGCAGGCGGGGAAACTGCGTCGTGACGAGCTCGCGAAAGCGGTTCGGCTCGTGCTGGTCGAGTTTCTCACCGTCCTCGGCGCCCTGACGGCCGAGATCCTCAGTCCGGCGCTGCACGCGGAACTCCTGAAGATGGCGCCAGCGGAGGCGGGGCCTGATGGCGATGGGCCGCAAGCGGGTCCGCAGGATCCCAAGAGCGAGGCTGGCGCCGGAGCGAAGTCATGACGAAGAAGACCGACGTCGCGCGCATCCAGACGGGCGTGCGGAACCTCGATGAGCTCCTGCACGGGGGTCTCCCCAAGGGCTCGGTCGTCGTTCTTGCCGGCCCGCCGGGCGCGGGCAAGACGATCCTCACCCAGCAGATCTGCTTCAACATCGCCTCTGCCCGACAGCAGGTGCTTTACTTCAACACGCTGTCGGAGCCGACCGCGAAGACCCTGCGGCACCTGCGCCAATTCAGCTTCTTTGATCCCAGGAAACTCGATTCCGGCGGCGTCCACTTCGTCGATCTCGGGGTGATCCTGCGAACGAAGGGCCTCGAGCAAGCCTCCAAGCTCATCATGGATCAGGTCAGGAAGGTCAAGCCGACCGTCGTCGTGATAGACAGCTTCCGGGTCTTCGACGATCTGGCGCGCTCCAAAGAGGAGCTACGCAAGTTCGGCTACGAGCTCGCGGTGAATCTCATGGCCTGGGAAGTCACCACGTTCCTCCTCGGAGAGTACGGACCGCTCGACATCAGCACCAACCCGCTGTTCTCGGTGATCGACGGATTGTTCCTGGTCACGCAGCGCGAACAGTCCGGCGAGCAGCAGCGGTTCATGCAGCTCGTGAAGCTCCGCGGCACCGAGCACAGCCGCGATGAGCATTCCTTCGTCATCACCTCGAAGGGTGTCGAGGTGTACGCTCCACGAGTCACTGTTCAGCGGGAGGATCGGGGACCCGGCGCGGCGCGCTGCAAGACCGGCATCTCGAAGTTCGACGAGCTGCTGGGGGAGGGGATTCCGCGCGGCTCGAGCCTGCTCATCGCCGGAGTGGCGGGAACGGGCAAGACGGTGCTGCTGCTCGAATTCCTCTACCGCGGTGCCCAGGCGGGTGAGAAGGGCATCATCTTCTCGTTCGAGGAAACGAAGGAGAGGTTGCTGGCGACCGCTCGCGGCCTCGGCTGGGACCTCGAGCGCGAGATCGAGCGCGGCATGGTCGAGATCGTCTTCATCGCGCAGCCCGACATCATGGTGGAGCAGCACCTTCTGATGGTCCAGGAGCGGGTTCAGGCAATGCAGGCCCGGCGGGTCGCCATAGATTCGATTTCCGTGTTCCTGCACAAGGTCAAGGACCCGCAGATAGATCGGGAGAAGGTCTTCCAGCTCGCGAGCATCATCCAGAACTCCCAGGCCGTGGGCTTCTTTGCAACCGATATCCCCTATGGGGCCAACCAGCTCAGCAGATTCGGCGTCGAGGAGACCGTCGTCGATGGCGTGGTCCTGCTCACTTCGACCGAGGAAGGCTTCGAGCGTCAGCGGTACATCGAGGTCTACAAGCTCAGGAATACGGCTCACCTCAAGGGCCGCCACAGCATGCTCGTCGGCTCCGGAGGAATCAGCATCTTTCCTCGTTACGAGCTGGACAGCGGATTGCTCGGGCCACCGCCGCCGCTGGAGGCGGCACGGCGTCATCGCTCGGGTGTTCCAGGTCTCGATGAGCTCTGCGGCGGCGGCTTGCTCGAGCGGAGCGTCACGCTCGTCTCCGGGAGCGCGGGGATCGGCAAGAGCACGCTCGGGCTCCAGTTCATTCTCGAGGGCGTGAGGCGGAAGGAGCCGGGACTCTACGTGACGTTGGAGGAGGGACCCGCCCAGGTTCTCAACACCGCAGAGGGCCTCGGTTTGTCGCTGAGGCAGGCGACTGACAGGGGGCTCGTCGAGATCCTGTATCTGTCGGGCGAGCACGTCCGGGCCAGTCAGTTTCTCTCGCGCCTGGACGACACCGTTCGCAAGCAAAAGACGCGCCGAGTGGTCCTCGACGGCATGGGCCAGGTGGAACGGGGCGGTGCAGCTCCTGACGAATTGCGGCGGCTGCTCTACGCAATGGTCGCGCGGCTCAAGGCTAACGGCGTGACGAGTATTGTCACCCTGGAATCTGACTCCATGCATTCGACCGACATCGTGACCGGCCGCGGATACTCGGCGATTGCCGACAATATCCTCATGCTTCGCTACGCGGCGGCGCCTGGCGACCTGCAGCCGACTGTTTCCGTGCTGAAGACTCGCGGCAGCTCGCACGACTGGGGGACACATTACTTCTCCATCGCCCAGGGGGGGATTCGAATCGGAGAGCGCGTGAACGCAGGCGGCACACCCGAGGGAAAGGGCCCACCGGCGCGCAGACGCGCGAAGAGATAGGAGAGGCGATGACCCCGCGAGCCCCCGGCACGACTCGCGATGGTCAGGACGTGCACGATGAGCTTGCCGTTCACGAGGGCCGCCTCGCTGAACTGGAGCGCTCGCAGCGGTGCCTCCAGCACCTTTACGACATCAGCGAGCTGCTTGCTCGTTTCCAGACGTGGGAGCGAACCATTCCCATGGTGGTGTCCGCCATCGCCGAAACACTGCCGCTGCACAGCGCGACCTTCATACTGGAGATAGGGGGGACGCCGCGGACGATCACCTGGCAACTTGCGGGCGAGAGCGCGCGGGGGCTGCGGGCGGCCCAGGTGCATGCGCGCGAAGTGTATCGCTATCTCGTCCGCTCGCCCGTCGAATTCAAGCGTGAGGAGACGAGGACCCTCGAGGTCTCTCCGACCGCAGTAATGCCGGAGGCGCAGGCAGGGCAGAACTTCGTCATGCTTCCGTTTTCCGTGGGCCGCCGCTCTGTCTTCGGCGCCCTGCAGATCGAGAGCGTCAGGGAGTTGGAAGAGCGGGACCTTTCCTTCGTCGACGCTGTCGTGAATCAGCTGGCGACTGCCCTGGATCGAAACGCCTCCGAGCGCGCTCTGCGCGCCTCCGAGGCGAGGCTGGCGGGGATCATCTCGATCGCGGCGGACGCCATCATCTGCGTCGACGAGGCACAACACATCGTCATGTACAATGACGCAGCGCAGCGAACGTTCGGCTGGACGCGCGACGAGGTGCTCGGCAAGCCCCACGACATGCTGGTCCCGGAGCGCTTCCGGGAGAGCCACCGCAGGCACATCGGAAGCTTTGCCGCGGCGGCCGACACCGCGCGCATGATGGGGGAGCACCGGCCTGAGATCATTGGGCTTCGCAAGAACGGGGAGGAGTTTCCCGCGGAGGCAGCCGTCTCGAAACTGAACGCGGAAGGTGCGTGGCTGTTCACGGTGGTTCTTCGGGACATCACCGAGCAGAAGCGAATCGAGCGCGAGCAGGTGTTCCTCGGGGAGATTGGCGCCATCTTCGCGACCTCGCTCGATTCCCAGCGGACGCTCACCAACATCGCACGCGTGGTGTTGCGTGAATTCGCGGACTTCTGCCTCATCGAGTTCGCTGATGAGCATGGGGATGTGCGACAACTGGAGGTGGGCACCTCTGATCCTGACAAAGCCGGCATTGCCGAGGCGTTGAAGCGGCTTCCAGTCGACCGGGGGCGCCCGCACCTGAGCCGGGCGATTCTTCAATCGAAGGAGCCGCAGCTGACGGCTGAGGTCACTTCCCCGACGATCCGGGCGATCGCGCAAAACGATGAATATCGCCGGCTGCTGGAGGCAATCGCTCCCACATCGATGATGGGCGTCCCGCTGACCGTCCATGGACGCCTTCTGGGAGCACTCGTAGTGGCATCGTGTCGTCACGAACGACGGTACGCGGCGGCCGATTTGCATCTGTTGGAGGAAGTGGCTCGGCGGGCAGCGTTGGCCCTGGAGAACGCGCGGCTGTACCACGCGGCGCAGCAGGCCGTGCAGGCGCGGGACCAAGTGCTCGGGATCGTTGCGCACGACCTGAGAAACCCGCTTGACACTATCGTCATGCAGGCCATGCTCCTGCGACGCCGCGGAGGGGAACCGGAGCGCATCGAGCGGGCTGCGAGCCGAATCAATCGCCTCATCCAGGACCTCCTCGATGTAACGCGCATTGAAGCCGGGCGCCTGTCCATCGACCCCGCCCGGGTGCAGGCGAGGCAGGTCATCATGGATTCTCTGGAGGCACAACAGGAGCTCCTGTCGTCGAGCTCCCTCGAGGTTCAGCTCCAGGTGACGCCGGATCTTCCCGAGCTCTGGGTTGACCGAGACCGACTGCTCCAGGTATTCGAGAACCTCATGGGCAATGCGGCCAAGTTCACTGGAGCCGGCGGGAGAGTCACGATTGGAGCACGACCGAGCGAGGAGGAGATCCTCTTCTGGGTAGCCGATACCGGAATCGGCATTTCCGCGGACGATCTCCCGCATGTCTTCGACCGGTTCTGGCAAGCACGCAAGGCCGAGCGTCGAGGCTCGGGACTCGGCCTCCCGATCGTCAAGGGTATCGTCGAGGCCCACGGTGGTCATGTCTGGGTCGAGAGCGTACCGGGCCGGGGGAGCACGTTCTACTTTACGGTCCCTGCCGCGCAGCCCGTTGTGGATCGCGCCGGCGAGGCACCCTCGGCAACGGACCAGTAGTTGCCGCGGAAATCGCGCGGTATTCCGCCGACTGCCGAGCCGGCCGGCATCGCGCCGGCTGCGTGGGCTCTCCCTCGAAGCGCTGCTAGCAGGGACTACCCAGCAGTCCGCGCTTCAGTTCGGGAGTCTGCGGATGCTCCCCGAACCAGATCGAGAGAAACGCCTTCGAAAATTCGTCTCCGGTGATTATGCCCTTCGCCGCGCCATCGATGTCGACCTGCATGCCGGTTCCTGGGATGCGGATGAAGGTCATCGACGCGCCGTATGAACTGGAGCACGAGCTCACTCGGGGTGTTCGATTGCAGGATCCGGTGTGGGTCGCTCGATGGTTCGGTGATGTACAGTGCGGCGACATAAACGCCTTGAACACGCTCGCCGTGCGTAGACCCAAGCCGTTGAGCGTCAGCAACGCGCCATGAACCTGGGTGTGGTCCGGGAAGAAGACGCCCTCGCATTCCTTCCCGTGCGCTGCCGCGAACCTGAGCGCCATCATGAGGGTCACCACTGCCGGAGGGCATTTCATAGCCGGTCACTCCTCATGCAGCCGCATACATCGGGCGGGCGGCAAAAGTAACCGCAAGGGACAGGAGCATCGGGCTCTTCTCAGCGACAGTCTCAGCCGGCTTCGCAGCGCGGACAATATAATTGTGAAGAGGCATGCCCGGGAAGTGGCCGCTTGCGACCGGCCGCCTGGATCAGTCACTTCGAGTGCCGCTCCGTCAACGCGCGCCTCCGGATCCTGGGCGCGCTGCGATCTCGTGTTGTCGCTCAAAGCTCTGACTTCGGGTCAGCGGGAAGTGCTCGACCATGCAGTGTTCGCGCTCCCGCTCCCGCCTCCTGGCCCGCTGGCGAAAAAGCATGGAAGCCCGCTTAGCGGCAAGTGCGCGATGTGACCGGTGCCTACCGTCATGGCGTTGCGGTGCTCACAATAGCAAAGGGCGGGCTGATGTATCAGGCGGCGGTGCAAGGACAGAAGTTTTCGTACAAGGCGCGCGCCTCGAGGTAGCAGAGACGGTGGGCCGGAAGGGCATGTCGCGCTCATCGCCGTTGGTGCGCAAGCGCACAGACGGATCTTGCCGTTCCGCTATGGTCGTCCGGCTGGATCTTCGGACGCGGGACATGACGGCGGAGCCGGTCAATGCGGGAGATCTCGCGGGGTGGAATTCGGAAGCTGGCCAGGCCGGCCGCGGCATGCATTGCGCTGCAGAGCAGAGAGGCCGATTGCAAAGGGCGTCGGCAGTATGCGAGCAAGGGAAACCCGAAGTATGGGAGCGACCGCGACAGCACGGACCAGGTCGCGATGCGCAAGGGGCCGTGCCGCGCAAGCGGGCGACCGTGAGGTGACCGACGAGGATTGATAGCGATGCGCATTGCGCAGATTGCACCTTTGCACGAAGCCGTCCCGCCGAAGCTCTACGGCGGAACGGAGCGGGTGGTGTCGTACCTGACCGAGGAGCTGGTGGCGCTCGGACACCAGGTGACGCTCTTCGCAAGCGGTGACTCGGTGACCTCGGCTCAGTTGCACGCCGCGTGGCCGCGATCGCTGCGGCTCGATCCCGATGTCCGGGACGTCATTGCGCCTCACATGCTGATGATGGAGGAGGTGCGCCGTCATGCCGAGGATTTCGACGTGCTGCACTTCCACCTCGATTACTGGCCATTCTCGATGTTCAGCCGGCAGCCGGTGCCGTTCGTGACGACGCTGCATGGGCGGCTCGATTTGCCCGAGCTGCGGCCGATATTCAATGCCTTCCCCAGCGCTCCGGTCGTGTCGATCAGCAATTCCCAGCGGCGGGGCCTCCCTCAGGCGCGGTTCGTGGCGACCGTGCCGCACGGAATCCCCGACCGGAGACTGGAGCCGCGGCCGTCGATCACCCCGACCTACCTGGCATTCCTCGGACGCATTGCGCCGGAGAAGGGACCGGATCGCGCAATACGGATTGCGCGTGCCTGCGGGATCCCGCTCAGGATCGCCGCCAAGGTGGACAAGGTCGACCAGCATTACTTCGATGCGACGATACGCCCGATGCTCCGTTGGCCAGGCGTCGAGATGATCGGGGAGATCAGCGAACGCGAGAAGCCGGCGTTTCTTTGCGGCGCCAAGGGACTCCTGATGCCGATCGAGTGGCCGGAGCCCTTCGGCCTGGTTATGATCGAGGCCATGAGCTGCGGCACGCCTGTGGTCGCCTTCGATCGCGGCTCTGTCCCCGAAGTGATCGATGACGGGGTGACCGGCTTCATCGTGGAGGACGAAGCGGCCGCCATCGCGGCGGTCAGGTGTCTCGATCGTCTCGACCGCGGTGCCGTGCGCGCCCGCTTCGAACAGCGGTTCACGGCGCGTCGAATGGCGGAAGACTACCTCGCAACGTATCTGAGCTTGGCCGCGGACGAGCTTGCCGTCATGCGCCAGCCGCGGCGCGTCGTCCAGAGCGCCGCGGCCGGAGCGCGCTCGCAGTCGGGCACGTGGTAGCGCGGTGTGGGGTGGCCGCAGTGCGGACGCGGATGCATCGGCGCACGCCGAGAAGGACTTGAAAATCGAGATCAAGGTGGGTCCGCCGCAGCTCGCGACCCACCACGGGCCTGCCGTCGAGGGGGTTCGACGGTACTACAAGTGAGCCAGCACGCGCACTCCGCCTTCGACGTGCCTCCTGGGTACCGCGACGACTTCTGCGCCGATGCGACGAAATTCCAGATCGATGCCCGCATCGCCCACCGGTAGATTCCAGATGCTGAGCGACTCGGCGCCACTCGGCAACAGCGGCTGCTCGATGTGCACTTCCTTGCGCCGGCCGTCGATGCCCAAGCCCAGACAGGACTGCAGCAGCATGAAGACGGCACCCGAGGACCACGCCTGAGGCAAGCACGCAACCGGATAAGGCGCCGGCCCCTGGCCGGTGTTGCGCCGAAAGCCGCAGTAAAGCTCCGGCAGCCGCATGCCAAAATGGTTGGCCGCTTCAAAGAGGCCGTCCAGGATCTGGATCACGGGCGCGCGACCTCCATAGCGCGAGATGCCCGCCGCGCAAAGCGAAGTATCGTGCGGCCAGATCGAGCCGTTGTGGTATGACATGGGATTGTAACGGACCTCGCCGCTGGCCAGCGTCCGGATGCCCCAGCCGCTGGAAAAGCGGTTCGACAACAACTCCTTCACGACGATGGCTCCGCGTTCTGCGCTCGGTACGCCGCAATACAGAAGATGCCCTGCATTCGAGGCGCGAACGCTACATGGCTTTCCGTCGCCGTCGAGGGCGATCGCATAGAAGTTCAATTCCGGGATCCAGAACCGGTCCTCGATCGCTGCCAGTAGTCGTGCAGCGCGGGCTCGCCATGCCGCGCTTCTCTGCAGATCGTCGCGCACGGCCGCAAGCTCCGCCATTGCATTGAGCGCCGCATAGGCGTAGCCCTGCACCTCGACGACCGAGAGCGGGCCGCGCGGGAAACCCCCATCCGCGTAGAACATCGAATCGTAACTGTCCTTCCAGGCTTGATTGACCAGACCGCTTTGGTCAGCGCGGGCGTAGTCGAGAAAGCCGATAGAGCTGTGGTCGAGCCGCCGCTCGATCCAATCGATGGCCGCGAGCAGATTGTTCCAGATGCCGTCGTTCAGGTTGCGATCGCCGGTGTGCCTTTCGTACGCGCCGGCGAGCATCACGAAAAGAGGCGTTGTATCGACGGCGCCGTAGTACCGGCCGAAAGGCACCTCGCCCAGCACCGCCATTTCGCCGCGTCGCATCTCGTGCAGGATTTTGCCCGGTTGGGAGTCGCGGAAAGCGTGCTCCTCCTGCGCCTGGGTAGAGGCCAGAAAGCGGAGCACGCCTGCGGCAAGCCGTGGATTCAGCCACAGCATCTGCAATGACGCGATGATCGCGTCGCGCCCGAATTGGGTCGCAAACCAGGGAATGCCGGCGTAGGGGTACGGGCCGGTCGGCAGCGCCGTTGTCAACAACGCAAGATCGGAGCGCGAGCGGTCGATCCACTCGTTGAAAAGCCGTCCCGACGTGCTGATCGCAGCGCCTTGCTTTAATCGCTTCTGCATGCTGACTGACAAGCGCTGCAGGGCCCCGTCGAAGCGTTCCGCCGACGGCACGCCGCCGCCTTCTTCCGCGCCGATCTCGATGAACACTTCCGCGACGGCGCCGCGTGGCAGCTCGATGGGAAATTCGGCCTCCTCGGAGGAGAGCGATGCGGGCGGTCGCGAGAACGCCATTCGAGTCGAACGCACCAGATCATCACGGCCACGGTAAGCCAAGCGCACCGTGCGGCCATCTACCGCGGGCGGCAGATATGTGCCGCGCTCCCTGCGCACGTGTCCCTGCACCTCGAAAATATCGGCGAAATCGGCGGCGAAGGAGAGCTTCAGCGGCACCGTCGCATCGAGGTTGCTGAAGTTCGTGAGCCGCAACCGCTCGAACAGGCGACCTTCGCACAGGAACCGGCTGCGCTCGATGTGGATGACACCCTGCGGAATCTTGCGCTCGCCCAAGGCCGGCAAGGGCAGGTTCGTCAGATGCGATGTGAACAGGATGTTGTCCTGGCTGATCGCGGCGCCAAGAAGCGATGGCCGTCGGCCGGCGACGGCAAGCTCGAAGCGCGACAACATGCGCGTGTCGTTCGAGAACAGGCCGTCGTCGCTGCCCTGAATGTCTCCGAGGGCATCCGCAAGCAGGAATGTATCCGCATCCTTCAGCGTGAATCGCGGCAGCAATCCCCGACGTTCACCGGGTTCGTCCGTCAAGCTGAAAACCTCCTGCTGATGTCGAGTTGCACGAGCCGTCGGGTGGCGATATTCGCCGTGGTCGGCTTGCGGCGACGCTGTGCCTTCCGCGGCACGGCCCGGGCGGGGCCGAATCAGTCAGCCGAGCAATCCGCGCGATGGTCATGTCACGCCGTACGCCCTGGTCCGGGTGAGCCCGAGGCAGCATTGGATACGAAGAGCGCAAGCCGGTCGGGGCGCTACCGCACGCAGTTGCGGACAACGGTGGCGCATCTTCCGGTCCATATCGGCCGATCACGTCCCATAGGCTTGACTCCTTACTCAGGTACCGGCGTACGATACGCCGTGATGGATGAGAAGCCGAAGACCCTCGATGCTAGCGGAGGCGGGGCGGCAGCGCCCGCGAGCGTACCGCTGCTCAGTTCCGAGCTCACCTGCCCGTCCTGCGGCGCTCGTTACGCGGAGACAATGCCCGTCGACGCCTGCATCTATTTCTTCGAGTGCACCGCGTGCGGCGCGACGTTGAAGCCAAAGCCCGGCGATTGCTGCGTCTTCTGTTCCTACGGCTCGGTACCGTGCCCGCCAGTCCAGCTGGCGCGAGCCGAACCCGGAGCGCACCGGGGCTGTTGCAGTTAATCTCAGATGATAGAGAACCCGCTCGGCGCGCCCGCAGATTGCGCCCAATCCAGAGATTGGTTGCGCCGACCGGTCGCCATCATCCTCTGGTGGGGCATTCCGATCGCCTTCGGGGTGTCCACGAACTTCCTCGAGCTATCGGTTACCCAGACCGCCGCTATATGGGCATGCGCATTCGCGTGGATGGGAACGGGGTGCGCCCTCAATGCGCTGCGCTGCGGGCGCCGCCACTGCTATATCTCGGGTCCGGTGCTGTGGCTCGGCGGCATTGCGGCCGGACTCGCCGCGCTCGGCATCATCTCCGGCCGGAACGCGCTCGGCGAGGTGGTCAATGGCACGATCGCAGTGGCGGCACTGCCGCTGCTTTCGGAGTGCATCTGGGGAGTTTATTCAAAACGACCGCACGGGCCGCGGTTGCGCGGTTGAGCCTCGTACCCAGACCGGACCGCGTGACGGCTTTCGACGCAGTCTTCTCATCCAACCCCGGCTGCTCCAATTCATGGTAAGAGTCTTTCCGGACTCAGCGCATTCCCGCAGATACAGGTTGATGAGATTTTGATAGGGAATGCCATTCTTCTCCGCCATTGACTTGAAATAGGCGATCGCTCAGATACAGGAGCTTATGGACGCCCGAAAAGCCTCGTAGCATTTACATAGCCGCGGCGCTCCAGGGGCCGGGCGGGGGAAGGTCAGTCGGATAGTGCCCTGACGGGCCCGGCATACGAACCATGTTACTCAGAGGATTCGAGAGGGCCGCGCGATACGAACCGCCACGCGAACGTCACAAGGACTCCCGCCCTGGGCGGTACTGGAACAGCTCCGCATTCAATGTCATTGCCAGAGGGTAGAAATTGGGACTGCGAAGAACTTCTCGCCAAATGGGACCACGGTATCGTGGTCGTATAGCACCAAACCCATGATGAATCGCTTACCGCAGGCATCTGCAAGCTTGCGCATGCCGGAGAAGTCGGCGCCGGTTGCGGTTGCGGCCGCTTTCGCTTCAATCCCAACGATGCGACCACGTGAATCCTCGATGACGATGTCGACTTCGTAGTCGTAGCGGTCACGGAAGTGGAAGAACTCTAGCGGCTCGTCGTGCCAGGTGGCGAGCTTGAGAAGCTCGGCCAGTATGAATGTCTCGAGAACGGCCCCGAAGGACATGCGGTCCGATGCGAGCCGGGCCGGAGAGAGAGTGCGCAGCGCCGTCAGCAGGCCGGAGTCGAGAAAGTGCAGTTTCGGCGTCTTGACGAGTCTCTTCAGCTCATTGGTGTGCCAGGGCTGCAGCGTTCGGATCAGAAACAGCTGCTCCAGAACACCAGTGTACTTCTGCGTCGTCACATGTCCTATGCCGAGCGGCGCGCCGACGCTCGAATAGTTGACCAGTTTTCCGGAATGCTGGGCGAGGATTCGCAACAGGCGAGGCATCTGTCTGCCATGCTCGATTTGGGCAATGTCACGTACATCGCGCTCGATGACCGCTTTGGTGTAATCCAGGAACCATTTCTGCCGGCGCGGCCAGGACGCCCGTTGGAGGGCCTCGGGGTAGCCGCCGGACAGCACACGCACAAGGAGCTCCTGCCCGATGACGGGTTCGCCCGCAGCGGGCGGCTTTCCTTGCAGAACTCGCCTGAGAAATTCGGACGGGCGACGGCGAAGTTCGCTCTGAGAGAGCGGGAGGAGCTCGGCAATCTCCATGCGGCCGGCCAACGAATCCGCGACCTGCGGCAGCGTCATGAGATTTGCGGAGCCGGTTAAAAGGAAGCGGCCTGGGCGCTTATCCGTGTCTACGCTGCGCTTGATGGCCAGCAGAACTTCCGGTGCGCGTTGAATCTCATCGATGACTGCCCGGTCGAGACCCCGAACGAAACCCACGGGATCGGCACGAGCCGTGTCGAGGGTCGTCTGATCATCCAGAGTCAAAAAGGGCATCTCGCTATGGGCAAGCTTTTCCGCCAGCGTTGTCTTGCCCGCCTGCCGCGGCCCGGTGATGAGTACGACGCGCGTGTCCGACAGAGCTTCTCGCACACGCTGTTCGATGAATCGGGGATACACGGATGGCCCTGCGACCACAGAATTGGTGGCGGCTAATTGTAAGTGAGGGGGCGGCTAATTGATATCATATCGAGGGCCAATTGATAGAGGGGAAGGGCTGATTGGCGGGACCGACCCGGGAGGCTACGAGAAATCCTCGTAGCCTTCACGTAGCATCCGCCATGGATTCGGTTGCGCGGGATCTACGGAAGCTCATTTACACTGGATTGCCAAAGGACCAGATGATTCAAGCAATTGGCATTCAGAGATATCTCGGGAATGAAGGATCGGTCCAGTCAGCCACTGGACCGATTGGCGAGAAAAAGTCGTTTAGTATGAATAGGTTAGACCGCCGCATCGCCGTGGCCCCCATGATGGAGTGGACCGACCGCCACTGTCGATTCTTCCTGCGCGGCTTCTCGCCGGATGCGCTCCTTTATACCGAGATGATCACCTCCGCGGCGATCGTGCGCGGCGATGCGCGCCGGCTGCTCGCCTTCGACCCGGAGGAGCATCCGGTGGCGCTGCAGCTCGGCGGCAGCGAGGCGCGCGAGCTCGCGCTCGCGGCGCGGGCGGGGCAGGAGGCGGGTTACGACGAGATCAACCTGAACTGCGGCTGTCCGAGCGACCGGGTCGCGAGCGGCGCGTTCGGAGCCTGTCTGATGCGGGAGCCCGCGCGCGTGGCGGATTGCGTGGCCGCGATGCGCGCGGCGGTCTCCATCCCGGTCACGGTGAAGATGCGCATCGGAGTGGTGAGCGGCACGCGCGAGCAGGCGCGGGGCGCCCTCGCGAGCTTCGAGGAGGCGGACTTCGAGGCGCTGCATGGATTCCTGACTCAGGTGCGGGACGCGGGCTGTGAAGTCGCGATCGTCCATGCGCGCAAGGCGGTGTTGGGCGGGCTGTCGCCGAAGGACAACCGCGAGATTCCGCCGCTTCGCTACGATGTCGTGCGGCGGTTGAAGGGGGCGTTCGCCGGCCTGCCGGTGATCGTCAACGGGGGCTTTCGCACCGCATCGAGTGTCATCGAAGCGCTGAGCTGGTGCGATGGCGTGATGCTCGGGCGCGAGGCCTATCACCGCCCCATGGTGCTGAGCGAGCTGCGGCGGCTGCTCGGCGGGCCGCAGCGGCTCGAGCCGCCGTGCCGCGAGGCGCTGCTCGAGCGGATGGAGCGCTATGCGCAGCGGCAGCTCGCGCTGGGCGAGCGCCTGTCGGCGATCACCCGGCACATGCTGGGGCTCTATGCCGGCGAGCCTGGTGCCCGAGACTTTCGCCGCCTGCTGAGCGAAGGAGCGAGGGCGGCGGGAGCCGGGCCGGAGCTGCTCGGGCGGGCGGCCGCGGCGGCGCGGGTTGCGAGGGAGGCGCTGCGCCCCACGGGATCGGCTCCGGGCGGCAGCTCCGGCTAATCGGTAGCAGCCGGGGGTCTCTCTGGTATTATGCCCTTACTACGTCGTCGCCTTGCCGTTGGGGCCTTGCAAGGGTGGGCGGCCGTCTGCGCACTCTGACATGGGCAAGGATATCGAACTCGCCATACTGTTTGCCGACGTCGTCGGCTCGACCCGGCTCTATGAGCTCATGGGCGACCTGCGCGCGCGCGACATGGTCTCGATCTGCATCGATGTGATGCGAAGTGCCACCGAGCAGCGCCATGGCACGGTGATCAAGACCATGGGCGATGAGGTCATGGCGACCTTTCCGAGCGCCGACGAGGCGCTCAACGCCGCGGCGCAGATGCAGCAGCAGATCTCCTCGCATGCCCAGCTCAAGGTCGACGGCCAGCCGGTCTCGATCCGCATCGGCTGCCACTTCGGCCCGGTGGTGCTGGAGAGCCGGGACGTCTTCGGCTCGACGGTGCACACGGCCAACCGCATGACGAGCCAGGCCAAGGCCGGGCAGATCATCACGACCGCGGCAACGGTCGAGCATCTCTCACCGGACTGGCGCGCCGCCTGCAGGCTCATCGATACGGCGCCCATCAAGGGACAGGGCAACGAGGTGCCGCTTTACGAGGTGCTCTGGCAGACGGAAGACGTGACCAGCATGGTGCCGGCGCTCGCGCTCAAGGGACGGCAGACGGCCGCGGCGCGTCTGCGGCTGCGCTGGCTGGACCGCGAGGTGGTCGTCGACGAGCACCATCCCAGCGTCACCATCGGGCGCGCCGAGGACAACGATCTCGTCGTCAAGGGAAACCTCATCTCCCGCCTGCACGCACGGATCGAGCTCAGCCGCAACAAGCTGGTGCTCATAGACCAGAGCACCAACGGCACCTTCGTGCAGACGCTGGGCGGCGAGGAATCCTTCGTCCGGCGCGATAGCCTGCAGCTCAAGGGCGAGGGGATGATCGGCCTCGGCCGGCTGCCCGAGTCCGAGTCGGCGCAGACCATCCGCTTCGCCTGCGAGATCGTGTAAGGCCGCGCGCGGGTACGGCGGGCGCCGGGCGGGGCTCGGCGCCGCGCGGGTCCGCTATCCGAGCTGCCGTTCCGTATGCTCCAGCTCGGCGATCAGCGCCGGTGGGAGCCGCGAGCCGTACGTCTGCAGGTACGCGCGGATATCCGCCACCTCCTTGCGCCAGAGGCCCGGGTCCACGGACAGCAGCGCGCGCAACGCCCCTTCGTCCACGTGCAGGCCGCGCGTATCCATGTCTTCCACCCGGGGCAGCAGCCCGATGCCCGACGTCACGGCGCCGGCCCGGCCGTTGCAGCGATCGAGCATCCACGCGAGCACCCGCAGATTGTCGCCAAATCCGGGCCACAGGAATTTGCCCTGCGCATCGCGGCGGAACCAGTTGACGTGGAAGATCTTCGGCGCCCGCGCCAGCTTCGAGCCGACCTCGAGCCAGTGCCGCCAGTAATCGGCGAAGTTGTAGCCGCAGAAGGGCTGCATGGCCATCGGATCGCGGCGCACCACGCCCACCTGGCCGACCGCCGCGGCGGTGGTCTCCGAAGCGACGGAGGCGCCGACCAGCACACCGTGCGCCCAATTGCGCGCCTCGTAGACGAGCGGCGCGACCTCGCGGCGCCGGCCGCCGAAGACGAGGGCCGAGATCGGCACGCCGCGCGGGTCCTCCGCGTGCGGCGTGTAGCTGGGATTGCGCCGGGCGCTGACCGTGAAGCGGGAGTTGGGATGCGCGGCGGGTCCATTCGCCGGATCGTACGGGCGGCCCTGCCAGTCGGTGACCGGCGCGCCATGCGGCAGGCCTTCCCACCACGGCTGGTTGTCCGCCGTCACCGCGACGTTGGTGAAGAGCGTATCGCGCCGGATCATCTCGTAGGCGTTGCGGTTGGTCTGCGGGTTCGTCCCGGGAACGACTCCGAAGTAGCCGGCCTCGGGATTGATCGCCCACAGCCGCCCATCCGGCCCCGGGTGCAGCCAGGCGATGTCATCGCCCACGGTGAAGACCTTCCAGCCCGGGAGCGAGGCGGGCGGGATCAGCATGGCGAGATTGGTCTTGCCGCAGGCGGAGGGGAAGGCGCAGGCCACGTAATGCATCTCGCCCTTCGGACTCTGCAGGCCCACGATGAGCATGTGCTCGGCGAGCCAGCCCTCCGAGCGCGCCTGCCAGCTCGCGATGCGCAGCGCGTGGCATTTCTTGCCGAGGAGCGCGTTGCCGCCGTAGCCGGAGCCGAAGCTCTCGATGGCGAGCTCCTCCGGGAAATGCATGATGAAGCGCCGGTTGGGATCGAGCTCGCCGATCGAGTGCAGGCCGCGCACGAAGCTGCCGTCCTGCGCGATGCGCTCCAGCGCCGCGCGCCCCACGCGCGTCATCACCATCATGTTGAGAGCGACGTAGGCGCTGTCAGTGATCTCGACGCCGCAGCGCGAGAGCGGCGAGCCGATGGGACCCATGCAATAGGGGATGACGTACATCGTGCGGCCGCGCATGCAGCCGGCGAAGAGGCCGCGCATCTTGGCGCGCGCTTCCTTCGGGTCCATCCAGTTGTTGTTGGGTCCGGCATCCTCCCGGGAGGAGGTGCAGATGTAGGTCAGATGCTCGACGCGCGCGACGTCGCTGGGGTTCGAGCGATACAGATGGCAGTCCGGGAAATGCTCGGCATTGAGCTTGATGAGCTCGCCCTCGCGGACCAGGCTGGAGGTGAGCTCGCGGAATTCCTCCTCGCTCCCCTCGCACCAGCGCACACCCGCGGGCTGAGTGAGTGCCCGAGCCGACTCCACCCAGTCGGTGACCGCGCGCGAGAGTTGGGACAGCGGAATCAGCAGGGGTGCAGCAGTGGCCATCCTCGGTTCCTCTTCATCTTGTGCGGCCCGGCCTTCACCGAGGCCGTTCACCGTAAGGGGGACGATCGGCCTCCTGCCGGGTCGCGGGGTGCGCGCCCAGTATAGCCGCGCGTCCGTCGCGCTCTCATAAAGTACGATAAAAGCTTCTGTTTTGTTCCATAATCGAACACGTCGGAACCCTGCAGGAAACCCAGCCGGCGGCCCCCGCGAAACTCTGGGACCGTTATCATTCACAGTATGTTGGAGCTCGAGGACATCTTCGCAGAAGGAGGGCCTCTGCAGCGTGCGCTGCCGGGCTTCAACGTCCGGCGTCAACAGGCGCACATGGCCGCGCGGGTGGCCGCCGCGCTGGCCCGGCGCGAGATCCTGACGGTCGAGGCGGGCACCGGCACGGGCAAGACCTTCGCATATCTCGTGCCCGCGCTGCTCTCGGGCAAGAGGGTGCTCGTCTCGACGGGCACGCGCACGCTGCAGGATCAGCTGTACGCCAAGGACCTGCCGCTCGTCGGCGCGGCCCTCGGTCGCCCCGCCACGGTCGCCCTGCTCAAGGGCCGGAGCAATTATCTCTGCCGCCATCGGCTGGAGCAGGCGCCAGGGCAGGGACCCGACGAGGTGCTCGAGCGCATCACGAGTTGGTCGCGCACGACCCGCAGCGGCGATCTCGCGGAGGTCTCCGGGCTCGCGGACTCCCACCCCGTCTGGGCGAAGGTGACATCGACGCGCGACAACTGTCTGGGGACCCGTTGCCCGCAGCTCGCCGGATGTCATGTCGCGCTCGCGCGGCGCCACGCCCTCGATGCCGACATCGTCATCGTCAACCATCACCTGTTGCTCGCCGATCTGGCGCTGAAAGAGGACGGCTTCGGCGATCTGCTGGGCGCGGCCGACGCCATCATCCTGGATGAGGCGCACCAGATCCCGGATCTGGCGGCGCAGTTCTTCGGTGCGCACGTGAGCAGCCGGCGCATCGAGAGTCTGTTGACCGACGTGCAGGCGGAGCTTGCCAGGGCCTGCGGCCTGACCCCGCAGGCCCGTGCGCAGGTGCTCTCGGCGGTGCGTGAGGTCCAGTCCTCGCTCGCGGGGGTCTGCGGTGCGGCGGCCGGCACAGCGGGCCGCATGGCCTGGACGGAGGCGGATTCGCCCGTGGCCGCCGCCGTCACGGAGTTGATGGGTGCCGTCGGCGCGCTCGGCGAGGCGCTGCGCGGTGCCGGCGAGGCGACGGCCCTGGGCGCAGTGGGGGATCGCGCCGGCGAGCTCGCGGTGAGCCTCGGGCGCATTGCCGCCGTCGGCGAGCTCGAAGGCGCGCGCTCGATCGAGGTCGGTCCGTCCGGCGGGGAGCTCGCGCTCGCTGCCGGCCGCGGTGGGCGCTTCGCGTTGAGCCTCCTGCCGTTCGACATCGCGGCACGCTTTCAGGCGCTCATCGAGGCGCATCCCTGCGCATGGGTGTTCACCTCTGCCACCTTGTCGCTCGGCGATGACTTCAGCCCCTTCACCGGACGGCTGGGGCTCGAAGGCCGCGCCACCCTCAAGATCGAGAGCCCCTTCGACTATGGGCGCCAGAGCCTTCTCTATCTTCCCGTGGGCATGCCGCTGCCCGCATCGCCGCAGTTTCTGCCGGCGGTGATGGAGGTCGCGCTCGAGCTCATCGAGGCCTCCCGCGGCGGCGCCTTCGTCCTCTTCACCAGTCACCGCGCGCTCGCCGGCGCGGCCGCGCTATGGCGGCAACAGCCCCGCCGGACCGCGGACTATCGGTTGCTGGTTCAGGGGGAGGGGCCGCGCGAGCGCCTGCTCAGGGAATTTCGCGAGGACGGCAGCGCCGTACTGCTCGGCACGACCAGCTTCTGGGAGGGGGTGGACGTCAAAGGCAGCGCGCTGCGGCTGGTGGTGATCGAGAAGCTGCCTTTCGCCTCGCCGGATGACCCGCTGGTGCGCGCCCGGGTCGAGCATCTGGAAGCGACGGGCAGAAGCGCCTTCCGCGAATACCAGCTGCCGGAGGCCGCCCTGGCGCTGAAGCAGGGGGTCGGGCGCCTCATCCGCAGCGAGGAGGATTTCGGAGCGGTTGCGGTCTGCGATCCACGCCTGACGGCGCGCGGCTACGGCAAGATATTCCTCGCGGCGCTGCCGCCGATGAGCGTGACCCGCGAGCGGCGCGCGGCCGTCGACTTTCTCCTGAGCCACGCGCCACCGGTTCCGGTGCGCCGGACGGGGCAGTCCTCGTGAGGCTGCTGGCCCTGGACACCGCCACGGAGTGCTGCTCGGCGGCACTCCTCTTGCACGGCCGCCTGCTCACGCGGGAGGCGGAGCTGGTCCGCGGGCATTCCGAGCGCATCCTGCCCATGATCGATGAGCTTCTCGGGGAGGGCGGGATCAGCCTGCGCGGGCTGGATGCGATTGCCTTCGGCAGGGGCCCGGGCTCCTTCACCGGGGTGCGACTCGCGGCCAGCGTGACGCAGGGGCTTGCCTTCGGTGCCGGGCTCGGGGTGGTGCCGGTTTCCGATCTGCGCGCCCTGGCGCAGCGCGTCCTCGACGAAGACGCCGACGTTACGCGAGTGCTCGTGTGTAATGATGCGCGCATGCGGGAGGTCTACTGGGGCTGCTTCGAGCGCGACGGCGACGGTCTCGCCGTCGAGCGCACGGCCGAGCGGGTGGGTCCCGCCGCGAGCGTCCAGCTGCCGCCCGCCTGGCCGGATGCGGCCGGGGCCGGGCGCGGTTTCGCCGCCTATGCGGACCTGAGAGCGCTGCTGCCCGCAGTGGCGGTGCGCGGGGACTGGGACCGGCTTCTTCCCCGGGCCGCCGAGGTCGCTCGTCTTGCGGCCGCGGAGCTTGCCGCCGGCCGGCTGCTCGACCCCGAAGCGGCCATGCCGGTCTACCTCAGAGACGATGTCGCCCGTGCCCCGACGTAACATATCGGGGGTGCTGTCATGACTCTGCAACATTCTCCGACTGTAATACGCCCGTTGCCGGGATCTGCGACCATGCACGGGAAACTCATACTGGTGGTGGAGGACGAGCGGGCGATCCGCGAGATGATCGCCTTCGCCCTGAAGCGCTCCGGCTACGCCGTGCGCGAGGCGGAGGACGCCCGCTCGGCGCGCGAGGCGCTCGCCGATCGCCTTCCGGACCTGATGCTGGTCGACTGGATGCTGCCCGACACGAGCGGCCTCGAGCTCACCCGCACGGTCAAGCGCGACCGCCTCACACGCGAGCTGCCCATCATCATGCTCACGGCCCGGGCCGAGGAAGGCGACAAGGTGACGGGCCTGGAGAACGGCGCCGACGACTATGTCACCAAGCCTTTCTCGCCGCGGGAGCTCGTGGCGAGGATCGGCGCCGTGCTGCGGCGGGCCGGCACCGTCGGCCTCAACCAGGTCCTCGAGTTCGAAGGCCTCAAGCTCGATCAGGAAGGCCAGCGGATCACCATCAATGATCAGGTCCTGCCCCTCGCCCGGACCGAGTTCCGCATGCTGGAGTTCTTCATGAGCCGCCCGGAGCGCGTCTTCAGCCGCGAGCAGCTCATCGCGCGGCTCTGGGGCAGCGATACGAGCGTCGAGGATCGGACGATCGATGTCTGCATCCGCAGGCTCCGGATGGCGCTCGAGCCGTACGGCATGGATCGCTACATTCAGACGGTGCGCAGCGCGGGCTACCGATTGTCCAACAAAGCGCAGTGACGACCCAGCTGCAACCGGCAACTCATGCCTGGTGGTTCGCGGCCGTCCGGCTGCTCGGCACGATCGCGGTCGGACTGATCGTCGGGGCCCTCTTCGGCAGCGTCTGGGGCGGGCTCGCGTGCGCGCTCGCCGCCCACCTGGCCTGGCAGCTCACCGTGCTCTTCCGCGTCGATTGGTGGGTGCGGCATCGCAGCTTCGCCGACCCTCCGGACATCGGCGGAGTCTGGGGGGAGATCATCTCCCAGATCGTGCGCCTGCACCGGCGCAAGCGCTTCCACAAGCAGCGTTTCGTGCAGCTGATGCGTCAGCTGCAGAGCTCGACCGCCGCACTGCCCACCGGCGTGGTCATTCTGAATCCGCAGCGCGAGATCGTCTGGTTCAACCGCATGGGCGGCAGGCTCCTCGACCTGCGCCGCGCGGTGGACCTGGGATTGAGGATCGAGAACCTGCTGCGCGAGCCGGAATTCACCCGCTACCTCAGGCTGCAGGACTACACCAACCCCGTGGTGATCCGACGCGCGAGCCGGGACGAGTGCTACCTCTCGGTGCAGATCGTGCCGTACGGCGACGGTCAGCAGTTGCTGCTCGCGGCGGACGTATCGCGGCAGATGCGGCTGGAGGCGGTGCGCCGGGACTTCGTCGCCAACGCCTCCCACGAGCTGCGCTCCCCGCTCACCGTGATCTCCGGCTACCTGGAGACGCTCAGCCAGGATCCCGCGCTCGATCGGGACCTCGCCGGACCGGTGGCCGAAATGCGCCGCCAGGCCGAGCGCATGACGGCGATCATTCACGACCTGCTCGAGCTCTCCCGGCTCGAGCAGCCGGGAGAGCCCGTCGGCGGCGAGCCGGTGGACGTCGCGGCGCTGCTCGCCATCCTGCGCAAGGACGTGCTCGCTCGTCCCGTGCACCCGCGGGAGGTGCGGGTGCGGATCGATTCCGACGCCGCCCTGATCGGCGAGGAGCCGGAGATCCACTCCGCCTTCTCGAACCTGGTCGACAACGCCGCCAAATACACCCCCGCCGAAGGCTCCATCGAGATGCGCTGGTGGGTGGATGAGGACGGCGGGCATTTCGCCGTGACGGACACCGGCATCGGGATTCCCTCCGAGCACATTCCGCGGCTCACCGAGCGCTTCTATCGCGTCGATCCGGGCCGCTCGCGCGCCACCGGCGGCTCGGGTCTCGGCCTCGCCATCGTCAAGCACGTTCTGCAGCGGCACGGCGCGGAGCTCGAGGTGCGAAGCGCGATCGGCAAGGGCAGCACGTTCACGTGCCACTTCCCCCCGCAGCGCGTCCATGCCGTTCCCGCCGCAACCGCCGTGTAGCCCCCTGATCACGCCCGCGACATCTTCCCGGGTGAGGATGGAAGCTCGGATCAGCCTGCGGCGGCCGCCGTCTCGCAGGCAGGATCGGGCTGGCGCATTGCGGCCGGCCGCCGGCGTTTGAGCTATCATCGGCAGCAGAGCCGGAGAACGATCCTGATGGAAACCGCCGACCTCAGCCACCACATCTCCCGACGCTTCAACGAAGACCTGGAGCGCGTGCGCAGCAAAGTGCTCGCCATGGGTGGCTTCGTGGAGCAGCAGCTGCACAAGGCGATCACCGCGCTCACCGAGGGCGACAGCTCGCTCGGGGAGTCGGTGGCGCTCGGGGACCACCAGGTGAACAACATGGAGGTCGCGATCGACGAGGAGTGCAGCCGGATCCTGGCGACGCGCGCGCCCGCGGCGGGCGACCTGCGCGTCATCGTGGCCATCATCAAGACCATCACCGACCTCGAGCGCATCGGCGACGAGGGAGAGAAGATCGGCTACATCGCCTCACGGCTCGCCACCATGGAGCGTCCCGCGGACAAGTACCGCGAGATCAAGCACCTCGGCCGGATCGTGTCCGAGATGGTGCACGACGCCCTCGATGCCTTCGCCCGGATGGATGCGGAGTCGGCGCTGCGCGTCGCGCGCCAGGACCGCCTGGTCGACGAGGAATACGAGGCCATTCAGCGCCAGAGCATCACCTTCATGATGGAGGATCCGCGCACCATCAGGCGGGCGCTGGATGTCATGTGGGTGGTGCGCTCCCTGGAGCGCATCGGCGACCACGCGAAGAATATCAGTGAGTACGTGATCTACATGGTTTACGGCAAGGACGTTCGCCATACCTCGCTCGATGACGTCGAGCGCGAGTTGAGAGAGAGAGCGGCTCCACTCGGCGGGCCGAAGCCGAGGGCGGCCCCGTGAGCGGCGCGCCCGTCATGCTGGTGGGCCGGCACGCCCGCGGCCTTTCCCGCCGCCGCATCAATCTCGCCGGGTTTCTGATCTGCGCCGGGCTCATCGCCTACGCGATCTATGCCCAGTTCCATCTCGGGCTCGATCCCTGTCCGCTCTGCATCTTCCAGCGGATCGGCATTGCCGCGCTCGGCGTCGTCTTCGGCATCGCCGCGCTGCACAACCCGCGCGGCTGGGGGGCTCGCGTCTATGCCGTTCTCATCGCGGTGGCAGCGCTTGCGACCGTGGGTGTCGCCGCCCGCCAGCTCTACATCCAACACCTCCCTCCGGGCGCCATTCCCTCCTGCGGGGCACCGCTCTCCATGATGCTGAAGTGGATGCCGCTCACCGCCGTGATCCGCAAGGTTCTCACCGGCAGCGGCGAGTGCGGCCTCGTCGATTGGACGTTCCTGGGCCTGGCCATGCCGGCGTGGGTGCTCATCTGGGCCGCCGGCCTTGGCGCCGCGGGAGTGATCGCTAACGCCAGGCGTTCCTGAGGCCTCAGCGTTCCTCAGCCAGCAGATTTCTGAGGACGTTGAAATACATGCGATGAAGCGCGTCGATGTCCGTGAGGCGCACGGACTCGTTCACCTTGTGAATCGAGGCATTCACGACGCCTAGCTCCACCACCTGGACGCCCATCGGTGCGATGAACCGGCCGTCCGATGTGCCGCCTCCCGTCGACATCTTCGGCCGCTCGCCGGTCACCGCCTCGATCGCCGCCCCCACCGCCTCCGACAACGCGCCCGGAGGCGTATAGAACGGCTCCCCCGACAAGTACCACTCCAGCGTGAAGCGCACGCCGTGCCTGCGCAGGATTGCCTCGACCGTCTCCTTCAGTCCCTCGAGGGTCTGCACCGGCGAGTACCGCAGATTGAACCGCGCCTTCAGCTCCCCGGGGATGACGTTCGGGGCTCCCGTCCCGGCGTTGAGATTCGAGACCTGGAAGCTCGTCGGCTCGAAGTGCTCCGTCCCCTGGTCCCAGACGCGGCTCGTCAGCTCGGCAAGCGCCGGCGCGAGCGTGTGAACCGGGTTCTCGGCGAGGTGAGGGTAGGCGACATGCCCCTGCACTCCGTGCACCGTCAGCCGGCCGCTGAACGAGCCGCGCCGGCCGATCTTGATGGTGTCGCCGATCGACACCTCGCTCGAGGGCTCCCCCACCAGACACCAGTCGATACGCTCCTTGCGCGCGGCGAGTACCTCGGCGACGCGCTTGGTGCCATCGACGGACGGACCTTCCTCGTCGCTGGTGATGAGAAATGCGATGCGGCCGCGGTGTGCGGGATGGGCGGCCACGAATTCCTCCGTCGCGGTGATCATCGCCGCGAGGCCGCTCTTCATGTCGGCAGCGCCTCTGCCGTAGAGCATGCCGTCGCGGACGGTCGGCACGAAGGGGTCACTGCGCCACTCTTCCAGCGGCCCGGTGGGCACGACGTCCGTATGGCCGGCGAAGCAGAACACCGGACCGTCCTCGCGGCCGTGGCGCGCCCAGAAATTCTCCACCCCGCCGAAGCGCAGCGGCTCGATCTCGAAGCCGAGTGCCTGCAGGCGCCGCTTCATCACCTCCTGGCAGCCCTCGTCGGCGGGCGTCACGGAGCGGCGGGTCATCAGATCGCGGGTGAGCTCTAGGGTGGCGGACATCTCTCCATCCGGTACGCCGAGGGTCGGAAGCGGCTGCGCATTGTCCATGCGTCGGGCCCGGCGTTCAACGGTTTCCGCCGATCCGTCATACGCGTGCAACATTCAGCGGCAAGACTATGCCGCAGCGGGGCGCCGGGAGCGCGGCGAGCGTCTGTAATGGAATCGTCACACGACTCTCGCCGGATGCGAGCGCACCCGAGACGGGAGGTCCTCGAGGACTCCTCATCCACAATAGGTTACCTGCGGAGCTACTCATGTTCAGAAAATCCGTCGCCATCCCCTGTGCCGTTGCCGCGATCCTCGGCGCCGCGGGCTCGGGAGTCGCCCTGGCGGGCGTGCCGGCGCCCACGGTCGGCGGCAAGATCTTCGCCGACCTCACCAATATCGATCAGAAGAACAACGGCACCGATACCGCCGCGAGCGGCACCGGGGTCGACGTCAAGCGGTTCTACCTGATCTTCAACGAGAAGTTCAACGACACCTGGTCCGCCAAGATGGTCACGGACGCCTCCTACAACAGCGGGCAGCAGGTGGACGTGTACATGAAGAACGCTTTCCTCCAGGCGACGCTTTCCCGGGCGTTCTGGGTGCGCCTGGGCGAGGCCAACCTGCCCTGGATTCCGTTCGACGAGGGCGTCTACGGCTACCGGTACGTGGAGAATACGCTGATCGACCGCCTGCACTTCGGCACCTCCGCCGATTGGGGCCTGCACGTCGGCGGTCAGCTGACCGACCTGGGGGCGGGCATGCTGAGCTACCGCCTCTCGGCCGTGAACGGCGCGGGTTACAAGAACCCCACCCGCACGAAGTCGATGGACGTGGAGGGCCGCCTGACGTACCGCCTCGACGGCGTGATCCTCGCAGTCGGAGGCTACGAGGGCAAGCTGGGGCAGGACAAGTACGGCCAGGACGTGACGATTGCCGGTCTCTCGACACCCCAGCGCTTTCGCACCGCGAGCCGGTTCGATGCGCTCGCCGGGTGGGCCGGTGAGGGGCTGCGCGTCACCTTCGAGTACTTCTCGGCAAACGACTGGAACAACGTCCCCGAATACAAAGCGACGGGCGCGGTCAATCCGAGCGACAAGGCCGACGGCTACGCGCTGTATGCCTCGTACGACATCGACCCGATGTGGAGCGTCTTCGGCCGGTATGACCGCGCCAAGCTGAGCCAGGATCTCGCCCCGAGCCTCAAGGATAACTACTTCGACGTCGGACTGCAGGCGAGCCCCATCAAGAACGTCCAGGTGGCGCTCGTCTACAAGCACGAGAAGATGGATGGCGGCCCGGTCGGGGGGTTCTTCCCCACCACCAACGGCTCCGCGTTCAATGAGGCAGATGGGACGTACAACGAGGTCGGGATCTGGACGCAGGTGGCGTTCTAGGCGCCTTGGGCGCCAGGGGCGCGGACGTGCGATAATCCGCCCCGCGGACGCGGCTCGATCTCGAGGCCCGCCGCGAGCAGTTATCGTATCGTGCGAGCGGCGGCCGTCCGGACACCGAGCCGGAGCGGCCGCCGCCCCAATCTGACGAGCATGCATCGAACAGTCCGCCACGCGGCCGGATCGCGGCCATGAACGCGCCCGCGCCGCGGCCCGATCCCGGGCCCGAACCCGCCGACCCGGCCAAGCTGGATGTCCGCCACCTCGATTTCTTCTATGGGCGCCATCAGGCGCTGAAGGACATCAGCCTGACGCTGGGCGATCGCAGCATCACGGCGTTCATCGGACCCTCCGGCTGCGGCAAATCGACGCTGCTGCGCGTCTTCAACAGAATGTACACACTGTACCCGGGACACAGAGCCACCGGGGAGGTGCGGCTCGACGGCGAGGACATCCTCGCCCCGGGCGTCGACGTAGTGAGTCTGCGCTTCCGGGTCGGCATGGTGTTCCAGAAGCCGACTCCGTTCCCGATGTCGATCTTCGATAACGTTGCCTTCGGGCTGCGCCTCGAGCGGCGCTGCTCGCGCTCGGAGCTGGCCGACCGCGTGCAGGCGGCCCTGGCGGGCGCGGCCATGTGGGAGGAGGTCAAGGACAAGCTGAGCCAGGACGGACGCAGCCTCTCCGGTGGCCAGCAGCAGCGACTTTGCATTGCGCGTACGATAGCGCTCGAGCCGGAGGTGATTCTCTTCGACGAGCCCACCGCCGCGCTCGACCCGATCTCGACGCTGCGCGTCGAGGAAACCCTGCAGGCGTTGCGGGAGAAGTACTGCATAGGCATCGTGACGCACAATCTGCAGCAGGCGGCCCGCGTCTCCAACGTCACGGCGTTCATGTACATGGGCGAGCTCGTCGAGATCGGCCCGACCGAGCAGATCTTTACCGCGCCTCGCAGCAGGCAAACCGATGATTATGTAACCGGGAGGTTCGGGTAACCGCGGTGCCCGACCCCATGGATCCTGCAGGAGGTGACACCGTGTCGGAGCCCAGGCGGGCTGAGGTTTCGCAGGCGGGCGGCTCCGGCGCCGGTCATCGCGCGTCCGAGACAGGCTTGAACCTGAAGCCGAGCGGGCGAATGCACGTTCCGAGCTCGCTCGAGGAGAGCCTGCCGACGGAGGGGGCGGTGGGTAACGCCTTCGTCGAGGATCCGGTGTTCTCCTGCCGTGACGTGAGCGTCTTCTACGGCGACAAGGCGGCGATTCGCAACGTGACGCTCGACATCGGACGGCGGCAGGTGTTGGCCGCCATCGGTCCGTCGGGCTGCGGCAAGTCGACGTTCCTGCGCTGCCTGAACCGCATGAACGACACGATCCCCGGCGCGCGCGTGAGCGGCACCGTGACGCTCGACGGACAGGACATTTATGAAAAGCGCCGCGACGTGGCCCGGCTGCGCGCCCGCATCGGCATGGTCTTCCAGAAGCCGAATCCGTTCCCGAAGTCGATCTACGAGAACGTGGCGTACGGACCGCGCATTCACGGGCTTACCCGCAGCCGTGCGGATCTCGATGAGCTGGTGTGCACCAGCCTGCAGCGCGCCGGATTATGGGACGAGGTCAAGGATCGGCTCCATGCGCTGGCGACCGGCTTGTCCGGCGGCCAGCAGCAGCGGCTGTGCATCGCACGCACCCTGGCCGTGCAGCCTGAGGCCATCCTCATGGACGAGCCATGCTCTGCGCTCGATCCGGTCGCCACGGCCCACATCGAGGATCTGATCGATGAGTTGCGCGCCTCGCTCGCGATCGTGATCGTGACGCACTCGATGCAGCAGGCGGCCCGGGTGTCCCAGCGGACCGCCTATTTCCACATGGGGCGCCTCATCGAGGTCGGCGAAACCGATGAGGTGTTTACCAATCCGCAGCACCGGCTCACCGAGGACTACATCACGGGGCGGTTCGGCTAGGCGTCCGCCTGCGTCCGCTCAGGCGCTTCAGCCGGCGCTATCCTTCTGATCCCATTGGCTTTTTACGGATATTGGCCCGTGTAACGGAACCGTCACATGGTCCCGCTACATTATCTGCGCTCGGGCGCTGGACCTGGTGCCCACCCGCAACGCCCTCTTCATTTCAGAAAAAGGTAGTGACATGACCGCAAGAACTGGCGTGACCCGCCGGAAGGCGACCTCCCTCGTCCTGGCCGCCACCCTCGCAATGGGGTCGATGATGGCGAGCCACGCGGCCACCGCGCAGGTGCGCCTGCTCGAGACCGGATCGACGCTCCTCTACCCGCTGTTCAACCTGTGGGTCCCCGTTTACAGCAAGACGCATCCGGGCGTCCAGATCACGACTCAGGGCACCGGCAGCGGCACGGGCATTTCGGAGGCGATCTCCGGGATCGCGCAGATCGGCGCTTCGGATGCCTACATGAGCGATCCGCAGGTGCGGATGCACCCGATGCTGAACATCCCGGTGTCCATCTCCTCGCAGATGGTCAACTACAACATTCCCGGCCTGAATGGCAGGCACCTGAAGCTGAGCGGACCGGCTCTCGCCGCCATCTACTCCGGTACCGCCCGCTACTGGGACGCGCCGATCATTGCCAGGCTCAATCCGGGCGTGAAGCTCCCCCACAAGATGATCATTCCCGTCCATCGCACCGACGGCAGCGGCGACACGTTCATCTTCAGCCAGTATCTGTCCTTCAGCACGCCCTCCTGGAACAATTCAGTGGGCTACGGCACCACCGTGAGCTGGCCGGCGGTTCAGGGCGGCGTGGGCGCGGAAGGCAACCCCGGCATGGTCAATGCGTGCAAGGGAACCCCGTACTCGATCGCCTACATCGGCGTCAGCTTCCGCAACGCGACCGAGTCTGCCGGCCTCGGTGAGGCGATGCTGCAGAATCGGGCCGGCCGGTTCGTGCTCCCGACGCCGAGCACGGTGCAGGCCGCGGTGGCGGCGATGTCGGCCAAGACGCCGAAGGATGAGCGGATCAGCCTGATCTTCGCGCCGGGCGCGCAGTCCTATCCGATCATCAATTACGAGTACGCCATCGTGAGCGAGCGCCAGCCGAATGCGCAGACGGCGAAGGCGATCAAGGAGTTCCTGCTCTGGGGCATGAGCCCTGAGCACGGCAATTCGCCGCATTTCATGAAGCAGGTGGGCTTCGTGCCGCTGCCGGCGCCGATCCAGGCGCTGAGCCGCGCGCAGATCGAGAGGATCCACGGGTAAGCCGAGGAGTCAGGCGCCGGATCTCCGGCGCCCGCCGCTCATGTGGAGCCGGCACCGCCTCTCGGGGTGCCGGCTTCTTGCTTGATGGGGCCAAACCAGCCATTCTTCAGCCGCATGAAGTTCAAGGTCTGGCTCGGCATCGTCGCAGGGATTCTCCCCCTCGTACTGGTGGCCATCGTCCTCTTCCTGGCGCTGTACTCGTGGCCGGCGATGCATTTCAACGGCCCGGGTTTCGTGGTCCGCGACGTGTGGAACCTCGGGAACCTCTACGCCGATCCAATCACGGTTCATGGCACCCAGATCCAGCCCGGGGCGAGCTACGGCATCCTCTTCCTGATCGTCGGCACGCTGTCGTCCACGCTCATCGCGCTGCTGCTTGCGGTGCCGGTGGGTGTTGGGGCGGCGATCTTCCTCGCCGAGGCGGTACCGGATCACCTGCGCATCTGGATCTCCTTCTTCGTGGAGCTCCTGATGGCCATTCCGAGCGTGGTGTTCGGGCTCTGGGGCTACGTCGTGGTGATCCCGTTCCTCGGCCGGCACCTCTTTCCGCTTCTGGCGCGTACGATCGGCGCGGTGATTCCCTTCTTTGCGGGCCCGACCGGCAGCGGCTACGGACTGCTCACCGCCGGTGTCGTCCTGTCCCTGATGATCGTGCCGATCATCGCGGCGACGCTGCGGGATGCCCTCGTCAATCAGCCGACTTCGATGCGTGAGGCGGCACTGGCGCTCGGCGCGACCCGGTTCGAGGCCCTGTGGCGCGTCACCCTGCCCGGGGCCCGCAAGACGCTGATCGGCGCGACCTTCCTCGCGCTCGGACGGGCGCTCGGGGAGACGATGGCCGTGCTGATGGTGAGCGGAAACGCTCTCAACTACCTGCCTCACAATCTCTACGACCCGATCTCCACCATGGCCGCGTTCATCGTCTCGCAGCTCGACAGCGCCTTGCAGGATCCCACCGGGCTCGCCGTCCGCTCGCTCGCCGAGATCGCGCTCGTCCTCTCGATCATCTCGATCCTCGTCAATGCGATGGCGCGGCTGATCCTGGTCGTCTGGGGCAACGTGCAGCGCACCATGGCGGTCTGAGGAATGCCGGGCGCGATGCAACATTCAGCCTCACTCTTCCCGCGGGGCATCAGCCCGTCGCGGCGCATCCTGAGCGCGGCCGGCTGGACGATCGCGGGAAGCTGCCTCCTCGTGCTCTCCGTGATGATGGTCTGGATCCTGGCGGTCGTGTTCGTCCGGGGCGTCGGCGCACTCAACCTGTCGCTCTTCACGACCGTCACCCAGGGAACCGGCGGCGGATTGCTGAACGCGATCGAAGGCACGTTCGTGCTGTCGGCAGGGGCACTGCTGCTCTCGGTCCCACTGGGGGTGGCCTCGGGCATCTATGTCTCGGAGTACCGCTTCAGCCGGTGGGCCGGCGTCATCAGCTTTCTCGCGGACGTGCTGGTCGGCGTGCCCTCCATCGTCGTGGGCTATTTCGGTTACGTGGCGCTCGTCGAGTGGGGCGGCTGGAATTTCTCCGTGGCGGCCGGCGCCATCGCGCTCGCCATCATCTGCCTGCCGTACATCTGCCGGACGACGGAGCTCGCTTTGCGTCAGGTCTCCAATGACCTGCGCGACGCGGCTTATTCGCTGGGTGCGACCGACCGGCGCGTGATCCTCGGGGTCTGCCTGCCGGCGGCGCTGCCCACGATCCTGACGGGCGTCCTGCTCGCGCTCGCCGTGTCGGTGGGGGAGACGGCGCCCCTGCTCTACACGGCGGGGTGGTCCAACTACATGTGGGACGGGCACCTCACGCACTCGCCGATCGGATACCTCACCTACGCCATCTGGACGTTCATCAACGAGCCGTTCGCCTCCGCGAATGCCCTTGCCTATGCGGCGGCGTTCCTGGTGACGGCGTTCGTGCTGGTAATCAACATCCTGGCGCGCTTCGTGCTCGAGCGGCGCGCTGCTCGTTGAAGCGCTGGATCCGGGCTCCATGCCGGCCCAGCGCCGCTGCTCCTTCCGCCCGCTACTCTGCGGTCCGCAGGAGGTCGTTGATCGAGGTCTTCGCCCGCGTCTTGGCGTCGACGCGCTTGACGATCACGGCGCAGTAGAGGCCGTAGCGGCCGTCCGCGGAGGGCAGCGTGCCCGGGACCACGACGGATCCGGCAGGAATGCGTCCCTGGAGGATCTCACCCGTGGTGCGGTCATAGATGCGCGTGCTCTGCCCGATGAATACGCCCATCGAGATGACCGAGCCCGCCTCGACCACGACGCCTTCGACGATTTCCGAGCGAGCGCCGATGAAGCAATCGTCCTCGATGATGGTCGGGGTGGCCTGCAGCGGCTCGAGAACGCCGCCGATGCCGACGCCGCCGGAAAGGTGCACGTTGCGTCCGATCTGCGCGCACGAGCCCACTGTCGCCCAGGTGTCGACCATGGTCCCGGCGCCGACGTACGCCCCGATATTCACGTAGCTCGGCATCAGCACCACGTTGGGTGCCACATAAGCGCCGCGGCGGACGATGGCGTGGGGGACGATGCGCGTGCCGGCAGCCCGCAGCTGCGGCTCCGTCGCCTGGGCGTACTTCAGCGGGACTTTGTCGTAAAAGCGCGTGAATCCCGCGTCCATCACCCTGTTGTCATGGCAGCGGAAGTAGAGCAGCACGGCCTTCTTGAGCCATTCGTTGACGACCCAGATGCCGTCCTTCTGCTGTGCGATGCGGACGGCGCCCGCATCGAGCAGCGTCATGCACTTCTCCAGGATGCCCTCGAGCCCCGCGGGAATGTTCTTCGGGGTGATATCGGCGCGGAACTCGAACGCGGCATCTATCGTGGACTCGAGGCTCTGCAGATCGTCGTCGCTCATGATGGGTTCCGTAGCAGGAATTCACGAATCCGCTCCGCGGCCTCGATGCACTGCGCAAGCGGCGGCACCAGAGAGATGCGCACGCGGCCGGCGCCGGGATTGCCCGCCGGACCGCAGCGCGCGAGATAGCTGCCCGGCAGCACCGTGACGGCCGTGCTCTCATAAAGATCGCGTACGAAGCGCTCGTCGTCGGCGCGCACATCCGGCCAGAGATAAAAGGCGCCCTCGGGCTTCTCGACCTCGAGGCAGGAAGCGAGGATCGGCAGCACCCGCGCGAATTTCTCCTGGTAGAGGCGCCGGTTGGCCGCCGCATGCTCCTCGTCGGCCCAGGCGGTGATGCTCGCGAGCTGGGTGGGCACCGCCATGGCGCTGCCGTGATAGGTCCGATAGAGCAGGAAGCGCGAGACGACCTGCGGATCGCCGCAGACGAAGCCGGATCTCAGGCCCGGCACGCTCGAGCGCTTCGAGAGGCTGTGGAAGACGATGCAGCGCTGAAAGCGGTCGTGGCCGGCGGCGAGGCAGGCCTCGAGGAGCCCTGGAGGCGGGGAGCGCTCATCGAGGTAGATCTCGGTGTAGCACTCGTCCGCGGCGATGATGAAGTCGTGCCGGTCCGCGAGCGCGAGCGCGCGGCGCAGGAACTCGAGCGACAGCACCTTGCCGGTGGGGTTGCCGGGACTGCAGAGAAACAACACCTGACATCGCCGCCAGAGGCTCTCCGGCACGGCATCGAGATCCGGGACGTAGCGGTTCTCCGCGGTGGTGGCGAGGAAGTGGGGCTCGGCTCCCGCGAGCAGCGCCGCTCCCTCGTAGATCTGGTAGAAGGGATTCGGCATCAGCACCAGTGGCCCTGCGCCCGCCGCGCCCGATCCCGCATCCCTGTCGACCGCCGCCTGCACGAAGGCGAAGAGGGCCTCGCGGGTGCCGTTGACCGGCAGCACCATCGTGCCCGGGTCGACGCTTCCGTCCGGGAGGCGATAGCGCCGCTCCAGCCAGCGCGCGCACGCCGCGCGCAGCTCGGGAAGTCCCGCGGTGGCAGGGTAGGTGTCCAGGCGGTGGAGGTTCTCGCGCAGGGCCGCGAGCACGCTCGCCGGCGGCTCGTGCCGCGGCTCGCCGATCCACATGTCGATGGGCGCGAGTCCCGCGGGCGGGGTGGCGCCGGCCTTGAGGCGCGCCAGGCGCTCGAAGGGATACGCGTGCAGGCGCTTCAGGAGCGGATTCATGCGCCGCCGCCTATGCCGCGTCGCGGCGGTCGAGCGCCCGCGCGAGGCCTTCCCGCAGCCGCTCCTCGGCTGGCGCATCGAGCGGCCGGCCGTCGAAGTCGGTCACGTAGAAGACGTCCTCGGCGCGCTCGCCGACGGTCATGATCTTGGCCGCCTGCAGCTGCAGGCGCTGGTCCATGAGCACCTTGCCCACGTCGCAGAGCAGGCCGGGACGATCGCCGGCGGTGAGCTCGAGCACCGAGCGGTGATTGCGCTCATCGACGCTCAACGCGATCAGGGTCGGGGTGTGGAACATGCGCGCCTGGCGCGGCGCGCGGCGGTGTACCGCGAACGGAGTGTCGTCCGGCCGCTGCAGCGAGCCCCAGAGCGCATGCTCGATCTCCTCCTGCCGGTCGCTGTCGGTGATCGGCGCGCCGTCGTCCTCCAGCACGTGGTAGAGATCGAGACTGAAGCCGTCGCCCGTGGGCGTGATGCGCGCATCGACGATGTTGAGTCCCAGCTGATCGAGCACGGCGGTGGTGCGCGCGAACCCGTGCCGGCGCGCGCGCGTGTAGATGAGCACCGCGGTGGTGCCGCGAACGCTCTGCGGGTCGAGCGCGACCAGCGGCTCGTCGGAGCACGGGTCGCGCTCGGCGAGCAGGCGCGAGTGCCAGGCGACCTCCTCCGGAGAGTGCTGCAGAAAATAGCTCGGCGAGAAGCGGGTCCAGGCACGCTCGATCTCGGCAGCGGGGAGATTGCGCTCCTGCATCAGGCGGCGCGCGGCCTCCTGAGTCTCGCGCACGAGCTGCTCCTGGTCGATCGGCGTCTCGAGTCCCCGGCGCAGCGCCCGCCGCACGCGGTGATAGAAGTCGTGGAAGAGAGAGGCCTTCCACGAGTTCCACAGCTTGGGATTGGTGCCGCGCACGTCCGCGCAGGTGAGCACATAGAGGTAGTCGAGGTGCGCCTCGTCACCGACCGTGCGCGCGAAGGCATTGATGACCTCCGGGTCGCCGATGTCCTGCTTCTGCGCCGTGAGCGAGAAGGTGAGGTGATTGCGCACGAGCCACGCCACGATGCGCGCGTCGTAGGGCGAGAGGCCCTGTTCCAGGCAGAAGGCTTCCGCGTCGACGGAGCCGAGCTCGGAGTGGTCGCCGCCGCGGCCCTTGGCGATGTCGTGAAAGAGCGCCGCGAGGTAGGCGACCTCGGGCCGGGGCAGCTGCTGCATGATGCGCGAGGCCTCGGGCAGCTCGTGGTCGTAGCGGGGAATCGCGAAACGCCGCAGGTTGCTCACGACGAAGAGGGTGTGCGCATCGACCGTGTAGGCGTGGAAGAGGTCGTACTGCATCCGGCCGACGATGCGGCCAAACGCCGGAATGTAACGCCCCAGCACGCCGTAGTTGTTCATGCGGCGCAGCTCGTGGGTGACCCCGGCCGGCGCGCGCACGATCTCGAGGAAGAGCCGGTGATGGCGGGGGTTCTGGCGGAATTCCTCGTCGATGAGCCAGAGGCTCCTCGCGACCGAGCGCATGGTGGCAGCGCGCACCCCTTTGACGTCGGGGTTCTGCTGCAGCAGCACGAACAGCTCCAGGAGCGCGGACGGCGTGCGCGCGAAAACATCCTCGCTCACGGCCTCGAGCGAGCCGTTGCGCACCTGGAAGCGCGCATTCAGCGGGCGCGGCGGCTCGCTCTCGGTCTGCAGCGCCTCGCGGAAGAGCTGCAGCAGCAGCTCATTCAGCAGGCTGACGTCCTTGACCGTGCGGTAGTAGCGCTGCATGAACTGCTCGACCGCCAGGGTGTAGGAAGCGTCCTCGTAGCCGAAGGTCTGCGCGAGCTTGAGCTGATGGTCGAAGAGCAGGCGATCCTCGCGCCGCCCGGTGAGCACGTGCAGTCCGAAGCGCACCTTCCAGAGGAAGGACTGCGCCTGCTTCAGCCGCCGCAGCTCCGCGACCGTGAGAAAGCCGTGGGTCACGAGCCCATCGAGCGTATCGGAGCCGAAGCGCCGCTTGGCGACCCAGCCGATGGTCTGGATGTCCCTGAGGCCCCCGGGGCTCGTCTTGACGTTGGGCTCCAGGTTGTAGGCCGTGTCGTAGGCCTTCAGGTGGCGCTCCGACTGCTCGCGCACCTTGGCCTCGAAGAACTCCTTCACGGGCCACACCCGTTCCGGCGCGAGCGCGGCCTGCATCTGCGCGAGAAGGGCGGCGCTGCCGGCAAGCAGTCGCGCCTCGAGCAGCGTGGTCATGACGCTGACGTCGGCGGTGCTCTCGCCCGCGCACTCTTCCACCGTACGTACGCTGTGGCCGACCTCCAGGCCGATGTCCCACAGGAAGGCGAGCAGCCGCTCGATCGCCCCTTGCTCGGGGGCGTCCGGCGCGCGCGGCACGAGGAGGAGAATGTCGATGTCGGAGCAGAGGTGCAGCTCGCCCCGGCCGTAGCCGCCCACGGCGACGAGTGCCCAGGAGAGCATCGAGCCGATCGAGTGCGTGCGCCACGACTCGCGCAGGACCACGTCGACGAGCGCCGCGCGAGCGTGCACCAGGGTCTCCACCGGCTCGTCGGCGAGGAAGCGGGCTTTCAGCTCCTCGTGCGCCTGGCGCAGCAGCTCGCGCCAGGCGGTGGGCGACTCCCGCGCCTCGGCGAGCAGCGCCGGCAGGCGCTGCAGCCAGGGCCAGCCCGGATCGGCGGGCGGGGCGGGCAGCGCTTCGTCGAGGAGATCGGTGTCTCCGGCGGCCATGGACGGGCTCAGTGGGCCCGCCGGTCGGCGGCCCCGAGCGTGAGCACCTCGTGCCCCTCGTCCGTCACCAGGATCGTGTGCTCCCACTGGGCCGAGAGCGAATGATCCTTGGTGATCACCGTCCAGCCGTCCGGCAGCAGGCGGACGTGCCGCTTGCCGGCGTTGACCATCGGCTCCACGGTGAAGGTCATTCCGGGCTTGAGCTCGAGACCGGTGCCGGGCTCGCCGTAGTGCAGGACCTGGGGGTCCTCGTGATAGATGCGGCCGATGCCGTGGCCGCAGTACTCGCGCACCACGGAGTAGTTGTTCTGCTCCACGAAGGTCTGGATGGCATGGCCGATGTCGCCGAGCCGGGTGCCGGGCCGCACGGTCTCGATGCCGCGCCACATGGCCTCGAAGCAGGTCTCCGCGAGCCGCAGCGCATGGGTGGGTGGCTTGCCCACGAAGTACATGCGGCTGGTGTCGCCGTGAAAGCCGTCACGGATCACGGTCACGTCTATGTTGACGATGTCGCCGGCCTTGAGCCGCTTGTCGTTCGGTATGCCGTGGCAGACGACGTGATTGACGGACGTGCAGATGGTCTTCGGAAAGCCGCGGTAGTTGAGGTTTGCGGGCACCGATTTCTGCACCTGGACGATGTAATCGTGGCAGATGCGGTCGAGCTCGTCCGTGGTCACGCCCGGCACCACGTGCTCCGTGATCATGTCGAGCACGTCGGCGGCCAGACGGCCGGCGATGCGCATCTTCTCCTGCTCTTCCGGGGTTTTTATGGTCACGTGCATGGTGTTTCGATTCATGGTATAAAGCGCGGCCTTTTTTGGCAATCAACCCACACGCGCATCGGTAATCCCGTCGGCTGGGTGCCCTCGAAGCGAGCTTCCTGGAAGCGCAGCTTCAAGGGTGGCCGCGGGGATGCGCGGAGGCTCAACCCAAACAGGAGAATGCTTCATGTCCGGCGTGTCCATGCGACAGATGCTGGAAGCGGGAGTCCATTTCGGACATCAGACCCGCTTCTGGAACCCGAAGATGGCCCCTTTCATCTTCGGCGAGCGTAACAAGATCCACATCATCAATCTCGAGAAGACGCAGCCGCTCTACGCGGAGGCGGCTCAGTTCGTCAAAGGGGTGGTCGCCGACGGCGGCACGGTGCTCTTCGTCGGCACCAAGCGCTCCGCCCGCGAGGCGATTCAGAAGGAGGCCGAGCGCTCCGGCCAGCCTTTCGTCAACCAGCGCTGGCTGGGGGCATGCTGACGAACTTCAAGACCATCCGGCAGTCGATCAAGCGGCTCGGGGAGATCACCGAGCTCGCCACCTCCGGCGCGCTCGAGAAGCGCGGCAAGAAGGAGGCGACGCAGCTGCGGCGGGAGATGGAGAAGCTGGAGAGGAGCCTCGGCGGCATCAAGCACATGGAGTCCCTGCCGGATGCGCTCTTCGTGGTCGACGTCGGCCACGAGAAAATCGCGGTCGATGAGGCGCGGAAGCTCGGCATTCCGGTGGTGGCCATCGTCGACACGAATTGCTCGCCGGATGGTATCGACTACGTCGTGCCCGGCAACGACGATGCCATGCGGGCCATTCAGCTCTACGCCGCCGGGGTGGCGGACGCGGTGCTCGAAGGCAAGGAGTCGGTCCCGGCCGTGGCCGTGGGCGAGGATGAGTTCGTGGAGCTCGACGAGGCGGGCAACCCGCGCCGCAAGTCCGGACGCGGCCGCCCGAAGCCCGCGGCTCCGGTGCGCGCCCGCAAGGCCCCCCCGCGACGGCGGCCCGCGCCGGCCAAGGCGCCGGCGGTTGCCGGTGCGGCCGAGGCCGTCCCTGCAAGCGAGGAAGAGGATCTGGACGGCGAGGAGGTCCCGGAGGTTGCCGCTTCCGGCGGTACGGGCGAGAAGGCTGGCGTCGCGGTGCGGCGCCCGGGCGGCGGCGGGGCCGGCCGGCGCAAGGGGCGCGGCGCGTCAGGCTGACGGGAGTCAGGATTCATGAGCATCACAGCAGATACGGTCAAGCAGCTTCGCGAGCGTACGGGCGCGGGCATGATGGAGTGCAAGAAGGCCCTGGTGGAGACCAGCGGTGACCTGGACGCGGCCGCGGAGCTCATGCGCAAGCAGGGCCTGGCCAAGGCGGACAAGAAGGCGGCACGCATTGCGGCCGAGGGTGTGATCGCGATCGAGCGCTCCGCCGACGGCCTGGCCGCCGCCATGGTGGAGGTCAACTGCGAGACCGACTTCGTCGCGCGCGAGCAGGACTTCCGCGCCTTCTCCAGGGCCGTGGCCCAGCGCGCGGTGGCCGATCGGCCGCAGACGCTCGATGCCTTGCTGCAGTCGAAGCTCGACAGCGCCGAGACCATCGAGGAGCGCAGACGGTCGCTCGTCGCCAAGATCGGGGAGAACATCGGCGTGCGGCGCTTTGCCGTCCTCGCCGCTGCCCAGCATCTGGGGGCCTACACTCATGGGACGCGGATCGGGGCACTGGTGGCGCTGAAGGGGGGCGATGCGCAGCTCGCCCACGACCTTGCCATGCACATTGCCGCCAGCAACCCGAGGTATCTTTCCCACCGGGAGGTGCCGGAGGAGGTGATGGCCAAGGAGCGCGAGATCCTCACCGAGCAGGCCCAGGGGGAGGGCAAGCCCCCCGAGATCGTGGCCAAGATGGTCGAAGGGCGCTTGCGCAAGTCCCTGGGGGAGATCACCCTTCTCGGCCAGCCGTTCGTCAAGGACCCGGACACGACCGTGGAGAAGCTGCTGAAGGGCGCCGGCGCCCAGGTGACCGCATTCGAGCGATTCGAGGTCGGCGCCGGCATCGAGAAGAAGCAGGAGGACTTCGTGGCGGAGGTCATGGCCCAGGTGAAGAGCTCCTCCCGCTGACGCAGCGGCTGCGCCTCCCGAAAAAGCCCCGCTCCTGGCGGGGTTTTTTCCATCGGAGCGGGGCACGCGGAAAGACTCGGGAGGGGCGAGACGAGGGGTGTGGGCCGGGATGGGCCGGGGGCGGTACCGCCGAAGGCAATGATATCGAGAGGGCAATCGGGAATGACTGAAGGCAACGACAAGGCTCGCTACTCCCGCATTCTCGTGAAGCTCTCCGGGGAGGCGCTGATGGGTGGCGCCGACTACGGGATCGATCCGGCGATCCTCAAGCGGATCGCGGGCGAGCTGCAGGAGATCGTCGGGCTCGGCGTACAGCTTGCCGTGGTCATCGGCGGCGGCAACATCTTTCGCGGCGCCGGCCTCGCGCGTGCGGGCATGGATCGGGTCACCGCCGATCACATGGGTATGCTGGCGACCGTCATGAACGCGCTGGCGATGCAGGACGCCCTGGAGAGCCTGGGGCTGTACGCGCGGGTCATGTCCGCCATCCGCATCAACGAGGTCTGCGAGGACTACATCCGCCGTCGCGCCGTCCGTCACCTCGAGAAGGGTCGGGTGGTCATCTTCGCGGCGGGAACCGGCAATCCGTTCTTCACGACCGACACCGCCGCGGCGCTGCGGGCGATCGAGATCGACGCCGAGGTGCTCCTCAAGGCGACCAAGGTGAATGGCGTCTACTCCGATGACCCGATGCGCAATCCCGCCGCCGTGCGCTACGCTCGGCTCACTTTCGACCGGGTGCTCACGGAGAAGCTCAACGTCATGGATGCCACCGCCATCGTGATGTGCCGCGACAACCGTTTGCCATTGCGGGTATTCAATCTCAACAATCCCGGCGACCTGACCCGAATCGTGCGCGGCGCGGACGTGGGCACGGCCGTCACCTGCGAATAGGCGCCAGCGGAGACTCCAAATGCTCGATGACATCATGAAAGACGCCCGTGAGCGCATGGCCAAATGCGTTCAGACCTTCCAGTCGGACCTGAAGAAGCTGCGCACCGGACGTGCCGCTCCGAGCCTGATAGAGCACCTCAAGGTGGATTACTACGGATCCGAGGTGCCGCTGCAGCAGGTGGCGAGCATCGCCGTCGAGGATGGACGCACGCTGGTTGTCTCACCGTGGGAGAAAACGGTCGTGCAGGCCGTGGAGAAGGCGATCTTCAAATCCGACCTCGGCCTCACGCCGATGACGGCGGGCACGGTGATCCGTATCCCGATGCCGCCCCTCACGGAGGAGCGGCGCCGCGAGATCACCAAGGTGCTGCGGCACGACGCGGAGGGCGCGCGGGTCGCGGTGCGCAATGTGCGCCGGGACGTGATGAGCGACGTGAAGGACCTGCTCAAGGAGAAGATGATCTCGCAGGACGACGAGCGCCGCGCCGAGGGGGAGATCCAGAAGCTCACGGACAAGCACGTCGCCGACATCGACCAGCTGCTGGCGGCCAAGGAAAAGGAAGTCATGCAGGTTTGATGAGAGTCCCCCGGCACATCGCGATCACCATGGACGGCAATGGCCGGTGGGCCGCGGCGCGCGGCCTGCCGCGCTCGGCCGGTCACAAGGCCGGCCTGACGCCGGTGCGCCTCTGCGTCGAGGAGTGCACCCGGCTCGGTGTCGAGGCATTGACACTCTTCGCCTTCTCCAGCGAGAACTGGTCGCGACCCGCCGAGGAGGTGGCGAGCCTCATGAGCCTCTTTCTCGAGGCGGTGGACCGCGAGATCGCCGAGTTGCACCGCCAGCGGGTGCGCGTGCGCTTCATCGGCAACCGGCAGCGCCTCTCGGTGCGCCTGCAGGCGCAGATCGCGGCCGCGGAGCAGCACACCGCCGGCAACACGGGCCTGAAGCTGCAGGTGGCCGTGAGCTACGGGGGACGCTGGGACATCGTGCAGGCCGCCCGCCGGCTCGCGGCACAGTGCGCGAGCGGCGCGCTGCAGCCGGCGGACATCGACGAGGACCGGTTCGCCGCAGCGCTCGAGCTCGGTGGCCTGCCGGACGCGGATCTTCTCATCCGCACCGGCGGGGAGCGGCGGATCAGCAATTTCCTTCTCTGGAACATCGCGTACGCGGAGCTCTATTTCAGCGACCGGCTCTGGCCGGACTTCGACCGCGCGGAGCTGTCCGCCGCGCTGGATTTCCTGGCGGGCCGCGAGCGGCGATTCGGCCTCACGGCCGGACAGCTGCCGCAGGCCGGGCGCGAAGCCAAGCGATGAAAGCCCGAGGCCCGTGAGCGAAGCGCTCCGCAAACGAGTCACCACCGCCGCCGTCCTGATCGCGCTGCTGCTCGCCGTGCTCTTCTGGCTGCCGGCGGCCGCGACGGTGGCGGTGCTGACCCTGGTCGTCCTGGCGGGCGCCTGGGAGTGGTCGGCTTTCCTCAGATTGAGCGGGCCGGCCCCGCGGGCCGCCTACGTGGCCCTGCTCGCCGTGCTCCTGCCGCTCGCCTGGGTCGCGACGCGCACTCCGGCGGCCCTCGAGGCGCTGCTCGGGGTCGCGCTCCTCTGGTGGATCGTGGCGCTGGCCTGGATCGTCCTCGCGCCGCGCCGGGTCCGTCCCTGGTCGGCAGGGCTCGCGGGGCTCCTCTCGCTGGTCCCGGCCTGGCTAGCGCTCATGCGCCTGCGGTTTCAGGCGGCCCACGGCGCCGAGTGGGTTCTCTTCGCGCTGGTGCTCGTCTGGATGGCCGACATCGGCGCGTATTTCTGCGGGCGGCGCTTGGGCCGGCGGCGCCTCGCCCCGGCCGTTTCGCCCGGCAAGACCTGGGAAGGCGCGCTCGGGGGCGTGGCCGCGAGCGGGATCGTCGCCGTCGCCGGTGCGGTCTGGTTCCACCTGCCGCCCGGGCCCTTCATCGCGCTTTGCCTGGTGGCCGTAGTGTTCTCCATCGTCGGCGACCTCACGGAAAGTCTGCTGAAACGCTTCGCGGGGATGAAGGACAGCGGTACGCTCTTTCCGGGGCACGGCGGCGTGATGGACCGCATCGACAGCGTCACGGGCGCCGTTCCCGTGCTGCTGCTCGGCCTCACTTTTCTAGGAGTCCTGCCATGATCGGCGTGGTCGTTTTGGGTTCCACCGGCTCGATCGGAGAGAGCACCCTCGATGTGCTCGCGCGCCATCCGGACCGCTACCGCGTGGTGGCACTCGGCGCAAACCGCAGCACCGGCAAGCTCGCCGAGCAGGTCCGGCGCTTCCGGCCCGCATATGTGGCGATGGCCGACGAGAAGGCCGCGCGTGATCTTGCCGCGCAGCTCGGCACGGCTGCCCGCGGCACTCGCGTGCTCGCCGGTCCCGGGGCGCTGACGGAGATCGCGACCCTGCCGGAGGCGGATTGCGTCATGGCCGCGATCGTGGGGGCCGCCGGGCTGCGCTCGACCCTCGCCGCTGCCCGCGCCGGCAAGCGCCTGCTTCTCGCGAACAAGGAGTCGCTCGTCATGTCGGGGACGCTGCTCATGGACGCCGTCCGCGAGAGTGGTGCCACCCTGTTGCCCATCGACAGCGAGCACAACGCCATCTTCCAATGCCTGCCGGCGGGCTCGCGGACCGGTGAGACGCCGAAAGGCGTGCGCCGGATTCTGCTCACGGCCTCGGGGGGGCCGTTTCGCGACTGGTCCGCGGAAGCGATCGCCGCCGCCACCCCGGAGGCGGCCTGCGCGCATCCCAACTGGGTGATGGGGCGCAAGATCTCGGTCGACTCCGCGACCCTCATGAACAAGGGCCTGGAGCTCATCGAGGCCTGCTTCCTCTTCGCGCTGACGCCGGATCGCGTCGATATCGTCGTGCACCCCCAGAGCATCATCCATTCGCTGGTCGAGTACCTCGATGGGTCGCTCCTCGCGCAGCTCGGCTCGCCGGACATGCGCACGCCCATCGCCTGCGCGCTCTCGTGGCCCGAGAGAATGGCCTCCGGTGTAGAATTCCTCGATCTGGTGAAGACCTCGCGGCTCGACTTCCGCGCCCCGGACCCGCAGAGATTCCGCTGTCTCGCACTCGCGCAAGCGGTGGCGAGGGCCGGCGGCCTGACTCCGGTCGCCCTGAACGCCGCCAACGAGGTTGCCGTCCATGCGTTTCTGGAGCGCCGATTGAACTTTCCCGGCATCGCTGAAGTCATTGAGCAGGTGGTCACACGGTGTGCCGCGGGGTCGATCGGAGGTCTGGATGACGTCCTCGCGGCCGACGCGGAGGCCAGGCGGCTCGCGTCGGAGTGGATCGACGGCGAGCCGCGTGCGGCCGGGGGGCGCTCGCTCGAGGGCGCGCGGGCATGAGCGTCGTCTGGTACACACTTTGGTTCGTCATCGCGGTCGGGCTCCTGGTCACCGTTCACGAGTTCGGCCATTTCTGGGTGGCGCGCCGCCTCGGATTCAAGGTCCTGCGCTTCTCGGTCGGATTCGGGCCGCCGCTCCTCACCTGGCGCGTGGGCCGTGCGGACCCGACGGAAATCGCCCTCGCGCCGATCCCCCTCGGGGGCTACGTCAAGCTCCTCGACGAGCGCGAGGGACCGGTCGCGCCCGAAGACCTGCCGCGCTCGTTCACGCGCAAGCCTCCCTTGCAGCGCATCCTGGTGCTGCTGGCGGGGCCGGGCTTCAACTTCATATTCGCCATCCTGGTGCTCGCCGGTGTGCTCTGGGTCAACGGCATCACGCGCTACCTGCCGGTCGTCGGCGAGGTGACGCCGGGCTCCATCGCGGCCAGGGCCGGGCTCGTCTCGGGCGATCGGATTCTTTCGATCAATGGTACCCCGGTCGATGGCCAGCACGAGGTGCTCTTCAGCCTGCTCGATGCGATGAGCTCGCGCGGCAATGCGGACCTGACGGTGCGCGGCAGCAACGGAGCGACGCGCAACGTCGATCTCGACGTGCGCAAGGAGGCGACCCGGCGCCATCTCACCGTGGACCCGCTCAGGGGCCTCGGATTTCAGTTTTGGGTACCCGAGATTCCGCCGGTGCTGAGTCAGGTGAGGCCGGACGGACCGGCGGCTCGCGCCGGCCTGCGGGGTGGCGACCGGATCGTTTCCGTCGACGGCCATGCGGTGAAGGACTGGCAGGACCTGGTCGCGCAGATCACTCCGCATCCCGGGGCGACGATCAGCCTGACGTATATGCGCGCCGGATCGACCCACACCGTTCAGGTGGAGGTCGGAACCGCCAAGGTCGGCGGCAAGTATGTGGGCCGCATCGATGCGGACGGACCCACCGAGATATCCTACCCTGCGAGCATGACGCGCCACCGCAGCGTCTCGGCCGTCGCGGCCCTTGGAAGCGCCGCGACGCAGGCCTGGAGCATGACGGCACTGCAGGGAAGGCTCTTTTGGCGCATGCTGCTCGGGCAGGTATCGCTGAAGAACCTGAGCGGCCCGGTGTCCATCGCCGAGTACGCGGGGCAGTCGGCCCGCGCCGGGGTGACCTCGTTCCTCGGCTTTCTGGTGCTGATCTCGCTGTCGCTCGGCTTTCTGAACCTGCTGCCCATTCCGATCCTCGACGGCGGCCAGATCGTCTTCCAGGTGATCGAGTGGGTGAAGGGTAGCCCGATGTCGGAGCGGGCGCAGGCCTTCGGGGCCCAGGTGGGGATCGCGCTGCTGATCCTTCTCATGGGGGTGGCGCTCTACAACGACATCGCGCGTCAGTTCAGTTGAATTTCGCGAGCTGGTGTCCTGAATCAGAAGTTCGTCGTGCACCGAGAGCGCCACCGCGGCTTGTCCGCGAGAAACGCGGGGCCCGAAAGCAACTGAGTAAGCGACCCAGGGCCGCCCCTGGGTCGCGAGATCAAAGACGGTGAATGAGCTGGCTGCGCAAAGCGGCGGGATGCCGACTTTGCGCCAGTGGACTAGACGGCGAGCGGGGGTCGATTTACGTGAATGATGCAACAGTTGGGGCCTGAGAGCTCAGAAAGTGACAAAGTTGGGTATCAGAACATGAAGTCGCGCGTCGCACTGGTGGCCACCGTGGCGCTGGCCGTCCATTCGGCGGTCGCGCTCGCGCAGGCGCACATCTCCCCCTCGAGCGCCGACTTCACCGTCGGGGACATCAAGGTGGAGGGCCTGGAGCGAATCTCCCAGGGCACGGTATTCAATTACCTGCCCGTCAACATCGGCGATCACCTCTCGCCGCAGCGGGTGCGCGAGGCGATCCGCGCGCTCTATGCCACCGGATTCTTCCGCGACGTGGAGTTGCGCCGCGAGGGCAACACACTGGTCGTGGTGGTGCTCGAGCGGCCCTCGATCGAGAGCTTCACGATCAAGGGCAACAAGGAGATCAAGACCAAGGACCTGCAGAAGTCGCTGCGCAACGTCGGCCTCGCGCCCGGCAAGATCTTCGACCGCTCGACGCTCGAGGACGTCACGCAGTACCTCACCGACCAGTACTACAGCCGCGGCAAGTACGGCGTCGTGATCAATACCAAGGTCACCCCGGATACGGACAACCGGGTGAAGATCGCGATCAACATCAACGAGGGCGCGCGGGCGGTGATCCGCTCGATCAACATCGTGGGCGACACGAAGTACGGGCAGAAGACCATCCTCAAGCGCTTCCACCTGAAGACCCCGAACTGGCTCTCCTGGTACCGGCAGGACGACCGCTACTCGCGCGAGACGATGCAGGGCGATCTCGAGCGGCTGCGCGATTTCTACATGAATCGCGGCTACGCCAACTTCCAGATCAACTCGACCGAGGTGCAGATCACGCCGGACAAGAAGGACATCTTCATCGACGTCAACATCCATCAGGGCGAGGTCTACAGGATCTCCAAGGTCAAGCTCGCCGGCACGTTCGTCGTGCCGGAGGCGAAGCTCGAGCGGCTGGTGGAGATCCACCCCGGGGAGATCTTCAACCGGCGGCTGATCAGCAACACCGAGAAGCTGATCGAGGACCGTCTGGGCGAGGACGGCTACGCCTTCGCCAAGGTCGATCCGGTGCCGACGCCGGACAACAAGAAGCACACGGTGGAGCTCACCTTCTTCGTCGACCCGGGCAACCGCGTCTACGTGCGCAACATCACCTTCTCCGGCGAGACTGCGATCAACGACGTCGTGCTGCGCCGGCAGATGCTGCAGCTCGAGGGCGGCTACCTCTCGAACGTCGCCCTCGAGCGCTCCAAGCAGCGCATCCAGCGGCTCCCTTACGTCAAGCACGTGAGCTACTCGAAGGCGCGGGTGCCGGGGTCTCCGGACCAGGTGGACGTCGATTACAAGATCAAGCAGGGACCGGCCGCGCAGCTCTCGGGCGGCATCGGGTACTCGGCCACCTACAAGCTGATGCTGAACGCCAATTATGCCGATGCCGACTTCCTCGGCACCGGCAACCGCTTCGCGATCAACCTGCAGGGCGGGGCGTACAACAAGGTGTACACGGTCCAGTACACCAACCCGTACATCACCATGAACGGGGTCAGCCAGACGCTGTCGGTGACCTACAGCGACGTCACCCAGTTCGTCTCGTCCTCCTCCAACTTCTCGTCGAAGAACCTGAGCCTCGGGCCGACCTGGAGCTACCCGATCTCGCTCTTCCAGTACCTCACCTTCGGCGCGGCGTTCGAGAGCTCGAAGCTCCTGACCACCTCCTACTCGAGCGCCCAGCAGGCGCAGCAGTGGGTGCGGCAGAACGGCCACGCCTACAGCCGCCTGGTGCACGAGGACTACAGCAACAACGACTTCGAGCTTTACGGCACCAATTTCAACGACGTGATGCTCGTCGCCGGCTGGGGCTACGACAACCGCAACCGCACGCTCTTCGCCGACCGCGGCAACCGCACCGCGATCAATTTCCGCATCAGCGCCCCTGGCAGCACGGTGCGCTACTGGATGGGCAACTTCACGTTCCAGCAGTACGTGCCGATCTGGCGGCACCTGCTCACCCTGTCGCTGCTCGACAACGTGGTCTACGGCGCGCCGCTCGGCAGCACCACCGCCATCCCGCCGTTCGCGCAGCAGTTCGGCGGCGGCCCGGACACGGTGCGCGGCTTCCGCGAGGACTGGCTGGGGCCGCGCGACAACTACGGCAATCCGTATGGCGGCAACTTCATGATCGCCAGCCAGAGCGAGCTCCTGCTGCCGATGCCGGCCAAGTGGCGGCAGAACGCCCGGGTGAGCCTCTTCTTCGACATGGGCAACGTCTTCTACACCGGCAACCGGATCAAGTTCTTCGGGCCTGACGGGGTGACGCCCGTGACCTACCACCTCAACGGCTGGGGCGATCTCAAGCGCTCGGTCGGCGTCGCGGTGGAGTGGCTGGCCCCGCTCGGACTCTTCCGGTTCAGCTACGGCGTGCCGCTGAATGCCACCCGATACTCGGTGGGCTCGGAAACCTGGGGCGATCAGACCGAGGGCTTCCAGTTCTCCATCGGGCAGGCGTTCTGAGCGTCATCAGATGGTAATATGAGGAGCTTGGCCGCCCGTCGGGGGCCAGCGATCACTATCACATAATATTCGAGGTGGGTTTCCGTGAAGCGCTTAGTGCGGTTGAGATCTTGGGTTTGCAGGATCGCCAGGCCGGGGGGGCTCGCCGCCCTTGCGGCGGTGGCGCTGGCCGCAGCGGCAGCCGCGGCGCCGGCCCAGGCGGCTGGGCTCAGGATCGCGGTGGTGAACTACGGCGAGCTGCTGCAGGAAGCCCCCCAGGCGAAGGCCGCGGTCGCCACCCTGCGCGCTGAATTCGCCCCCAAGCAGCGCTCCCTGCAGGCGGAAGCGAACGAGCTCAAGGTTCGTGAGGACAACCTCAAGAAGAACGGGCCCACGATGACGCAGGACCAGCGTGATCAGGCCGAGCTCGACCTGCGCGAGCGCTATCAGAACCTCGCTCGCAAGCAGAGCGAGATCCAGGACGACGTCAACACACGCCGCAACCAGCTCATGTCGCAGCTGCAGCAAACGCTGGTGAAGGTCGTGCAGAACTATGCGAGGCAGCAGAAGTACGACCTCGTGCTCGCCGACGGCGTCATCTACTCCGACGCGACGCTCGATATCACGCCGGCCATCCTGTCGCGTTTGAAGGCTCAGGCCGCTCACCGGCTGCCGTCTCACAAGTAGCGAGGCCCCGCGGGCGCGCGCGTCATGGCCGTCTCACTCGGGGAGCTCGCGGTAAGATTCGGCTGCGAGCTGCGCGGCGACCCCGACGTGCGCGTCGACCACGTGGCCACGCTGGCGCACGCGGATTCGCGCTCGCTGGCGTTTCTCGCCAATCCGCGCTACCGCCAGCAGCTCTCGACCACCGGGGCGGCGGCCGTGGTGCTCGATGAGGCCGGCGCCGCCGATTGCAGGACCGCGGCGCTGGTGTGCCGCAACCCTCACGCCACCTATGCGCGGATAGCCACGGTTCTGCATCCGCCGCCGGTGGCCCCGCCTGGGGTGCATCCGTCGGCGGTCATCGCTCCGGGCGCACGCGTCGATCCGAGCGCTCATGTCGGCGCGCTGAGCGTCATCGGCGAAGGGGCCGTCGTCGGCGCCCGTGCGTTCGTCGGTCCGCAGTGCCTGGTGGACCAGGGCGCGACACTGGCCGAGGACGTCCGCCTCACGGCCCGTGTGACGGTGTGCCGGAAGGTGGAGATCGGCGCCCGAACGACGATTCAGCCCGGAGCGGTGATCGGCGGGGACGGCTTCGGATTCGCGCAGGAGGGCGGCCGTTGGATCAAGGTGCCGCAGGCGGGGACCGTACGCATCGGTCCCGATGTCGAGGTCGGCGCCAACACGACGATCGACCGCGGAGCGATCGAGGACACCGTGATCGAGGAGGGCGTCAAGCTCGACAACCTGATCATGATTGCCCACAACGTCAGGGTGGGAGCCCACAGCGCCCTGGCGGCAGCCGTGGGCGTCTCGGGCAGCACGACGATCGGCCGCCGCTGCATGATCGGCGGCCAGGTGGGCATCGGCGGACACCTGACGATCGCCGATGATGTGATCATCACGGGCTGCACCATGGTGAGCCATTCCGTGCCGCGCCCCGGCGTATACTCCGGAGGCATTCCTCTCGAGGAGGCCCATGTCTGGCGGCGGCTGGTCGCGCGTTTCAAGCGTCTGGACTCCCTCGCCACGCGGCTCAAAGCGCTGGAGCGCCACGGCTCCGGTGGCCCCGACCAGGAAGAGTAATGATGACCGAATCGACGCACCTCGATATCCAAGCCATTCTGCGGTATCTGCCGCACCGGTATCCCTTCCTGCTGGTCGACCGGGTGCTCGAGTGGCACAGCGGCCAGAACATCCGGGCGCTGAAGAACGTCACCTACAACGAGCCGTTCTTCCCCGGCCACTTCCCCGGGCGGCCGGTGATGCCCGGCGTGATCATCATCGAGGCGCTGGCGCAGACGGCGGGAATTCTCACCTTCCTGAGCGCCAACGTGATCCCGGACGCGGAGACCCGCTTCTATTTCGTCGGCATCGACAAGGCTCGCTTCAGGAAACCGGTCGAGCCGGGTGACCAGCTCGTGCTCACCGCTCAGGTGGAGCGCTACCTGAAGGGCATCTGGCGCTTCTCGACCGCGGCGCTGATGGGCGATGTCGAGGTGGCTCACGCTGAAATCATGGTGGCGCCGGAGACCGCCAAGTGATCGATCGCCAAGCCATCGTCTCGCCGCGGGCGGAGCTCGCGGCGGACGTCGCCGTGGGTCCCTTCAGTGTCATCGGGCCGGACGTGCGCATCGGCGCCGGAACCGTGATCGGGCCTCACGTCGTCATCAACGGCCCCACGACCATCGGCACCGGCAACAGGATTCATCAGTTCGCCTCCCTGGGCGATGCGCCGCAGGACAAGAAGTACGCCGGCGAGCCGACCCGCCTCGAGATCGGCGATCGGAACGTCTTTCGCGAAAGCTGCACCGTCAACCGCGGCACGGTCCACGACAGGGGCGTGACCCGCATCGGGGATGACAATCTCTTCATGGCCTACTCGCACGTCGCGCACGATTGCATCGTCGGGTGCAACACGGTGTTCGCCAACTGCGTCTCTCTCGCGGGCCACGTCGAGATCGGCGACTGGGTCATTCTCGGCGGTCTTTCGGCCGTGCATCAGCATTGCAAGATCGGCGCGCACGCCTTCCTGGCCGGCGGCTCGATCGTCACCCGCGACGTGCCGCCGTACATCATGGTGGCCGGCAATCATGCCGTTCCGCACGCGGTCAACTCCGAGGGCCTGAAGCGAAGGGGTTTCACGGAGGACCAGATTCGTGCGATCCGCGACGCCTACCGCCTGGTCTATCGTTGCGACCTGAAGCTCAGCGAGGCCCTCGGGCGGCTCGAGCCTGCGGCCGCGGAGCGGCCCGAGCTGCGCCTGTTCGTCGACTTCATTCGCAGCTCGACCCGCAGCATCGTGCGATGAGCGGTGCGGCGCCGCTGCGCGTCGGCATCGTCGCAGGGGAATCATCCGGAGACCAGCTCGGCGCCGCGCTCATCGCGGCGCTCCGGGAGCGTGTCGCCCGCGTCGAATGCTTCGGCGTCGCGGGACCGAAGATGATCGCCGCCGGCTGTGAGGCGTGGGCGGGCGCGGAGGAGCTCGCGGTGATGGGGCTCACCGAAGTGGTGCGCCATCTGCCGCGGCTGCTGCGGCTGCGCAAATCGCTCGCCGCCCGATTCCGCGAGTCCCGCCCCGATGTGTTCGTCGGCATCGACGCGCCGGAATTCAATCTCGGCCTGGCAAAGCGTCTGCACGCCGAGGGCTTGAGGACCGTGCAGTATGTGAGCCCGCAGGTCTGGGCGTGGCGGCAGGGGCGGGTGCGCGAGATCGGCCGGGCCTGCGATCTGGTCCTTTGCCTGCTCCCGTTCGAGACCGCGTTCTATTCGCGTCACGGCGTGCCGGCCGCCTTCGTCGGGCATCCGCTCGCCGACCAGATTCCGCTTCGTGTCGACCGCGGCGCAGCCCGTGCCGCGCTGGGGCTGGACGCTTGCGCGCCGGTCATCGCGCTGCTGCCCGGCAGCCGCATGGGGGAGGTTGAGCGACTGGCGACCGACTTCATCCAGGCCGCCGCGTGGCTTCACGCGCGCCGGCCGGACGTGCGATTCATCGCGCCCATGGCAACCGCCCGCACCCGTGAGGCCTTCCAGAGGAAGCAGGCACAAGTGCCGGATGCGCCAGATATTGTCCTGATCGATGGCCGCGCCCAGCAGGCGCTCGCCGCCTGCGATGCGGCCATCGTCGCCTCGGGAACCGCTACACTCGAGACCTTGCTGTCGCGCCGTCCGATGGTCGTGGCGTATCGTCTCGGCGCGCTCACCGCCTTTCTGCTGCGAAGACTGCGACTGGTCAAGGTGCCGTACTTCTCGCAACCGAATCTGCTCGTCGGACGCGCGCTAGTCCCGGAGCTCCTGCAGGAGCAGGTGAGCGGCGCCGCGCTCGGCGAGGCGCTCCTCGGCCGGCTCTCGGATCCGGAATATCTGCGCGAGCTCGACGCGGAATTCCTCAAGGTGCACGAGGCGCTGCGCGGCGGTGCCGCGGCGCGCGCCGCGGATGCCATCCTGTCGCTCCTGCATGCGCCTGCGACTGCGGCGGCCGGGAGGCCGGCGTGATCATTTCCGCGAGCACCGCCGAGGCGCGACGGCGGCCCTCAGGGGCTCGGGTCGCCGGTGTCGATGAGGCCGGCCGCGGTCCGCTCGCCGGGCCGGTCGTCGCCGCGGCGGTCATCCTGAATCCGAGGCGGCGGATCGCGGGCCTCGCCGACTCCAAGGCGCTGTCGCCGCAGGAGCGGGAGCGTCTGGCCCCGATCATCCGCGAGCGGGCCCTGGCGTGGGCCGTCGCATGGGCCGACCGCGACGAGATCGACGCTCTCAACATTCTCGGCGCGACCTTCCTCGCGATGCGCCGCGCGCTCCTGCGCCTGCCGGTGTGTCCGACCCACGTGCAGGTCGACGGCAACCAGCTTCCGCCCCTCGCCGATCTGTCGCTCGGATGCTCGGTGGAGGCGGTCGTCGAGGGCGATGCGCGCATCCCGGCGATCAGCGCCGCTTCCATTCTCGCGAAGACCCATCGCGATGCGATGATGGAAGCGCTCGATCCCTGCTATCCGGGCTTCGCGCTCGCGGCCCACAAGGGATATGGCACTCCGGCGCATCTGGAGGCGCTGCGCTCGCGCGAGCCCAGTCCTCAGCATCGCCGCTCCTTCAGTCCGGTGAGAGTCGCACTCGGCGCGCTGCCCGATCCTCAGGTCGAGCTAGCCCTGACCGGCACCGACATGGAGTCTTGACGTGACCGGCTTCGTACATCTGCGCCTGCACACCGAGTACTCCCTCATCGACAGTGTCGTGCGGGTGCCGGAGCTGATCGAGGCCGTGGCGGCCGCCGGCATGCCCGCGGTCGCCGCCACCGACCAGTCCAACCTTTTCGCGCTGGTCAAGTTCTACAAGGCGGCGCTCGCGCGCGGCGTCAAGCCCATCGTCGGCGTCGACCTGCTGGTCCGCGAGCCCGGTGAGCGCCAACAGCCCTCGCGCATCACCCTCATCTGTCAGAATCAGGCCGGGTACCTGAATGCCACGCGCCTGGTCAGCCGCGCCTATCTGGAAGGCCAGCAGCGCGGTGTGCCCCTGATCGAGCGCGGCTGGCTCTCGCGCGAGACCCTCGACGGCCTCATCGCGCTCTCGTGCGCCACCGAAGGGGATGTCGGCCGGGCGCTGGTGAACGGCCGCGAGCAGGATGCCGAGCGCGCGCTCGAGGAGTGGCTCGCGCTGCTGCCCGAGCGCTACTACATCGAGCTGCAGCGGCTCGGCCGCGCCGAGGAGGAAAGCTACATCGCCGCCGCCGTGAGCCTTGCGGGCCGCCGCGGGATTCCCGTCGTGGCCACCAACGACGTACGCTTCCTGAAGCCGACCGACTTCGAGTCGCACGAGGCCCGCGTCTGCATCCATGACGGCACGCTCCTGGCCGATGCCAACCGCGTGCGCCGCTATACGGCTCAGCAGTACCTGCGCTCCCCGCAGGAGATGTCGCGCCTCTTCGCCGACATCCCCGAAGCCTTGGCCAACTCCGTCGAGATCGCGCGCCGCGCGAGCCTCACCCTCAAGCTCGGCCAGCCGCGACTGCCTCCGTATCCCGTCCCCGGCGACCTGAGCACCGAGGAGTTCCTGCGCAAGGAGGCCGAGTCCGGCCTCGAGAAGCGCCTGGCCGGCATCTTGAGTCCCGAACGTGCGGCGCCCGCGAGAAGTCACGTCGATGTCGATGTGGACGTCTATCGACGACGTCTGCAGGCCGAGCTCGACGTCATCTGCAAGATGGGCTTCGCGGGATACTTCCTCATCGTCGCCGACTTCATCCGCTGGGCCAAGGAGCACGGTGTCCCCGTGGGCCCCGGCCGCGGCTCCGGCGCCGGCTCCCTGGTCGCCTACAGCCTGGCGATCACGGATCTCGATCCGCTGCGCTACGACCTTCTCTTCGAGCGCTTCCTGAACCCCGAGCGCGTCTCCATGCCCGACTTCGACGTCGACTTCTGCATGGAGGGGCGGGACCGCGTGATCGACTACGTCGCCGGCCATTACGGGCGCGATCGCGTCTCCCAGATCATCACCTACGGCACCATGGCCGCCAAGGCGGTGGTCCGCGACGTCGGCCGCGTGCTCGGCATGACCTACGGCTTCGTCGACAAGATCGCCAAGCTGATCCCGTTCGAGCTCGGCATCACCCTCGATGACGCGCTGCAGAAGGAGCCGGAGCTCAAGCGCCTCTACGATTCCGAGGAGGACGTCCGCAACCTCATCGATCTCGCCCGCTCCCTGGAAGGGCTGACTCGCAATGCCGGCATGCACGCCGGCGGTGTCGTCATCGCGCCGTCGGTGTTGACGGACTTCGCGCCGCTTTATTGCGACGAGTCGGGCGGGAGCCTGGTCACCCAGTTCGACAAGGACGACGTGGAGGCGGCGGGCCTGGTGAAGTTCGACTTCCTGGGGCTGCGAACGCTGACGGTCATCGACTGGACCGTGAAGGCGATCAATGCGCGGCGCGCTCAGGCCGGCGAGCCCCCGCTCGACATCAGCCGCATCCCGCTCGATGACGCCTTCACCTACGACACGGTGTTCAAGAAGGCGCAGACGGTGGCGGTGTTCCAGTTCGAATCCGGCGGCATGCAGCGCATGCTCAAGGATGCGAAGCCGGACCGTTTCGATGACCTCATCGCGCTGGGCGCGCTCTATCGCCCGGGGCCCATGGACCTGATCCCGGAATACGTCGCCTGCAAGCACGGCAAGAAGCCAGAGTACCTGCATCCCGACATGGAGCAGGTGCTGGGAGTGACGCACGGAGTGTTCGTGTATCAGGAGCAGGTGATGCAGATCGCCCAGCGCCTGGCCGGCTATACGCTCGGCGGCGCCGATCTGCTGCGCCGCGCCATGGGCAAGAAGAAGCCCGAGGAGATGGCCAAGCAGCGCGG
>DASTAC010000036.1:0-3215 GCA_035713045.1 Steroidobacteraceae bacterium
GCGTCGTTGAGCCAAAAAGCGTCGTTTTTGGCTCAACGTCCGCCACCTGCGGCGGCGGGGCACGTCCCTGTGCCTCGGCACCGGCTCGTGCCGTTTCATGGTTCGGGGTCGCGCCATACGCGATGGGGAACTGGGATGAAACGCTGGATCGGGGCGTCGTGCCCCGCCCAGCGTGGCAGCGGCCAAAAGCGCGGTTTTTGGTCGCTGCCGCCGCCACCGGCGGCGGCAGGGCACATTGCGCTGCGCAGTCCCTGCTGCGCGCAAGCCCGGGGTGGCCAGCCATGGCCACCCGTGCGACGCATGCGTCGCATTGCGCTACGCTGTCCCTGCTGCGCGCAAGCCCGGGGTAGCCATCCTGGCTACCCGTGCGACGCATGCGTCGCACCCCTGTGCCTGGGCACCGGCTCGTGCCGTTTCAGGGTTCGGGGTCGCGCCATGCGCGATGGGGAACTCAGGTGAAGCGCTGGATCGCGGCAGCCTGCCGCACCCGGGCGAGGCATCTCCTTTGCTGCTGGGCGAGCGATGGCTACTGCCGAGCGTCAGGCGAGGGTCGCGTGCCCGGATTGCGGGCTGCTCCAGCGGCTGCCCGCGCTCAGCCGGCGACAGCTCGCCGAATGCCGGCAATGCGCCCGGCTGCTTTCGGGGCCGGCGGCCGGACGGATCGAGGCTCCGCTCGCGCTCGCGCTGGCCGCGCTGCTGCTGCTGATGCCGGCGACCGTCGCGCCGCTGCTCGTCGTGAGCTCCCACGGAGCCGCCCGGGTCAGCTGGCTGTGGAGCGGCATCGCCGGGCTGTGGCGCGAGGGCTTCGCGCCGCTCGCGGCGGTCGTCGGCGCCTTCAGTGTCGCATTTCCCTATCTTTACCTGGTGGCGCTGATCGGCGTGCTGACCTCGCTCCTGCTCGGAGTGCGCGCGCACGTGGGCCCGGTGTTTCGATGGGTCATGCGGCTGCGCCCGTGGATGATGCTCGAGATCTTTCTGGTCGGGTGTTTCGTCGCCTACAGCCGGCTGCACCTGGTCGTCGGCGTGCGCGTGCTGGCGGGAGGCTGGTGCCTGATGGGAGCGGCCGCGGCGCTGCTGCTGGCGCTGACCCAGTTCGATGAGCGCACGGTCTGGGAGGCGCTGCCGCTGCCGCTGCGGCCTGCCGGCTCGGAGGGGCGTCCCGTTCCCGGGCACTCCATCCGGCCCGACTCCACCGTTCGCGCGATCGCCTGCACGGTGTGCGGGTTGCTGGTCACCCCGATGCACGCGCGCGAGCGGTGCCCGCGCTGCGGGGCGGCGCTTCACGAGCGCAAGCCCCATGCATTCACGGTGACCGCCGCGCTGGTGACGGCGGGCTTCCTGCTCTACGTCCCGGCCAACGTGCTGCCCGTGTTGACGCTGGTCAGCTTCGGCCACGAGCAGTCCAACACCATCATCACCGGCGTGCTCGAGCTGATCCACAACCGGCTCTGGCCGCTGGCGCTCATCGTGTTCCTGGCCAGCATCGTGCTGCCGCTGCTGAAGCTGTGCGGGCTGACGTGGATGCTGCTCTCCACGCTGCAGGGCTCGCGGCGCGCGCTGATCGCGCGCACACGCTTCTTCCGCTTCATCGACACCGTGGGCTCCTGGTCCAACATCGACGTGTTCGTCACTTCGGTGCTGGTGGCCCTGCTTCAGTTCGGCGCCGTGGCGCAGGCGCGGGCCGGCGGCGGACTCACGGCCTTCGCCGCGGTGGTGATCCTCACCATGATCGCCACCCGGACCTTCGACACCCGACTCATGTGGGACGCGCAGGGAGGATGATCCGTGCCGGACGAGCCAGACGAGCCTCACCACCAGCAGCAACCCGCCGAGGCGCACGTGCGGCCGCGCCGCTGGATCGCGTGGGTCTGGATCGTGCCCATCGCCGCCGCCGGCGTGGTGGCATGGCTCGTATGGCGTACCGTCGCCGAGCGCGGCCCGGACATCACGATCACCTTCAGGGCGGCGCAGGGGCTGCAGCCCGGACAGGCGACGATCCAGCACCTGAACGCGGTGCTCGGGACCGTAACCTCGCTGCGCCTGACGAACGACATGCGGCGGGTCGTGGTGCAGGCACGGATGACCCGGCAGGCGATCCCCTATCTCACCGATTCCGCGATCTTCTACATCGTCACGCCGCGCCTGGGCGTGCAGGGAATCTCGGGACTGTCGACGATAGTCTCAGGCTCCTACATCGAGATGTATCCCGGCAGGCCCGGCAAGCCGCGACGCCGTTTCGTCGGCCTCGACAGTCCGCCGATCGTCGCGCCGGGGCAGGCGGGACGCTCGTTCATCCTGCGAGCGCCGGATCTCGGCTCGCTCACGCGCGGCTCACCGGTGACGTATCGCGGCGTCGATGTCGGCGTGGTGACGAGCTACTCCCTCGCCCCGGACGGACATGACGTCAAGGTGATGGCGTTCATCCGAGCCCCGAGCGATCGGCTGGTACACCCCGGAACGCGCTTCTGGAACGCAGGCGGCGTGGCGATGACGCTCGGCGCCCAGGGCCTGCAGCTGCGCGCCAACTCCTGGCAGCAGCTGCTCGCGGGCGGCGTCGCCTTCGATACTTCCGCCGCCGCGATGTCGGGCGCTCCCAGTCCGGCGGACAGTGTCTTTCGGCTCTACGGCAACGAGCAGGCCGCCCTGGGGGGGCCGGGGGCATCGCCGCTGCTCGCGGACACGCTGCACAACCTCGACTCCGTGCTCCACAACCTCAACGCCGTGCTGGGCAATCTGAACCGGGCCACGGCAGGACCCCAGCTGCGCGATGCGCTGGTGTCCCTCAACCTCGTTCTGAGGCGTCTCAACCGGCTGGCGACCGAGACGCAACCCAACGTCAACGAGCTGCTGAACTCGCTGCGCGCGACCTCCGACGCCGCGCGGCGCACCATGGCTGCGATCCAGAACGCCGCCGGAGGGTCCGCCCCCTCCAACACGAATCTGCCGCAGCTGATGAGCGAGCTCAGCCAGGCCGCCCGCTCCGTGCGGGCGCTTGCGGACTACCTCGACCGGCACCCGGACGCCTTGCTGCGCGGGCGGAGGGGGGCTTCGCGATAGGAGCGGCTTAGCCGGCCGCGAAGCGGTCGGTGGCCAGCACGAGCTCATGCAGGTTGCCGCGCTCGAAGGCGGAGTGGCCGGCATCGGGCACGATGCGCAGGTCCGCCTCGGGCCAGGCGCGGTGCAGGTCCCACGCGCTCCTCATGGGGCAGACGACA
>DASTAC010000037.1:0-52774 GCA_035713045.1 Steroidobacteraceae bacterium
GGCAGGCCGGGATCGCGCGATTCGGTGACTATGCCGACGGCAGTCGGGCTGAGCGCGGCTTGCGCGGCGGCCAGGTGCGCCAGCGGCTGCCACTCCTCCTGCGGTCCGACGCGCAGCAGCAGGATGTGCATGGCGCCTTCGCAGCCGAGGCCGAGGCCCCAGACGAGGTCGTCCGAGTTGCGCAAATCGTAGGTCACGAGCGCGCAGCGACCGGTCTCGATCACCGCCCGGGCGCGCTCCCCGAGATCCCCTTCGAGACAGCCCCCGGAAATGAGGCCGGCGTACTCGCCGCCGCCCGCGATGAGCAGCATCGCCCCGGGCTTGCGGTAGGTCGAGCCGACCGTGTGCACCAGGACGCCGAGCGCCATCGCGCGACCGGCGGACCGCTCGCGCTCGAAAAGGGGGAGGAGGGGAGCAAGCTCGGAATCCATGCCCGGCGAATTATGCCCTGCCGGGCTCGCGCCGGCTTCAGCTCGCAAGAACCTAGGAGAACATCATTGCGCGCACTCGGGCTCGTCAGTAGAGTCGCACCGCCTTCCCTCTGGTCGCTTCTTCAATTCCATGCCCAATCCCGCTCCCTGGGTCGTGCACAAGTTCGGCGGCTCGAGCGTCGCCGACGCCGGCTGTTTCCGCCGGGTCGCCGCCATCATCGATGCCCTGCCGGCCGCGCGCGTCGGCGTCGTGCTCTCGGCGTGCAAGGGCGTCACGGATGCCCTGCTGGGCCTCGTGGCGCTCGCCGAGAACCAGGACGATCGCTATCGGATCGAGCTCGGCGCCCTGCGCTCGCGCCACGCGGAGATTGCCGAGACGCTGCTGCGTCCGGAGTCCGCGCGGCTGTACCTCGCGGGGTTCGACCGGGACTGCCACGATCTCGAGGGCATCCTGCACACGGTGAAGCTGACCCGGGCGGCTGCGCGCAACGTGAGCGATCTCATCGCCGGCTACGGCGAGATCTGGTCGACCAAGCTCTTTCACCGGTTCTACGAGGAGCGCGCCAGCCAGCGCGGCCCGGTACAGTGGATCGACGCCCGTCGGGTCGTGGTCGCCGAGTGGGGCCCGCTCGGCCCCGGCGTGCAGTGGGCGCGGTCGCGGGCGAATCTCACCGATCTGGTGGACCGCGACTTCAAGGGGACGCTGATCATCACCGGGTTCGTGGCCTCCGATGCGCGCGGCGTCCAGACCACCCTCGGGCGCAACGGCAGCGACTTCTCCGCGTCGATCTTCGGCGCGCTGCTCGATGCCGCGGAGATCCACATCTGGACCGACGTCGACGGCGTCCTGTCGGCCGATCCGCGCCGGGTGCCCGATGCGACGGTGATCGACTCGCTGACCTACAACGAGGCGATGGAGCTCGCCTATTTCGGGGCGAAGGTCATCCACCCGCAGACGATGGCGCCCGCGGTGGGGGGCGCCATTCCCATCTGGATCCGCAACACCTTCGCACCGGAGAAGCCCGGCACGATCATCTGCGCTCAGCCGACCTCGGCGCTGCCGGTCAAAGGCATCGCCAGCATCGAGCGGGTGGCGCTGATCAACCTCGAGGGCGCGGGCATGATCGGCGTGCCGGGCACCGCGCACCGGCTCTTCGGCGCGCTGCGCGAGGAGGGCATCTCGGTCATCCTCATCTCCCAGGGCAGCTCCGAGCACTCGATCTGCTGCGCCATCCCGCAGGAGCAGGCCGAGCGCGCCGCCGCGCTCGTCCGCGAGGCCTTCGAGCGGGAGCTGAAGGAGGGACAGATCCAGAGCGTCGAGATCGATCCGGAACTCGCGATCCTCGCCATCGTCGGCGACGGCATGGCGGGTACCCCCGGCGTCGCGGCCAAGGTCTTCAATTCCCTCGGTGCGGCCAGCGTGAACGTGCGAGCCATCGCCCAGGGGGCATCGGAACGGAACATCTCCGTCGTGGTGGAGGGGCGGTCCGCGACGCGCGCTCTGCGAGCCGTGCACGCAGGTCTTTATCTCTCCCCGCACACCATCTCCGTGGGCGTCATCGGGCCCGGCACGGTGGGCAAGGTATTCCTCGACCAGCTCGCCTCGCAGAGCGCGAGGCTGCGGGAGCAGTTCAAGATCGACCTGCGGGTGCGCGGCATGCTCGGCTCCCGCCGCATGGTGCTCGCCGAGACCGGCATCCCGCTCGAGCGGTGGCGGGAGGAGTACGAGGAGCGGGGCGTCGCCGCGGACCTCGACCGCTTCATCGAGCACGTGCGGGTCGACTACCTGCCGCATTCGGTCGTCATCGACTGCACGGCGAGCGCCGAGATCGCCGGCCGCTATGCCGGGTGGCTCGGCGCCGGCATGCACATCGTGACCCCTAACAAGAAGGCCAATAGCGGGGATCTCGCCTGCTACCGCGCCATACAGGAGGCGCGCCGGGCGGGCGGCGCGCACTACCTTTACGAGGCGACGGTCGGCGCCGGGCTGCCGGTGGTGCACACGCTGCGCGATCTCAGGGAGACAGGAGACGAGATCACGAGCGTGGAGGGCATCTTCTCCGGAACGCTCGCCTACCTCTTCAACGTTTATGACGGCCGCACGCCCTTCTCCGACATCGTGCGGGATGCGCGCCAGCGGGGCTACACGGAGCCCGATCCGCGCGATGATCTCTCCGGCATGGACGTCGCCCGCAAGCTGATCATCCTCGGCCGGGAGATGGGGCTTTCGCTCGAGCTCGCCGATGTCGAGGTCGAGAGCCTGGTGCCCGCCGGGCTCGAGACCGGCTCCATCGAGGAGTTCATGGGCCGCCTGCCGCGGCACGATGCGGCGATGCGCGAGCGGCTCGAGAGCGCGCGTGCGCGCGGCAAGGTGCTGCGTTACGTGGGCCGGCTGGCCTGCGGCGAGGCGATGAAGGCCGGAGCACGCGCCCCCTCGGGCGTGGCCACCGTGGGCCTGGTCGAGCTCGACGGGAAGCATCCCTTCGCCAACATCGCCCTCACCGACAACGTGGTTCGATTCGCCACGCGCCGCTACTGCGACAACCCGCTCATCGTGCAGGGGCCGGGCGCCGGACCCGAGGTCACGGCGGGCGGCGTGTTCGCCGACCTCCTGAGGCTCTCCGCCTATCTCGGAGCGCGACTTTGAGCAGCGGTCACACCTGGGCTACCGCCTTTGCGCCGGCATCCGTCGGCAATGTCGCCATCGGCTTCGACATCCTCGGCTTCTCGGTGGACGCGCTCGGAGACCGCGTGACGGTGAGCCGCACGAAAGACAGAGGCGTCACCATCACCGACATCACGGGCGTGGCCGGAACGCTGCCGACCGACCCGGCGCGGAACACCGCCGGCCGCGCGCTGCTCGCGATGCAGGAGGCGCTGCAGCCCGGCTTCGGCTTCTCGATGCGCATCGACAAAGGCATTGCGCTCGGCTCCGGGCTCGGAGGCTCGGCGGCGTCGGCCGTGGGAGCGGTGGTTGCCGCCAACGCGCTGCTGCCGCAGCCCTGCGGCAAGCTCGAGCTGCTGAAGTTCGCAATGCAGGGTGAGGCGGTGGCGAGCGGCTCGCTGCACGTCGACAACATAGCGCCCTCGCTCTTCGGCGGACTCGTCCTCACCGTCGGGATCGATCATCCCAGGGTGAAGCAGATTCCGGTGCCGGAGGGGATTCGCGCCGTCATCGCGCACCCGCAGATGTTCCTATCCACACGCCAGGCTCGGGCCATCCTCAAGCGCAGCGTGGAGCTCTCCGATTTCGTCTGGCAGACCGCCAATCTCGCCGGCTTCATCTCCGGCTGCTACACCAACGATCTCGACATGATCCGCGCCTCGCTCGAGGATGTCGTCATCGAGCCGCAGCGTCAGGCGTTGATCCCCCGCTTTCAGGAGGTGAGGCTGGCCGCCATGCAGGCCGGCGCGCTCGGCTGCTCGATCTCCGGGGCCGGCCCGACGCTCTTCGCCTGGGCGCTCGCCAAGGATGCGCACGGGGTGCTCGAGGCCATGCGGGCCGAGTTCACGGCCGCCGCCATCGGCATCGACGAGTGGCTGGTCGACATCGGGGCTGAGGGGGCCCGGGTCATCGAGACCGGCTGAGCGGCGCGAAGCGGAAGAGAACGAAGTGACATGATGCGGTTCAGAAGCACGCGTGATGCGCAGCTGACGGCCGGGTTCGCAGAGGCTCTGGCGCAGGGGCTCGCGCCGGACGGTGGCCTCTACGTGCCCACGGAGTGGCCGCGGGTCCAGGCGGGCGCCTTCCCGGTGCGCGAGAGCCTGCCGGCAACAGGGGCGAGGCTGCTCGCGCTCTTTGCCGCCGGCGACCCGCTCGCCGAGCCGCTGCCGCAGATCAGCGCGGAGGCCTTCAACTTTCCCGCGCCGCTCGTCGCGCTCGGCGGTACGGGCCGGCTCGCGGTGCTCGAGCTCTTCCACGGCCCGACGGCCGCCTTCAAGGATTTCGGCGCGCGCTTTCTCGCGGCCTCTCTCGCGCGCCTGCGCGCCCCGGCCTCGCGCCCCCTCACGATACTCGTCGCCACCTCGGGCGACACCGGCGGCGCCGTCGCGGCGGCGTTCCACGGCCGCCCCGGGATCGAGGTGGCGGTGCTTTTTCCCAAGGGGCTCGTCTCGCCGACACAGGAGCGGCAGCTCACCTGCTGGGGCGGCAACGTGCGGTCGTTTGCGGTGCGTGGCACGTTCGATGACTGTCAGCGGCTCGTCAAGCAGGCGTTCCTCGATCGCCGCTGGCAGGAGGAGCGGGCGCTGTCCTCGGCCAACAGCATCAATCTCGGCCGGCTGCTGCCGCAGGCGGTGTACTACGCGGCGGCGAGTCTCGCGGTGCTCAGATGCCACGGCGAGCCCGCCTCGTTCGTCATTCCGAGCGGCAATCTCGGCAACGCGGTGGCCTGTATCTGGGCGCGCCGGCTGGGACTGCCCATAGCGCAGGTGGTGCTGGCGCACAACGCCAACCGCACGGTGCCGGATTTCCTCGACACGGGTGAGTGGCAGCCGCGCGCGAGCGTCCCCACGCTGGCCTCGGCCATGGACGTCGGCAACCCCAGCAACATGGAGCGATTGCGCGCGCTCTATCCGCAGCTGAGCGAGATCCGCTCCGCGGTGAGCGCGTGCGCGGTGGAGGATGAGGCCATCCGCGCGCGCATCCGCCAGGGGTACCAGGAGCTCGGCCAGGTCTGGTGCCCGCACACGGCCACCGCCGCCGAGGCGTATGCGAGGCTTCCGGCCGAGCGCCGCGACAGCGGCCGCTGGGTGTTGGTCTCCACCGCGCATCCGGCGAAATTCCGCGAGATCGTCGAGCCGCTGATCGGACGTGATGTCGCAATGCCGGAGTCGCTGGCCAAGTTGTTCGCGCGTCCGTCCGAGTGCACGGAGATCGATGCCGACCTGGAATCGCTCCGGGACGCATTGCGGGACGGCGGGATATCGGAGGGTCGTTCAAGTGGATGAGATCGAGAAGCTCCCGCCCACGGCATGGGCTCTGATCGTGGCGGCGGCGGGGCTGGGATTCGGCGTCTCCTGGCTCTGGCGGTGGTACCGGCAGTACAGCGCGCGCAAGTCGCTGCGCCTGGCGGTGACGGCGACCGGATCGGATCACGTCGTGGACGTGCTGGTGCCCGACGGGATGGGCGGCGGGTTTCACGTCGATTTCCTGCTGCTGACCTCCCGAGGGGTGCTGGTCGTCGATCTGCGCGACGTGCAAGGCAACATCTTCGGCGGTGATCAGATGGCGGACTGGACGGTGATGGACGGACCGCGGCGCTTCACGTTCACGAATCCGCAGAGCGGGCTCTACGACCGCATCGCGGCGGTCAAGGCGCTTGCGGGCGATGTGCCCGTCGAGGGCCGGGTCGTGTTCACGCGGCGCGGGCGCTTCCCGAAGGGCTTGCCCAAATGGACGCTGATGATCGACTCGCTGCGCGCGGAGTTCCCGGCCATGGACCAGGAGCCGGAGAGCACGATCGCGAGGTTCCGCGAGGGCTGGGAGAAGATCAAGGGCGCCGTGAAGCCGAGCTACATGGCGCACATGCGATGAGTTGCCCCGCACACTGATTCACGACCGCGGCTCCCGCAGGGGCCGAGCGACGGCCCCCTTCCACCGCGGACGGCCAGCCCCTCGGGTCACACGGTCTTCGCGTGGTCCTGCAGCACGAGTGAGACGCAGGCGGTGAGCTTCTCCGCGTAGTCGAGGTGGAGGAATTCGTTCGGGCCGTGGGCGTTCGAGTGCGGTCCGAGCACGCCGGTGATGAAGAACTGCGTGCGCGGAAAGCGCTCGCCCAGCATGCCCATGAAAGGAATGGTGCCGCCACACCCGACATGAATGGCCTCCCGGCCGTAGATCCGTTGTGAGGCGCGGGTGATCGACTCTTCCAGCCACGGCGCGAAGGCGGGCGCATTCCATCCTGCCGTGGCTCCTCCCGACTCGAAGCGCACCTGGGCGCCATACGGCGGATTCTGCTCGAGCGCCTGCTTCACGGCGCGCGCGGCGCGTGCCGGATCGCAGGTTGGCGGCAGGCGCAGCGACAGCTTCAAGGTGATCGAGGGGAGCAGCACGTTGCCGGCCGACTGCGTAGGGGGGATGCCGTCGGCGCCGGTCACCGCCAGGGTGCCTTTCCAGGTGCTGTTGAGGAGAAGCTCCGCGGGGTCGTTGGAGACGGCGCGCACGCCGGCGGCCCAGGGGAGTTTGCCGGCCACGGCTTCGCCGAGCACCCGTGCCGCGGCCTCGATCTGATCGCGCCGGTCCTTCGGGACGGAGACCGACAGCTCATCGAGGAGAAGGCCGCCGTTGATCGGGCTCTCGAGGCGCGCGAGCAGCTGCTCGACGATGCGAAACGGTGTCGCTGCGATGCCGGTCGCCATGCCCGAATGGACGCCTTCCTCGAGCACGCGCACGTGCAGCAGGCCCACGAGATTGCCCCGCAGCGAGGTCGTGCACCATACCTGGTCGTAATTGCCGCATTCGGCGTCCAGACAGACGACGAGCGAGGGGTCGCCGATGGCATCTCCCAACGTCTCGAGGTGCGCGGGCAGATCGACGCTGCCGCTTTCCTCCGACGCCTCGATCAGGATGACGCATCTCGGCAGCGCCACGCCCTGAGCCTTGAGGGCGGAAATGGCGGTGAGGGAGCTGAAGACGGCGTAGCCGTCGTCCGCCGCGCCGCGGCCATAGAGCTTCCCGTCGCGCTGCACCGGCTCCCAGGGGCCGAGACCGGGCAGCCAGCCGCTGAATTCCGGCTGCTTGTCGAGATGCCCGTAGAGGAGCACCGAGCCCGGCAGCTCGCCTGGAATGTCGACCAGCAGCACCGGTGTGCGGGCGGGAAGCCGGTGCACCTGCACCCGCATGTTCGGTACCGGCTGGCTGCGGCACCAGTCGGCCATGAGCCGCACGGCGGCGTCCATGTGACCACTGGCCTCCCATGCGGGATCGAACATGGGCGACTTGTTCGGAATGCGCACATAGGCGGTGAGCCGCTCGACGATGGAGCTGCGCCAGGTGGCGGAGATGGCGGCACGCAGTTGCTCGAGGTCCACGGGGCTCTCCTGTTGCTTCTTGAGTCGGATGATTACAGCGCATGGGCGGCAGCGGTTCCAGGCAGACGGAAGAGCCGGCGCGCGGCCTCGGTGCTCGCCCGGGCGAGTGACTCGACGCTCTCGCCGCGGGCGCGGGCCACCACGGCGGCGATGTGCGCAAGATACGCCGGCTCGTTGCGCCGCGAGGAGGGCTTCGGCTCCAGGTCCCGCGGCAGCAGGTAGGGCCCGTCGGTCTCGAGGAGCAGCCGGCCGGCAGGGATGCGCCGCACGAGCTCGAGCAGATGCGCGCCCCGGCGCTCGTCGCAGATCCAACCGGTGATGCCGATCGCGAGCCCGAGCTGCAGATAACAATCGAGCTCCGCGGGGCCGCCGGTGAAGCAGTGGGCCACGCCGCCGGCGAGCCCGGGCCAGTGCTCGCGCAGGATGGCGATGAAATCCTCGTGGCTGTCGCGCTGGTGCAGGAACACGGGCTTGCCGCACCGGGCTGCGAGCTCGAGCTGGCGGTGAAAGGCCTCGCACTGGGCCGGGCGGGGCGAGTAGTTGCGGTAGTAATCGAGGCCGCACTCGCCGACGGCCACGACCTGCGGCTCGGCGGCGACCTCGCCGAGCTCTGCGAGAACGTCGGGAGTGAGCTCCACGGCCTGATGCGGATGCACGCCCGCGGTCGCGAAGAGCACACCGGGATGCAGCCGGGAGAGGTGGACCGCGGTGCGCGAGCTCGCTGCGGAGGAGCCCGTGACGATCATCTGCACGATACCCGCCGCGCCGGCACGGGCAATCACCGCATCGCGGTCGCCGTCGTAGCTGTCGTGCGCCAGATTGATCCCGATGTCGATGAGCGGGGCCCTCTGGCGCGGACCCTCGGGCGTCTGCGCCGGGCGGGCGGCTGCAGCCGCCCCTGTGATATCGTGCCGAGTCATGGTTCGAGCGCATTCTACTGGAGGGCGCGGGTTGCGACCGGTCCCGTGGACCCGGAAGCTCCTTCTGCTCATCGCGCTGGCGGCGGCACCGGTCATCGCCGCTGCCGTGCCGTCCACTGCGACCGTGGGTGCGGGGCCATCGCGGGCTCACTGGATGCGCATCGAGAGCCTGATCGAGACGGACTACTTTCAGCAGAATGCGGCCGCCTTGCGGGGTCTGGCCGCCACCCTGGGCGACGGCGGCGCGCGCACTCCCGGCGCCGTTGCCGGGAGCGGCGGCGGCAAGTGGCGAAGTTATTACGGGGCCCTTCTCGCCTACCGCCTGGCGCTCCTCAGCCACAACGACCTCGCGCGCGCGTGGCCCTACACCGACCGCTGCGTCGACCAGCTCGATCGCGTGCTCGTGATCGACACCGGGTCGGCGGAGGCGATGGCGCTGCAATCGGCCTGCCTCGCCCTGCAGAGCCGCCTCGACCCCTGGCGCTCGCCGCTCGCGGCGCCGCTCAGCCTGATGCGCATCGACAAGGCGCTGCGGCTCGCGCCCGACAATCCGCGCGTGCTGCTCCTCGGCGCCCTGGCCGCGGGCAATCGCCCGAGGCTCTTCGGCGGCGATGCCCGGCAGGAGTTCTCCATGATGCGGCGCGCGGTGCTCGCGTTCGAGCGCCAGAGCGGCCAGCCGCGCGGGCTGCCGGGGTGGGGCGCCGCGGATGCGTTCACCGATCTGGCGCAGGAGTATCTGCTGCGCGGCAATGCCGTGGCGGCGCGCAACGTGCTCGAGCGGGCGCTCCTCGTCGCGCCCGATTTCTCGCAGGCGCGGCAGCTGATGGCGGAGATCGTTTCCGGATAACGAAAGGCCAGCCGCAGGGGGAGGGTTCATGAGTGGTGTTCCACAGCGTGTCGACCCGCCGCCCGCCGAGCTCGGCGTGCGCATTCTCTACATGCTGCTCTTCGCGCTCGTCTTCTGGGTGGTGAGTTGGGTGCTCGTGGTCACAGCCCTCGCGCAGGTGTTGGTGCGGATCCTCTCGGGGCGGCCGAGCCCCGAGCTGGCTCGCTTTGGCGGCGGGCTGGCGCGCTATGCTGCCCAGGTCGTCGAGTACCTGACTTTCGTCACCGATCGAGTGCCGTATCCGGCGGGGCAGTTTCCGGCTCAGTGAGTCGGTTTGGCGCGTGGACATGACAACTGCAACAGCAACCCGCGACGAGCCGCACTGGAGGGACTTTCCCCCGCGTTGCGGGCCGCGCGCATGCCGGTGACGGAGGGTCTGCGGGAGTTGTAGGGACGATCCGCCGTAAGTCAAGGAATCGCCCTTGACAAAATCCTTGATTTTGGCGCAAGCTGCCGCTCATGACGCGCATCACCGGCAAGTTTCAGATCACTCTGCCCAAGCGGCTTGTCGACGCCTACGGGATCCGAGTGGGTGATGAAGTCGAGATCGTTGCGGCCGGAGAGTCCATTGCCATCCTGCCCGCTGGCAGAGCCATGACCGCGCTCTCTCGCGAAGAGCGCCTGCGGCAATTCGACGAGGCAACGCGACGCCAGGAGGCACGTCAGCGCGAAACGCCTTACGACTCGGCGCAGGATCGAGGCTGGACACGCGAGGAGCTTTACGGGCGTGGCCGGACTCGTTGATACCAACGTGCTGGTTTACCGGCACGATCCGCGATTTCCGCTCAAGCAGGCGCGCGCAACGGAATTGATGCGCAGCGGGGTTGCTGACCGATCTCTCGTGCTCGCGCATCAGGTCCTGGTGGAATTCGTGGCCGCCGTGACGCGACCGATCAGCGGCAAGGCTCCGCTTCTGAGTCCGGATGAAGCGCATCGTGAGGCGGAGGATCTGCTCATGCAATTCCCCGTCATCTACCCGACAGAGGTGACCTTCCGCACTGCGCTGCGCGGAGCTGCGCTTTACAGGCTCTCATGGTTCGATGCTCATCTATGGGCGTATGCCGACGAACGCGGGCTCGATCCGATCTGGTCGGAAGATTTCGAGGATGGCCGCCTCTATGGCCGGGTTCGCGTCCGCAATCCCTTTCAGGAGGCGGTTCACGAGGCGAGGGCGAAATACGGACGCTGACCTAACTAACGCACGCCCCGGGTCAGCCTCACGCCCAGTCTGGCGCCTGACCTGACTTCCACTTGATGCTGCAGCCGATGCTTGGGATCTGATTCGCGAGGAGCTTGCCGGCGAGAAGCGCATCCGCGGCGGCACGCAGGTCGCTGCCCGTGACCGGCAGTGCGTTTCGCGGCCTGCTGCCATCGAACTGGCCGCGATAGGCGAGCAGGCCGCCAGGGACGGCGGGCGTGCGGCCGACGTCGAAGAGGAAGAAATCCGGCGTGCAGATCGCCTGGTAGGCCTTCGCCACCGCCTGAGTCTCGTCGATGAGATAAGGGAAGGTGAATCCCTTCTCCGCGGCAATGCGCGCCATGCTCTGCGCATCGTCCTCCGGATACGCCGCGGGGTCGTTGGAATTGATGGCGACGATCGCGATCCCCTTCGGGCCGTACTCGCGTGCGAACTGAACGAAGCCGTCGAGAATATGCTTCACGTACGGGCAGTGATTGCAGATGAAGGCGACCAGCAGCCCCTTCGAGCCGGCGAAATCCCGCAGAGCGAATCGCTTGCCCGCCGGATCGGGGAGGGCGAAGTCCGGGGCCGGCGTACCGAGCGCCAGCATGCGGGATTCTCGTGCGGCCATGAGCTCTCCTCTCTACGACGACGCGGCCAGGGCCGCACACAACGCCTGCACGTGGCGCTCGTCCTGATCCCAGGAGGCGACCAGGCGCGCCTCGCCCGAGGCGGGTGGTCCCCAATCGTAGAATTCGAACCCCGCCGCCCGCAAGGAGGTCTTTCCCTCGTCGCCGAGCTTCACGAACACCTCGTTGCCCTCCACCGGATGCAGTAAACGCTTCCCGGCCGCCTCGCCTATGCTGCGCGCCAGAGCGTTGGCCCGCTCGGCATTGCGCCGCCACACACCCGATTCGACGTAGGCCAGGAGCTGGGCGGAGACGAAGCGCGACTTCGACAGGAGGTGGCCGGCGCGCTTGCGCCGCAGCTCGAAATCCCGCACCAGGCTGCGGTCGAAGAACACGACCGCCTCGGCGGCCAGGGCCCCGTTCTTGGTCGCGCCGAAGGAGAGCACGTCCACGCCTGCGCGCCAGGTGACATCGGCGGGGTGACAGCCGAGAAACGTGACCGCGTTGGCGAAGCGGGCACCGTCCATGTGGACGTGCAATCCGCGCGCATGTGCGACCTCGCACACGGCGGCAACCTCGGCGGGGCGGTAGGCCGTGCCGAGCTCCGTCGCCTGGCTGATCGATACAGCCGCCGGCTGCACGCTGTGCACGGACACCGACTGTGCATCGAGTGCCGCGGCCAGGCCCTTGCCGCTCAGCTTGCCGTCCGCGCCCTCGATCAACGTGAGCTGCGCTCCGCCGGAGAAGAAGCCCGGTGCGCCGCACTCGTCGCACGCGATGTGAGCCTCGTGATGGCAGTAGATGGCGCCATAAGGTGGCGAGAGCGTCGCGAGCGCCAGGGAATTGGCCGCGGTGCCGGTGGCGACCACGAACGCGCGCACCTGCGTCCCGAAGAAGGCACCGAGCACCTCGTCCAGCCGCCGCGTCCACGGGTCATCGCCGTAGGCCACGACGAGGTCGTGGTTCGCCGCCGTGATGGCCTCGAGGATCTCCGGGCAGACGGAGGCCGTGTTGTCACTGAAGAAGCGCTTGGACTGTTTCAATCGACCCTCCACTTGAAGGACCAGGCACCGAAGGCCAGGAAGACCAGCGTCGTTGCCGCGAGGTAGGCGAGGCGGGGCGCGATGCGTTGGATCCCGGCACCATCGAGCATCACGGCCCGCGCCGCCTGGACGATCTGCGTCAGGGGAAAGATCTCCGCGGTCCATTGCACCCACCGCGGCGCGCCCGCGATCGAGAACCAGACGCCGGAGAGGAGCATCATCGGCCAGGTGAGCAGATTCAGCAGTCCACCCACCAGCTCTTCGCTCGAGAATCGTGCCGCGATGGTCAGGCCGAGCGCGATCATCGAGAGTGAGCCGATGACCGCGAGGAGGAGCAGCAGGGCGATGCTGCCGGCGCTGTGGAAGTGAATGATGGCGCCGATGCCGACGTAGAGCACCACGGTGACGAAGACGATGAGGCTCAGGCGCGAGAGCACCTGCGCCGAGAGGAACTCGAATGCGGTCAGGGGCGTGGCATTCAGCCGCTTGAGAAAACCGCTCTTGCGGTATCTCAGCACCACGTAGCCCACCCCGAAGAGGCAGCTGAACATCATGTTCATGGCGAGAATCCCGGGGAAGAGCCAGTCGACGTACGGGACCGCCTTGCCCGTGACCGGCTGGCGCAGCGCCCCGGGGTCGGCCGCGATGAGCAGCTTCTCCACGATGTAGCCCTTCGGCGAGTCGGTGTTGACCCAGTAGCGCACGGCGCCGCGCAGGTCGAGCAGCAGGTCGAGCCGCTGATGAGTGACCTCGTAGAGGCCTTTGGCCTCGGTGCGAACGGGCACGAACTGCACGTATCGCTCGTGGAGGAACGGATTGGCCTGGCGCGCGGCCGGCGTGCCGAGGACTCCCACCGTGAAGAGCGGCCGCGGCGGGCCGCCGAAGATGACTCCCATCCCGATCACGACGCCGATGGGCAGGAGGAGCGTGAAGAGCAGGGTGGGCCGGTCGCGCAGGAACTCGAGATTGCGCGCATGCCAGACGGCGAAGAGACGTTTCATCACGTCCGCAGCTCCTTGCCCGTCAGATCGAGGAAGAGATCCTCGAGATTCGCCGGTCGGATGCGAAGGTTGCGCAACGGCACCCGCGCGTCCATGAGGGTCTTCAGGGTGCCGTCGAGGTCGTGCGTGCTGATCTGCACGCGGTCGCTCGCATCGATGACCTTCAAGGGCAGCGCCTGGGCCACCTCGGGGAAGTCGTGCCGCGGCAGCTCGAGGAGCACCTCGGCGAAGTGCTCGCGCAGCAGCTGCTGCGGGGCGCCCTGGGCGATGATCCGGCCGCCGTCCATGATGGCGATCTCGTCGCAGAGCAGCTGTGCTTCCTCCATATAGTGAGTGGTCAGGATGATGGTCTTGCGCCGCGCCTTGATCGACTCGACGAGCTCCCAGAAGTTGCGCCGGGCCTGCGGGTCGAGGCCGGTGGTGGGCTCATCGAGGAAGAGCACCTTCGGATCGTTCACCAGCGCGATGGCGAGCAGGAGCCGCTGCTGCTGGCCGCCCGAGAGCTTGCGGTTGTCGCGGCCGGCGAGCTTCTCGAGCGCGCAGAGCTTGAGCACTTCGTCGATCTCGAGGCCGCGCTCGTACAGCCCCCGGAAGAGCGCCAGGCTCTGGCGCACCGTGAGAAAGTCCTGCAGCGCGGTCTTCTGGAAGAGGATGCCCGCCTCCTCGCGAAAGCGCGCGCCGACCGGCTCGCCGCGGTAGCGTACCTCGCCCGAGGTGGGCGGCAGAATTCCCTCCATGATCTCGATGGTGGTGGTCTTGCCGGCGCCGTTGGGTCCCAGGAGCCCGAAGCAGACGCCCTCGGGCACTGCGAAGGAGACGCCGTCGACCGCGGTCACGGACGGGTACTGTTTGACTAGATGGCGAACTTCGAGGATCGGTGCGCTCTGGGGCACGGCTGCTCCTGGCCGGACGCGCCACATTTGCCGCGCCGTCGACTGGTATTATGGGATGGCTGGGGATTCTGCCGCCACGGTGCATGATTTTCCAATATGGTGACGTCCCAGTTGCCGTTATGGTCCGACAAGGACGCCACCGAAGGGTGGAGCGTCCGGGAGAGCCAGCGCGCGCGCCGATTGACGGTGCGTGTCTTTCACACTGGACGAGTGGAGATCGTCGTTCCCTTCAGGACCTCGCCCCGTGCCGTGGAGCGCTTCCTCGAGCGGCATCGGCCATGGATCGAGCGCAAGCGAGAGGAGGCGCGGCGCCGGGCGGGTCCGCCGGTGCCGTTCCCGCCGCCGCAGATCGATCTGCCGGCGTGCGAGGAGGTCTGGCGCATCCACCTGGCGGGGGGCTTGCGCCGGGCGCGAATCGCCGCATCCTCGGCCGGCCTGCTCACGCTCACGGGGGATGCCGGCAAGGGGCCGTCCGTACGCCAGGCGCTGCGCCGCTGGCTGTCGGAACGGGCCCGCCAGGTGCTGCCGCCGCTCCTCGCCGAATGCGCGCGCGAGCTCGGCTTCAGCTACGAGCGGGTGCTCATCCGCCGCCAGCGCACGCGTTGGGGCAGTTGCTCGACCCGCGGCACGATCAGTCTCAATTGTTGCCTGCTCTTCCAGCGTCCGGCGGTGGTGCGCTATCTCATGATCCACGAGCTCGCCCATACCCAGCACATGAATCACTCCCGCCGGTTCTGGCATTGCGTGGCGCGTCACTGCCCGGAGTACCGCAGTCTCGACAGGGAGCTGCTCGATGGGTGGCGCCGCGTGCCGGACTGGGTCTTCGCGGACGAGACGCCATGAGCTCCAAGCGCTACGACAAATCCGAGCGTGTCGACCTCACCGGCGAACGCATCCACTGGGACCTCGGCTCCTCGCTCTCCTACGGCGAGTACCTGCACCTCGACAAGGTCCTCGATGCGCAGAAGCCGCTCTCCTTCGAGCACGACGAGATGCTCTTCATCATCGTGCATCAGACCTCGGAGCTCTGGATGCGGCTGATGCGGCACGAGCTCGCGGGCGTGCTCGAGTGCGTGCGGCGCGACGATCTCGGTCCCTCGTTCAAGATGCTCGGGCGCATCTCGCGGGTCCAGACGCAGCTGATCTCGAGCTGGGAAGTGCTCTCGACGATGACACCGTTCGAGTACTCGGCGTTTCGCAATGCGCTCGGCCGCTCATCGGGGTTCCAGTCGTTCCAGTACCGGATGCTGGAGTTCGTCCTCGGCAACAAGCACCCGGAGATGCTGGAAGTGCACAAGCGCGATCCGGAAGCATACGATATGTTGCGGCGAGCCCTTGTCTCGCCGTCGCTCTACGACGAGTCACTGCGGCTCCTGAGCCACAGAGGCTATGGCATTCCGGAGGATCATCTGACGCGCGACTTCAGCGAGCCCTACCGGACGAGCAAGCAGGTCGCAGGCGCCTGGCTCGGGGTCTATCACAATGCCCAGAAGGACTGGGATCTATACGAGCTCGCCGAGCGGCTGGTCGATCTCGACCACAAATTCCAGCTGTGGCGCTTCCATCACATGAAGACCGTGGAGCGCATCATCGGCTACAAGCCCGGCACCGGCGGCACCGGCGGCGTGTCGTATCTCGCCAAGGCGCTCGAGCTGAAGTTTTTTCCGGAGCTCTGGCAGGTCCGCACGTCGATGTAGGCTCGATGGCGTGCCACCGGACATCCCTGGCGGCGGGGGGCACCGGGGGCGCGCGGTGGCACGAGGCGATCCCTGGCGGCGGGGGGCACCGGGGGCGCGCAGGATTCTTCCTGAGATAAATGGCGTGCCACTGGCCATCCTTGGCGGCGGGGCACCCGGCCCGCACATCCTGTGCGGGCGCTCGCCGGAGCGGGGACACGTTAAGTGTCCCCGCTGAAAGTCACCGGCTCGCCCAATCGGTGCAGGCGATGCCCTTGCGGGCGGCGGCGCGCCGCGCGGCCGCGGAGCCATTGACGAGCACGCCGCGCTCGACGAGCTCGAGATGGGGCAGGTCGCTCGCTGCATTTCCGTACGCCACCGTCTCGATGCCTGGGTAACGAGCGCGCAGCGCCGTCACGCAGTGCGCTTTCTCCGCACCCCTGCGGTTGGGTGTCGTCAGCCTGCCGTCCAGGCGGTCACCGTTCCACCGCACACCGGTGCAGATCGCTTCGTGGAATCCCAGCGCGCGGGCGATGTCGGGGACGTAGAGATCGGTGCTCGCGCTGAGGAGTACGAGGTGATCGCCCGCGCGCACGTGCGACTGCACGGTCTCGACGGCGCGGGTGAGGAGTCCGCGCGCCACCAGATGCTCGACGAAGCGCGCCGTCCAGCGCTCGAGATCCTTGCGGCGGCAGCCGCCGAGGGTGGCGCGAATGAATGCCGACTTGAGGCCGCCGCGATCGACGAGCCGCGCCCCGCAGCCGAGCAGCGCCGGCAGCACGAGCAGCAGCGCAGGGATCCGCCACGGCCTCTTGCGCAGCAGATAGCCGAGCGCATAGGGCGCCAGCGTGTCGTGCCGGGTGATCGTCCCATCGAGATCGAAGACGGCGAGGCGCACGTGTCGAGCCTAACGCGTGCGCACCTCCGCCCCGGGATCTGTCAGCTCGGGCGGCCGGAGCCGGCGAGCTGCCGCAGCACGTACTGCAGGATACCGCCGTGACGGTAGTACTCGCGCTCCTTCGGCGTGTCGATCCTCAGTCGCGCCGTGAAGGTGATCGCTTTGCCGCCGTCGGGCGGCGTGGCCTTCACAGTGACCTCCTTGGCATCGCCGCTCGCGAGGCCCGTGATCTCGAACACCTCGCGCCCGGTCAGTCCGAGGGACTTCACGCCCTCGCCGGGCTTGAACTGCAGGGGCGCGACGCCCATGCCGATGAGGTTCGAGCGGTGGATGCGCTCGAAGCTCTCGGCGATGACGGCCCGCACCCCGAGGAGCACGGTCCCCTTGGCGGCCCAGTCGCGCGAGGAGCCGGTGCCGTACTCGCGGCCGGCGAGAATGACGAGCGGGGTGCGCTCCTGCCTGTAGCGCATCGCCGCATCGTAGATGGAGGTCTGCTCGCCGCTCGGCAGATGCAGGGTCTCGCCGCCCTCGACGCCCGGAACCAGCTGGTTGCGCAGCCGGATGTTGGCGAAGGTGCCGCGGATCATGACCTCGTCGTTGCCGCGCCGTGCGCCGTAGGAGTTGAAGTCGGCGGGCTTCACGCCGCGCTCGGTGAGGTAGCGCGCCGCGGGGCTGGTCTTGGCGATGTTGCCGGCCGGGGAGATGTGGTCGGTGGTGACGGAATCGCCGAGCACGGCCAGGGCGCGCGCCCCATGGATGTCGCGGAGCGGCGGGGGCGTGGGTCCCATGCCCTCGAAATACGGCGGGTTCTTGACGTAGGTCGACTTGGCGTCCCAGGTGTAGAGCTTGCCCGCGGGCGCCTGGATGCTGCGCCAGTGCTCATCGCCCTTGAACACGCTGGCATAGCTCTGCTGGAACATCTTCGAGTCGATCGAGCGCGTGAGCAGCTCCTGCACTTCCTGATCGCTAGGCCAGATGTCCTTCAGGTACACGGGCTTGCCGTCCGCGCCGGTGCCGAGGGGCTCGGTCGTGAGATCCACATCGAGCGTGCCCGCGAGGGCGTAGGCGACGACCAGCGGCGGGGAGGCGAGGAAGTTCATCCGCACCTCGGGATGCACGCGGCCTTCGAAGTTGCGGTTGCCGGAGAGCACCGAGCAGGCGGTGATGTCGCCCGCCTTCACGCCCGCGGAGATCTCGGGCTTGAGGGGACCTGAGTTGCCGATGCAGGTGGTGCAGCCGTAGCCGACCAGATCGAAGCCGACCGCGGCGAGATCATCGAGCACGCCCGCGCGCTCGAAGTAGTCGGTGACGACGCGCGAGCCCGGGGCGAGGCTGGTCTTCACCCACGGCTTGGCCTTGAGGCCGCGCTCGCGCGCCTTGCGGGCGAGCAGACCCGCGCCCAGCATCACCGAGGGATTGGAGGTGTTGGTGCAGCTCGTGATGGCGGCGATCAGCACCGCGCCGTCCTTCAGCTCGAAGCTCTTGCCGTCGAGGGTCACGTGCGCGGTGCCCTGCGCGCCGGCGTTGCGCGTCTTGCGTTCCTCGGCGGACTTCCTCGCCTGCGTCTCGTAGGTGCTCTTCGCCGATTTCAGCGGCACCCGGTCCTGCGGCCGGCGCGGGCCGGCCAGGCTCGGCTCCACCGTGCCGAGGTCCAGCTCGATGACGTCGGTGTACTCGGCGGGTTTCTCGCCCTGATTGCGCCAGAAGCCCTGGTGCTTCGCATAGGCCGTCACGAGGTCGATACGCTCGCGCGGGCGGCCAGAGAGCTCGAGATAGCGGATGGTCTCCTCGTCGATCGGGAAGATGCCGCAGGTGCTGCCGTACTCCGGGGCCATGTTGGCGATGGTGGCGCGGTCGGCGAGCGGGAGCGAGGCGAGGCCGTCGCCGAAGTACTCCACGAACTTGTCCACGACTCCCTTCTTGCGGAGCATCTCGGTGACGGTGAGCACGAGGTCCGTTGCCGTCGCGCCGGGGCGCAGTCGCCCGATGAGCCTGAAGCCGATGACCTGCGGGATCAGCATGGTGACCGGCTGGCCGAGCATGGCCGCCTCCGCCTCTATGCCGCCGACGCCCCAGCCGAGTACGCCGAGACCGTTGATCATCGTCGTATGCGAATCGGTACCGACCACGGTGTCGGGATAGGCGCTGTGGGCGCCGTTTTTCTCCGCGTCGAAGACTACGCGGCCCAGATACTCGAGATTGACCTGGTGCACGATGCCCGTGCTCGGCGGCACCACCGCGAAGTTGCGGAAGGCGGACTGGCCCCAGCGCAGGAACGCGTAGCGCTCCGCGTTGCGCGAGAACTCGATGCGCGTATTGGCCGCGAGGGCGCCGGCGCTGCCGTACTCATCGACCTGAACGGAATGATCGATCACGAGCTCGACGGGGGCGAGCGGGTTGACTCGCTCTGCATCGCCGCCCAGGCGCACGATCGCATCGCGCATCGCGGCGAGATCCACCACGCAGGGCACACCGGTGAAATCCTGCAGGATGACGCGCGAGGGGGTGAACGCGATCTCGTGCGAAGGCGTCGCCGACGGATCCCATGCGAGGAGCGCCTCGATGTCCTTGCGAGTGACGTTGACGCCGTCTTCGAAGCGCAGCAGGTTCTCGAGCAGGATCTTGAGCGAGTAGGGGAGCCGTGCCACCTTCTCGCGCGGCAGTGCCGCCAGGCTGAAGATCTCGTACGAGCGATTGCCGACGGCGAGGCTCGAGCGCGCCTTGAAGCTGTTCGTCATGAGGGGGGACTCTCTCTCCGCTTTAGAAAGCGGCGCGGATTATATAGGCTCCCGGCCTCAAATGATTTCGGATCAGGCCACGGCGCGGCGGGGGACCTCCGGCTCGACGGTCTCGATCACGGCGCCCCCCAGGCACCTCTGCCCATCGTAGACCACCGCGAACTGCCCCGGTGTGACCGCCCGCTGCGGCTTCTCGAAGCTGATCCGGGCAGTGCCGTCGGCATGCGGCTCGAGCCACGCGGGCTGATCCGCCTGCCGGTAGCGCACCTTGGCGGTGCAGGCGAATGCCTCGGCGCGGGGTGGGCTCAGCCAGTGCATCGGACCCGTTGCGAGCGCCGAGCTGAAGAGGAGCGGGTGATCGTGCCCCTGCACCACGATGAGGGCGTTACGGGCCGCGTCCTTGCGCGCGACGAACCACGGGAGCTGTGCTCGGCCCGCCCGCCCGCCGATCTGCAGGCCTTCCCGCTGCCCGAGGGTATAGAAGGCGAGTCCCCGGTGTACCCCGAGCGGCTCGCCGTCGGCGGACTCGATGGGCCCCGGCCGGTCGGCGAGGTAACGACCGAGGAATTCGCGAAAGGGGCGCTCGCCGACGAAGCAGATGCCGGTGCTGTCGGGCTTGTCGAATACCGGCAGTCCGGCCTGCCGCGCACGCTCGCGCACGGTGCCCTTCTCGAGCTCCCCGATCGGCATCAGGGTGGCGGCCAGCTGCTCCATGCAGACCGCATGAAGGAAGTAGCTCTGATCCTTGGCCGCATCGCGCGCCTTGTGCAGCTCGGCGCCCGCGGGGCCGGCGAGGATGCGGGCGTAGTGACCGGTCGCGAACCGCGCGGCCCCGAGCCGCCGGGCGTGGCGCAGGGCCACGCCGAACTTGATCTCGCGGTTGCAGAGCACGTCGGGGTTCGGAGTGCGGCCGGCGCGATGCTCCGCCAGGAAGTACTGGAAGACACGCTCGCGATACTCCGCCGCGAAGCTCGCCCGATGGAGCGCAATGCCCAGCTCGCGAGCGACCGCGCGCGCGTCCTGGAAATCCTGCGCTGCCGTGCAGTACCCGTCGTCGTCCTCTTCCCAGTTGCTCATGAAGAGCCCATGAACCTCCCAGCCCTGCTCCTTCAGAAGGAGGGCGGCGACGGCGGAATCCACTCCGCCGGAGAGGCCGACGATGACGCGTTCGCGCACGGCCGTCAAAGCTCCACCGCGGCGACGTCAAGCGCCGAGGCGAGATCGAGGCCTGCGATCCCGGCGAGGGGCTGACGCTGCCCTGCCCAATAGTCATCGACGCAGCGCAGCACGAGAGGGCTGCGCAGCTGCGGCTCGCGTCCCTTGAGCTCCTCGCGCGTGAGCCAGTGTGCGCCCACGATACCCTCATCCAACGGCTGGCCGTCGCGGTGATCGGTCACGGTACCCGCGAACGCAAAGCGCTTGAACATCCGGCCGGTCCCGGGATGCCGCCAGAGATAGACGCCCACGAGATCGCGAGCCGTGAAGAGCCAGGCCGTTTCCTCGCGGGCCTCACGGACCACCGCCTCGAGCAGGGTTTCGCCTGGCTCGACGTGTCCGGCGGGTTGATTGATGACGAGGCGGCGCTCGATGCGTTCCTCGACGACGAGGAAGCGGCCGTCCGTCTCGGCCACGGCGGCTACGGTGATCTCGGGCTTGGACATGGACGGAATTATATTCCGTCCGGACCGGATCGCCCGCTATACCCGGCGCAGCGCTCGCACTCCGTGCTCGGGCGCGCTGGCGTCCCAGATCTGGTCGAATTCCTGCAGATAGAGCCGCGCGACCGGCGGGTTGTTGATGTCAGCGACGCCGTCCCAGGTATCGGCACGCATCCGATAGACGATCGCGCGGTCATCGGCGATGAGGTATGCCGAGGCGCGCTGGCGCGCGTCGGCCGCGATGTACCGGATGTCGATGCAGCTCGAGAGCCGCCGTCCCATCGCCACGAAGCGGTTGCTGTCACGCATGACGCGGGTGGGCTCGGCCAGGAGCACACGCACCTTGGCGAAGCTGCGCGCGAGCACGAAGTGTTTGATGACCTCGAGGAACGCCGTCTGATCGTAGATGTCGGGCTCGAGATCGGGGGTATAGATCGAGATCAGGCGCTGCGCCGAGGCGGCCACCTGGCAGACGGCGCTCCGCACTTCCGGCAGGGTACTGAGCACGGTGAGCACGTCCATGCCGTGAGCTGCGCGCGTGCCGCCTTTGCCGGTCACCGATTCCGGTGAGTAGCGGGCATTCGCGAGCTGTGCCAACGCACTGTTGTTTTCGAGTTCCCCGTATTCAGCCACGAGCGGCGCCTTGCCGTCTTCGCCTGCAGAGCTGGGCAGGCGAGCGGATCTTAGAGAGGCCGACCACGCTGGGGTTGTCGAATCCATCACGAATTCAGGCGCTTAGCCGGCCTTGATGAGTTAAAACCGCGCCGTGGTTCTCATTTTCCCGGGCGGAATTTGTCATATTTCGTGGGCCAGCCGGGCGGCGAGGCCGGTGTAATCGAGCGGTCGCAGCGCTTTCAGCCGACGCTTCTCATCCGCGGGCAGAGGCAAGCTGTCTATCAGTTCCGCCAGCGCACGCTCGTCTATGACGCGTCCCCGCGTGTGCTCTTTGAGGCGCTCGTATCCTCCCGGAACTCCCGCGGCGCGAAGAACGGTCTGGACGGCTTCGCCGAGCACTTCCCAAGCACCGCGCAGATCGGCGCTGAGTGACTCAGCGTCCGCGCTGACCTTGCCGAGGCCACGGCCCAGCGCACGCCAGGCGATCAGAGTATGGCCGAGCGCTACGCCCAGGTTGCGCAGCACCGTCGAGTCGGTGAGATCACGCTGCCAGCGGGAGATCGGCAGCTTGTCGGCGAAGTGCCGCAGCAAGGCATTGGCGATGCCGAGATTGCCCTCGGCATTCTCGAAATCGATCGGGTTGACCTTGTGCGGCATGGTCGAGGAGCCGACCTCGGCCGCGGCGGCACGCTGCTTGAGATAGCCGAGGGAGATGTAGCCCCAGAAGTCGCGGCAGAGATCGAGGAGCACCACGTTGACCGCCGCGACCGCGTCGCAGTACTCCGCGATCCAGTCGTGCGGCTCGATCTGGGTGCTGTAGGCGTTGCAGGCGAGGCCCAGGGACTCGATGAAGGCGCGGCTCACCGCGGGCCAGTCCACCGCCGGCAGCGCCGCATGGTGCGCGTTGAAATTGCCCACCGCGCCGTTCCACTTGCCGAGGATCTCCACGGCGCTCCAGCGCCGCTGCGCACGTCGCAGGCGCGCGACGAAGTTGGCAACTTCCTTGCCGAGCGTCGTCGGGCTCGCCGGCTGGCCATGCGTGCGCGCCAGCATCGGCGTGTCCGCCTCGCGGTGCGCGAGGGCCGCGAGCTCCGCGGTACGCTCCCCGAGCGTACCGAGCAGGCGCTGCCGCGCCTCGCCGAGGAGCCGCGCGTAGGCGAGATTGTTGATGTCCTCCGAGGTGCAGCCGAAATGCACGAGCTCCAGGGAGGCTTCGCCCGCGCCGGCGGCGGCGAGCTGTTGGCGAACGTAATACTCGACAGCCTTGACGTCGTGATTGATCACCGCCTCGATGGTCTTCACCGACCGAGCGCAGTCCGCGTCCGGCTCGCGGGCGAGCTCGCGCGCCCGCGCGATGACGGCGGGAGCGAGAGCGGCGCCGGCCAGCCGCGGCACGGCCGCCGTCAGATGCAGCAGCCACGCGGCCTCGATCCGTATGCGCTCGCGAATGAGCCCCGCTTCGGAGAGCAGGGCGCGCAGCGGCTCGGTGGCCGCGCGGTAACGGCCATCGACCGGCGAGAGCGCCGCGACCGCGGCAAGCGAATCGGAGCCAAGAGGATCGGGGCGAGTGTCGGGCATGCGCTATCATAACGCAGACGACCTTCGGAGCAGATTCCTCGTTTCCGGCGCGGAGAGATCAGATGACGAGTTCCTTTCGAACCGAGCGCGACAGCATGGGCGAGCTGCAGGTGCCCGCCGAGGCGCTCTGGGGTGCGCAGACGCAGCGCGCCGTGCAGAATTTCCCGATCAGCGGCCTGACGATGCCGCGTGCCTTCATCGGCGCGCTGGGGCTGGTCAAGCAGGCCGCTGCGCGCGCCAACACCCATCTGGAGCTCCTCGATCCGCAGACCTCGCGCGCCATCGAGGCGGCGGCGGCGGAGGTGGCCGCGGGGCGGCACGACGCCCAGTTCCCGATCGACGTGTTCCAGACCGGCTCCGGCACCAGCACGAACATGAACGCGAACGAGGTGATCGCCACGCTCGCGACGCGGCGCCTCGGCAAGGCCGTGCATCCGAACGATCACGTCAACATGGGGCAGAGCAGCAACGACGTGATCCCGACCACGATCCACGTGAGCGCCGCGCTCGGCGTGCGGCGGGAGCTCGTCCCCGCCCTCGAGCACCTGCGCGAGACGCTGCTCGCCAAGGAGCGGGAGGTCGGCGCCGTGGTCAAGACCGGCCGCACCCATCTGATGGATGCGATGCCCGTGACCCTGGGACAGGAGCTCTCCGGCTGGCGTGCGCAGATCGAGAGCGGGCTCGCGCGCCTCGCGGCGGCGGAGCCGCGGCTTCTGGCGCTGGCGCAGGGCGGCACGGCCGTCGGCACGGGAATCAATGCCCACGCTGAGTTCGGTGCCCGCTTCTGCGAGGCGTTGGCCGAGCTCACGCGGGTGCCGTTCACGCCGGCGCGCAACTACTTCGAGGCGCTCTCGTCCCAGGACACGGCGGTGGAACTCTCGGGACAGCTGAAGACCATCGCCGTCAGCTTGATGAAGATCGCGAACGATCTGCGCTGGATGAACAGCGGCCCGCTCGCGGGTCTCGGGGAGATCGCCCTGCCGGCGCTGCAGCCGGGCAGCAGCATCATGCCGGGCAAGGTGAACCCCGTGATCCCGGAGGCCACCGCCATGGTCGCCGCCCAGGTCATCGGCAATGACGCCACGATCACGGTCGCCGGCCAGTCGGGCAACTTCCAGCTGAACGTGATGCTGCCGGTCATCGCCTACAACCTGCTCGAGAGCATCCGGCTGCTCGCCAACATCTCGCGGGCGCTCGCCGATCGTGCGATCGCCGGGTTCAAGGTGAACCCGGCGCGGCTCGCCGAGGCGCTCGAGCGCAACCCGATCCTGGTGACGGCCCTGAACCCGGTCATCGGCTACGAGAAGGGGGCGGCCATCGCGAAGAAGGCGTACGCCGAGGGCAAGCCCCTGCGGGAGATCGCGCAGAAGATGACCGATCTGCCGCCCGAGGAGCTGGCGCGGCTTCTCGACCCTGCAGAGCTCACCCGCGGCGGCATCAAAGGCGGCACGAGCGGCGGTGGCTGACGCGGACGGCAGGAAGGAGACGGCCGCGGCAGCGCCCCGGCTGCCGCAGCCCGTGGACTGGCCGGCGCGGATCCGCGAGCGGCTCGCGGGCTCGCGGCCGCGCCACGAGCCGCAGGACTGGCTCGTTCCGGGCCTCACGTCCGCCGAGAGCCGTCCCTACCATCGCTTCTTTCCGGTCGACCCGATTCCCGCGGCCGTGCTCGTCCCGATCGTCGAGCATCCGGGTGAGCCCACGGTGCTCCTCACACAGCGGGCCACGCAGCTGCGCCATCATGCCGGCCAGGTCAGTTTCCCGGGTGGCCGCATCGAGCCGAGCGACGGCAGTCCCGCCGCGGCAGCCCTGCGCGAGGCGCGCGAGGAGGTCGGTCTGGAGGCCGGCTGCGTCTCGGTCGTCGGCTTCCTGCCCGATCACGTGGTGATCAGCGGGTTTCGGGTCACGCCCGTCGTCGCGATGGTGCGTCCGGGTTTCGAGCTCCTCCTCGACTCGCAGGAGGTGGAAGAGACTTTCGAGGTTCCGCTCGCCTTCGTGTTCGATCCGCGCAACCACCGGCCGCGCATCCATCGCTTCCGCACGGAGGAGGCGGAGGCCAGGATGTTCGACATTCCGTACGGCAACCGCAACATCTGGGGCGCGACCGCCGGCATGCTCGTGACTCTCTACAGGCTCTGCACCGAGGGCAGCATTTGAGCGGCGCCGGCGGCTCCGGGGAGGCGATCGCCGCGCTCATCGAGCTGATGGCGCGATTGCGCGATCCACGGGGCGGCTGCCCGTGGGATCGCGAGCAGACCTTCCGCACGATCGCTCCCTATACCATCGAGGAGGCGTACGAGGTGGCCGACGCCGTGGAGCGCGGCGAGCCCGAAAAATTGTGCGACGAGCTCGGCGATCTGCTCTTCCAGGTGGTGTTTCATGCCCGGATGGCGGAAGAGCAGGGCTGGTTCGACTTCGCTGACGTCGCTTGCGGCATTCGCGAGAAGCTCATCCGGCGTCATCCCCACGTCTTCGAGGACGCGTCTCTGGCCGCTGATCCCAGCCAGCTTTCGCGCGTCTGGGAGGAGCAGAAGGCGCGCGAGCGTGCCGCTGCTGCGAGCCATAGCCCAGACGCGGATCACAGTGCGCTGGCGGACGTGCCGCGCGCGCTGCCGGCACTCACCCGGGCGGCGAAGCTCGGGAGGCGGGCAGCCCGGGTCGGATTCGACTGGGAGCGTGCCTCCCAGGTGCGTGACAAGGTCCTCGAGGAGGTGCGCGAGATCGAGGAGGCGCTCGCCGCCGAGGGCGGGGCGGGCGGCAGCGACAGAGTCACGGAGGAGCTCGGCGATCTGCTCTTCGCCGTGGCCAACTGGAGCCTGCACCTCAAGATCGACCCCGAGGAGGCGCTGCGGACGGCGAATCTGAAATTCGAGCGGCGGTTCCGGCGCATGGAGGCTCTGGCGGCGGCGCGGGGCGCGCCCCTTCAGGCGCTCGATGCCGCGCAGTGGGATGCGCTCTGGCGGCAGGCGAAGCGGGAGGAATAGCGTCCGCGCGCCCGATTCAGCGCGGATTCACTCGGATCGAGCTATCGTCCTGCGGCTATGAGGCCGTTTCGCACGTCATTGCTCGCTGCGGTCGCGCTGGTGCTCTCGGCGGGCAGCCTGACTGCCCAGGCGCACGGGCCTCCGCCTCCGGCGCCGCGACCGCTTCCCCGGGGCACCGCTGTCCAGCGGACCCAGCTTTCCATGAACCAGGCCGTGATGCTGGCCCAGGACCGCTTCAGAGCCCGGGTCGTGCGGGTCGAGACGCAGACGCAGGGAGGCCGTACCATCTACGTCCTGCGGATGCTGGATGGGGCCGGGCGGGTATTCGCCGTCCGGGTGGACGCGGCGACTGGCACCATCCTCTGACGCCCGCTCGACTTTTGCGGGGGCCTTCAATGCGAGTGCTTGTGGTCGAAGACGAAGCCGCGCTGCGTGAGACGCTGAGGACGCATCTCACGGAGGCGGGATTCGCCGTGGATGTGGCTCAGGACGGTGAGGAAGGCCTGTTCGCAGGGCGCGAGTATCCGCTCGACATCGCCATCATCGACCTGGGCCTGCCCAAGCTCACCGGGCTCGAGGTCATCCGGCGCCTGCGCGCGGCGGGCAAGGCCTTTCCCATCCTGATCCTCACCGCACGCGACAACTGGCAGGACAAGGTCGAGGGCCTGCAGGCCGGGGCCGATGACTACGTCGCCAAGCCGTTTCACTTCGAGGAGGTGCTGGCGCGGCTGCACGCTCTGCTGCGCCGCGCGGGTGGCTGGGCGAGCCCGCAGCTCAAGTGCGGCGCGGTGACGCTGGACACGCGCGCCCAGGCGGTGAGCGTCGAGGGGCGGGCGGTCGATCTCACGACCTTCGAGTACCGCATCCTCGAGCATCTGATGCTGCGGGCGGGCGATGTGATCTCCAAGGGCGAGCTGACAGAGCGCCTCTACGACCAGGACTTCGAGCGCGACAGCAACGTCATCGAGGTGCTGGTCGGGCGGCTGCGCCGCAAGCTCGATCCCGAGGATCGCCTGAAGCCCATCGAGACGCTGCGGGGCCGCGGCTATCGCTTCGCGCTCGCGCGCGATCCGGCCTCCTGAGGCACGGGCCGGCGCTCGAGCCCCCACGGCGCAAGTGCATTCCTTAAGCCGACGGCTGCTCGTCTCGGTCGCCGTACCGCTGGCGCTCTTCTTCGGCGTGATGATGGTCGTGCTCGACATGGGCTTCCGGACCCTGTCGGAGCGCTCGCTGCACCAGCTGCTCGACGCCCAGATCGTCACGCTCATCGCGGCGGCGGAGCCTGAGCCCGGGGGCGGCTACGGGGCGCCCCTCGACGGGCTCGACGCGCGGCTCGGCACGCCGGACTCCGGACTCTACGCCGAGATCCGATCCAACAATCACGTCTGGCGCTCGCCGTCCGCGGCCGGCATGCCGATCGAGTTCGGTCCGATGCTGCCCCAGGGGCAGCGGCAGTTCTCGTATCAGATCGTCGGGCACACGCGGGTGGCGATCGAGAGCCGGGGCATTTCCTTCGAGGACGGTCCCAGGCACAGCCACGCGCTCACCTTCAGTGTGGCCGTGAGCCTGACACCCTACGAGGAGCAGTTGTGGCTCTTTCGCAGCCGCATGCTCGGGTGGTTCTCGGGGCTCATGCTGCTGCTGCTGCTCTCCCTCGCCGCGCTCCTGCGCCGGGTGCTCGCGCCGCTGCGCCGGCTCGAGCGCGAGATCCACGAGGTGGAGGAAGGGCGCAGCGAGATGTTGGGATCGGGCTATCCGCGGGAGTTGAGCGGCGTGGCGCGCCATCTGAATGCGCTCCTCGTCGGGGAGCGCAAGCGTGTCGCCCGTTATCGCGACACCCTGGGCAATCTCGCGCACGGACTGAAGACGCCGCTTGCCGTGATGCGCTCGGCGCTGACCCATGATTCGGGGCCGGAGACGGCGGCGGGCACGATCGGGACTGAGATCGATCGCATGACCGACATCATCGAGCACCAGCTGAAGCGAGCGGCCGCCTCGGGCGGCGCGCTCCTCGGCCAGGCGCCGGTGCCGGTGGCGCCGATCGCGGCGGATCTGCGGGCGGCGCTGCTGAAGGTCTACTCGCGCAAGGATCTCTCGATCGAGCTCGCGATCCAGGATGGGAGCCACTTCATCGGGGATCGCGGCGACCTCACGGAGCTGCTGGGGAACCTCATGGACAACGCCTGCAAGTGGTGCCGGGAGAAGGTGCGGGTCGCGGTCGTGATGGAGGACGGGGCGTCCGGGGGACGGGAGAACCTGGCGCTCACGGTGGAGGACGATGGGCCCGGAATCGCCGAGGAGAACCGGGCGAAGGTGCTGCAGCGGGGCGTGCGGACCGACGAGAAGGTGCCGGGACACGGGCTCGGGCTCGCCATGGTCCACGACACGGTCGATCTCTACGGCGGCAGGCTCACAGTGGACGCCTCGCCCCTCGGAGGGGCGAGGTTCGCACTGCGGCTGCCGGGCAAGAAGCTCGGCTAGTCCCGGCTAGAGCTCGAACTTGATCCCCTGGGCCAGGGGCAGTTCGCGCGACCAGTTGATCGTGTTGGTCTGCCGTCGCATGTAGGCCTTCCAGGCGTCCGATCCGGATTCGCGGCCACCGCCGGTATCCTTCTCGCCGCCGAAGGCGCCGCCGATCTCGGCGCCCGAGGTGCCGATGTTGATGTTGGCGATGCCGCAGTCGCTGCCGGAGCTGCAGAGGAAGCGCTCGGCGTGCTGCAGGCGGTCGGTGAAGAGGGAGGAGGAGAGCCCGTACGCCGTGGCGTTCTGCTGGGCGATGCCGTCCTCGAGGGAGTCGACCGGGATCAGGTAGAGGATGGGACCGAAGGTCTCGGACTGAACGACGGGCCAGTCGTTGCGGGCGCGGATCAGCGTCGGCTCGACGAAGTGGCCCGGGCCGGGCAGGCGGCGCCCGCCATGGAGCACCTCGCCCCCGGCGCTGCGCGCGGCGGCGACGGCGGACTCGAACCGCTCGACCGCCTGCGCATCGATGAGGGGTCCCATCAGCGTCGCCGGGTCGAGGGGATTGCCGATGCGGATCTGGCGGTAGGCATTCGTCAGGCGCCGCTCGAGCTCCGCCTCCAGGGATTTGTGCACGAACACGCGGCGCGTGCTGGTGCAGCGCTGACCGGCGGTGCCGACCGCCCCGAAGACGATCGCCGGAACCGCGAGGTCCAGGTTCGCGGTCTCATCCACGATGATGGCGTTGTTGCCCCCCAGCTCGAGGAGGCTCTTGCCGAGGCGAGCGGCGACGCGCTCGCCGACCTTGCGTCCGACAGGCGTCGAGCCCGTGAACGAGACGAGCGCGACCCGACGGTCGTCGACGAATCGGGTCGCAAGCTCTGTCCCGCCATCGATGAACAGCTGAAAGATCGGCGGCAGCCCGCGCTCGAGCAGCACGCGATTGCAGAGTTGCTGCACGGCGATCGCGGTGAGCGGGGTCTTGGGCGAAGGCTTCCACACCGAGACGTTGCCGCAGATCGCTGCGAGAAAGGCGTTCCAGGACCAGACCGCGACCGGGAAGTTGAATGCGGAGAGGATGCCCACCACTCCGAGCGGATGCCACTGCTCATACATCCGGTGTCCCGGGCGCTCCGAGTGCATGGAGAGGCCGTAGAGCATGCGCGACTGGCCGACGGCGAAGTCGGCGATGTCGATCATCTCCTGCACTTCTCCCAGCCCCTCGGCGAGGATCTTGCCGTTCTCGAGCGAGACCAGCGTGCCGAGATCGGTCTTGGCGCTGCGCAGCGCCTCGCCGATGAGCCGCACGACCTCACCGCGCTTCGGGGCGGGCACGGAGCGCCAGGCGGCCGCGGTCTGCACCGCCGAAGCGATGACGGACTCGTACTCCTGCGGGCCGGCCGGCCGCACCTGCGCGATCAGGGTGCCGGTCGCGGGATTGCGCACGCTGAGGAGAGCGGCCTCGCTGCCGCTCGTCCAGCCGTGCGAGCCGGACCAGGCGCCGGGATTGAGCGGGGCGAGCTCGAGCCTCGCGAGCAGGGCGTTGATGTCGGATTCGGCGCCGCTCATCGTGCGGCGACCTTCTTCAGGTGGGTTCGCTGGTGGCCGGTCCTGCCGGACACGATCACCTCGCCCGAGACGTCCTTGCTGCCGCCCGGCGCATAGTAGCGGCCGAAGCGGTTGGCCAGGATGTCGGTCAGGCGAAACTCCTCCTGAGCGATGAATCCGCGGTGGCGATCGGGGTTCTCCAGCACGAGGTCCACCACCGAGGTGATTCCGGCCGCGGTGGTCACCTGGATGGCGGACCAGAGGCGCCCGGCGATGAGCTGCGGGTAGATCTTGTTGACGTAGTTCTCTTCGCGCAGCTGGCCGTCCTGGGTGCCGGTGACCGCGGCGTACACGATGATGACGTCCTGAAGCGTCTGGGGTACGGCGTTCTCGAGGATGCGCTTCAACGTATCCCGATCGTGATTGAGCTTGAGATCATTCATGAGCAGGCGCATCTGCTCGCAATGGCCCGGGTAGCGGATCGTCTTGTAGTTCATCGATTCGCAGCGCGCGCCGTGCGTCTCCGCGAGCGAGCCAAGGCCGCCCGAGGTGTTGAACGCCTCGTACAGCGTCCCGTCGATCTCGATCTCCTCCATGCCCTCGAGCGGCGCGACTTCCACGGTGCGACCGTCCACGATCGCCTGGCAGGGATTGCCGTACTCGTTGATGAGTCCTTCGGTCGACCAGGTGAGCGAGTACTTGAGGACATTGTTCGGATGCTGCGGCAGGGCGCCGACCCGCAGCTTCACCGCGCGCAGCTCATCGAAGTGCTTGATGAGCTCTGCCGCCGCGATGCTGATGAAGCCGGGCGCGAGACCGCACTGCGGCACGAACGCCTGGGATGCGCCGGTGGCGATGGCGCGCACGGAGCGCGTCACCTCGACATCCTCGGTGAGGTCGAAGTAATGAACGCCGGCTTTGCGAGCAGCCTCGGCGACCGTGACATTGCAGTAGAAGGGCAGGCTCGAGATCACCGCATCGACGGGATGCTCGGCCAGGTGACGATCGAGCGCGCTGCGCTGCTTTGCATCGAGCGCATGGGCGCTGAGGCCGGGAGCTGCGTGCGCGCGCACCACGGCGTCGGCCACCGAGCCGTCGACGTCCGCGAGTTGAACCTGATAGCCGCCCGAGCTTGCCAGGAGCCCGGAGATGAGAGCGCCGATCTTGCCGGCGCCGAGAATCAGTACACGATGCATTCAGCCGCTCCTCAAAAAAAATGTTGCCTCGTGGCGGGTCAGGGCCGTTCCGGTACGCCGCACAGCGGGCCTGGGGCCGCTTCCCCATGGCGCCGCACAGCGGGCCAGGGCGGCTTCCCCATAGCACCACACAGCGGGCCAGGGCCCGCTCCCCATCCACCGCACAGCGGGCCAGGGCCGCTCCCTGGCCCGCGGCAACCTTGTAGGGTATCGCTGAAACGGCCGCAGGCCAGTTTCAGCCAATCAATCAAAGGCCGCGCATTCTCACCTCAAGCCGCCGTCCGCGCCAGCCGCATTTACCCCCTGGGGGGGCTGCCGCGCCCCCCCGCATGGTAGGATTCGGGCCCTTATGCGGTCCCCCGAGACGACCTCCTGGCACAGCGCGAGCTGGCAGGCCAAGCCTGCCCAGCAGCAGCCCGTGTACGAAGATCCGGTCGCCCTGCAGCGGGTGGTGGCGGAGCTGTCGCGGCTGCCGCCCATCGTCGTGTCCTGGGAGGTCGATGCGCTGCGCGAGCGGCTGGCCGCGGCCCAGCGCGGACAGGCTTTCCTGCTGCAGGGAGGCGATTGCGCGGAGACCTTCGCCGATTGCGAGTCGGACGCGATCGTCAAGAAGCTGAAGATCCTCCTGCAGATGAGCCTGGTGCTGCTTCACGGCCTGAAAAAGCCCATCATCCGCGTGGGCCGCATGGCCGGCCAGTACGCCAAGCCGCGCTCAGTGGACACGGAGACCCGCGATGGCGTGACCCTGCCGAGCTTTCGCGGCGATCTCGTCAACCGCCCGGAATTCACGGCCGCAGCGCGCGCCGCGGACCCGGAGCTGCTGCTGCGGGGATACGAGCGGGCCGCCCTCACGCTGAACTTCGTTCGCGCCCTGGTCGATGGCGGCTTCGCCGACCTGCATCATCCCGAGTACTGGGACCTGGGATTCGTCAAGCACGCGCAGTTGAAGGACGCCTATCAGCGCATCATCCAGTCGATCGGCGACGCGCTCGATTTCTTCGAAGGCATGAGCGGCACGGCGGTGCACGAGGCGACGCTGGTCGATTTCTATTCGAGCCACGAGGGTCTGCATCTGCTCTACGAGCAGTCGCAGACGCGCTTCATCCCGCGGCAGAACCGCTGGTACAACCTCTCGACGCACATGCCGTGGATCGGCATGCGCACCGCGAAGCTCGATGGCGCGCACGTGGAGTACTTCCGCGGCATTTCCAACCCCATCGGCGTCAAGGTCGGCACGGCGATGGATGCCGCGTGGCTGCAGGGGCTGGTCACGACCCTCAACCCGCAGAACCAGCCCGGACGGCTCACGCTGATCCATCGCTTCGGCGCGAAGGACATCGCCACCGCGCTTCCGAAGGCCATCGCGGCCGTGCGCGAGACCGGGCAGACCGTGCTCTGGATCTGCGATCCCATGCACGGCAATACGGAGACGAGCAGCGGGGGCCTGAAGACCCGCCGCTTCGAGAACATCCTGAAGGAGCTCGACATCGCGTTTCGCATTCACGCGGAGATGGGCTCGCACCTGGGCGGCGTGCACATCGAGCTGACGGGGGAGGACGTCACGGAGTGCACCGGCGGGGCGCGGGGCCTCACGGATTCGGACCTGGCCAGGGCGTACCGCTCGACGGTCGATCCGCGCCTGAATCACGAGCAGGCGCTCGAGCTCGCCATGCTGATCGCCGAGCGCAGCCAGCAACGGCGTCGCGAGGCAACGCCCGTGGTCTGAAGCGCGGGATCCGCATCCTGCCCGGATCGGTGCCGCGCCTCACCCTGGGCCTTCCTGCCTAGCATCGCTGCCATTGCGCCGCGCAATGCCGCTAGAATTGCGGTATGCAATACGAGCACATCGTCGTCCCTCCCGAGGGACGCAAGATCACCGTCAATCCCGATAACAGTCTGAGCATCCCCGACAATCCGATCATCCCCTACATCGAAGGGGACGGGATCGGCATCGACGTCACCCCTGCGATGCTGCGGGTGGTGAACGCCGCCGTCGAGAAGGCCTACGGGCGCAGGCGCCACATCAGCTGGATGGAGGTCTATTCCGGCGAGAAGGCCAATCGCCGCTACGGCCAGTGGTTTCCGGAGGAGACGCTGCACGCGCTGCGCGATTTCGTGGTCTCCATCAAGGGGCCTCTCGCCACGCCGGTGGGCGGCGGCATCCGCTCGCTCAACGTGGCGATGCGCCAGAGCCTCGATCTGTACGCCTGCGTGCGTCCGATCCGTTACTTTCCCGGCGTCGTGAGCCCGATGCAGGATGCCAGCCTCACCGACATGGTGATCTTCCGCGAGAACACCGAGGACATTTACGCCGGAATCGAATGGCCGGCGGGCTCCGCCGAGGTGCACCGGCTGATCGCCTATCTGCAGAAGGAGTTCGGGGTCACCGGCATCCGTTTCCCCGCGAGCTCCGCCATCGGCATCAAGCCGGTCTCGAAGGAGGGCAGCCAGCGCCTGATCCGCAAGGCCATCCAGTACGCCATCGAGAACGATCGCGTGTCGGTGACCCTCGTGCACAAGGGCAACATCATGAAGTACACGGAGGGGGCCTTTCGCAACTGGGGCTACCAGCTCGCCAGGGAGGAGTTCGGCGCGCGCGAGATCGACGGCGGTCCGTGGCTGAAGTTCCCCAACCCGCTCACCGGGACCGACATCATCGTGAAGGACGTCATTGCGGACAACTTCCTGCAGCAGGTGCTGCTGCGGCCGGAGGAATATGATGTCATCGCCACTCTCAACCTGAACGGCGATTACGTCTCCGATGCGCTCGCCGCGCAGGTGGGCGGCATCGGCATCGCGCCGGGAGCCAACATCGGCGACGGCCTCGCCGTGTTCGAGGCGACGCACGGCACCGCGCCGGGATTCGCCGGCAAGGACCGCGTGAACCCCGGCTCGCTCATCCTCTCGGCGGAGATGATGCTGCGCTATATCGGCTGGAAGGAGGCCGCCGACCTCATCATCAAGGGCGTTGCCAACACCATCGCCAACAAGGAGCTCACCTACGACCTCGCCCGGTTGCGCGAGGCGATCAAGGCGCCCAAGCGCGAGCTCGCGGCCCGAAGGAGCGTCGAGGAGGACCTGCAGCGCCTGATCCCGGGGGCGACGCTCATGAGCTGCTCCGGGTTCGCCACCGCCGTCATCCGCCACATGGACGACTGACATCAAGCAGGCGCGGACGAACGGCGGCCGGCGGCCGGTGCTGCCGGTCGTGAGGAGCGAGGCATACGATCCGGGATGCACGCGTTGCCCGCGGCTCGCGCAGTTCCTGGCCGAGATCCATGCGAGCTACCCGGACTACTGGGCCCGGCCGGTGCCTTCCTTCGGCGCCGCGGATCCGCGCATCGTGCTGGTGGGGCTCGCTCCGGGCCTGCACGGGGCCAACCGGACCGGGCGGCCGTTCACCGGAGACTATGCCGGGGAGCTGCTGTACCGCACGCTGCACGAGGCGGGACTCGCCACGCGCCCGGAGTCGCTCGCCGCCGACGACGGGTTGAAGCTCCGACAGGCCCGCATCATCAATGCCGTGAAATGCGTGCCCCCCGGCAACAAGCCCCTGCCCGACGAGATCCGCGACTGCAACGGGTTCCTCGAGGCCGAGCTCGCGTCGCTGAAGAGGGTCCGGGTGGTACTGGCCCTCGGCCGGGTGGGCCACGATGCCTTCCTCATGGCGAGCGGGCTCAAGCGCAGCCAATTTCCCTTCGGCCACGGGCGCGAGCACCGGCTCGAGGAGACGCGCTACCTCATCGACTCGTATCATTGCAGCCGCTACAACACCTCGACCGGGGTCCTGACCGAGCAGATGTTCAGGACGGTCGTGGCGCGCGCCCGCGAGCTGGCGGGTCTATAGCGCCGGATCCGGGCCTTGCGCTGCGCAGTCCCTGCGGCGTCGGGGCAGGACCCGGTGCCCGGGGGATCCGAGGACCGCTTCTGTCGATGGGCAACCGATGAGCTCGAGCGAATTCGATCACAAGGCGTTCACCGCGGCACTGCCGCGGCGCCCCGGCGTCTACCGCATGTTCGACGCCGCTCACGAGCTCCTCTACGTGGGCAAGGCGAGAAGCCTCAAGGACCGCGTGAGCACCTACTTTGCCGCGAGCAACGTCAACCCGAAGGTGCAGGCCCTCGTGCAGCAGATCGCGGACATCGAGGTCACGGTCACCAACTCCGAGACCGAGGCGCTGCTGCTCGAGTACAACCTCATCAAGGCGCACAAGCCGCGCTTCAACGTCGTGCTGCGGGACGACAAGAGCTTTCCGTACGTGCAGCTGTGCGTCGATCACGACTTTCCGCGCCTCTCGTTCTACCGCGGTCCGCGCAGCGCCCCGGGGCGGTACTTCGGGCCCTTCCCGAGCGCGTGGGCCGTGCGCGATACGCTCAACCAGCTGCAGAAGCTCTTTCGCATCCGCAACTGCCGCGACACCTTTTTCGCCAATCGCAGCCGCCCGTGCCTGCAGCATCAGATCGGCCGCTGCTCCGCACCCTGCGTGGGGCTCATCACTCGCGAGGCGTACGCGCAGGACATCGAGTCCGCGGTCAAGGTGCTGGAGGGCCGCAGCGACGAGGTGAACGCCACGCTGCAGGCGCGCATGGAGGCTGCGGCGGGGCGCCTGGAGTTCGAGCGTGCAGCGCAGATCCGCGACCAGCTGGCGGCGCTGAAGCATATCCAGGCGCAGCAAATCGTGACGGCGGAGGGGGAGCGCGACGTCGACGTGTTCTCCATCGTCGGGGAGCCAGGGGAGTACGCGATCAGCGCGATGCTGGTGCGCGGCGGCCGTAACCTCGGTACGACGAGCTATTTCCCGCGCGCGGCGCTCGCGGAGCCGGAGGAGGCGCTCTCGTCCTTCGTCATGCAGTACTACGCGGCGCAGGAGCCGCCGCCGGAAGTGCTGGTCGGTCAGCGCCTCGAGGACACGGACTCGCTCAGCCAGGCCCTGACCGCACGGGCATCTCACGCCGTTCACGTGCGCTGTCCCTCACGGGGCCTGGGTGCCCGCTGGGCGGAGCTGACACGCGAGAACGCGCTTCAGGCGCTGCGCATGCGCCTTGCGCAGCGGCGGGGTCTCGATGAGATGCTCGCCGCGCTCGCGGCGGAGCTCGAGCTCCCCGAGGCGCCGCAGCGGATCGAGTGCTTCGACATCAGCCATACGGGCGGGGAGGGCACGGTGGCCTCCTGCGTGGTCTTCGGGCCCGAGGGACCGCTCAAGAAGGAGTACCGGCGATTCAACATCACCGGCGTGACACCTGGCGATGACTACGGGGCGCTGCGCCAGGCGCTCGAGCGGCGCTACACCCGCGTCCGCGGCGGGGAGATCCCGGCGCCCGACCTGCTGCTCATCGACGGCGGCCTCGGGCAGATCGCCGCGGTGCACGAGGTGCTGGCGGAGCTCGGCTTCGGCGATGTCACGCTGGTCGGCGTCGCCAAGGGCCCGGATCGCCGCCCCGGCCAGGAGCGGCTCTTCGTGTACGGCGCGGCCGCGCCGCGGGTGCCCGAGGCGCATTCCCCGGCATCGCGGCTCGTCCAGCGCATTCGCGACGAAGCGCACCGCTTTGCGATCACCGGCCACCGCCGCAGGCGCGCGCGCCGCTACAATGAGTCGGTGCTGGAAGCGGTGCCCGGCCTGGGGCCTGCCAAGCGCCGGGCGCTACTCACCCATTTCGGGGGCCTGCAGGGCGTCATGCGGGCGGGCGTGGCGGACCTTACCGCGGTCTCCGGAATCGGAGCGGCCCTGGCGCGCACCCTTTATGATCACCTCCACCCCGGCTCTTGATGGCGCCATGCCCTGGAATCTGCCGAACACGCTGACGTGGCTGCGAATCGCCGCCATCCCGCTCATCGTCCTGCTCTTTTTCATGCCATACCACTGGTCCGACCCGGCCGCGGGATGCCTCTTCGCGGCCGCGGGCGTCACGGACTCGCTGGACGGGTACTTCGCGCGCCGGCTCGGGCAGACCTCGCGCCTCGGCGCCTTTCTCGATCCGGTGGCCGACAAGCTGATCGTGGCCGCGGCGCTCGTCCTCCTCGTGAGCAAGGACACCCGGGCGCTGATCGTGCTCACCGCGGTCGTCATCATCGGACGCGAGATCGCGATCTCCGCGCTGCGGGAATGGATGGCCGAGATCGGCCAGCGGCGCAAGGTCGCGGTGTCGCAGCTCGGCAAGATCAAGACCATTCTGCAGGTCGTCGGGCTCTCGATGATGCTGTATCGGCTGCCCATCCTCGGGCTGCCCATCTATGACGTGGGCGTGGTGCTGACGGAGCTCGCAGCGGCGGCGACCCTGGTCTCCATGGTCACGTATCTGAGGGCGGCGTGGCCTGAGCTGCGGCGCTGAGGGCGCAAGCTCCTGGGACGCCGTGAATTGCCACCCGCCGGCAGCGCGGATTGCCTTGACTTCGCAGGGCCTGCACTTACAATGCCGTCCCTCACTCGGGACGCGGGAATAGCTCAGTTGGTAGAGCGCAACCTTGCCAAGGTTGAGGTCGCGAGTTCGAGCCTCGTTTCCCGCTCCAAAATTTACATTTTGAGATCAAAGAATTACGCAGGGCTCCTCGTGTAATAGTTGAGATCTCTGGACGATTCTACTCCCGTCCATGATGCACTGCCGGAGTCCACGCGCGGTCAGGCGCGTGAATCCGCAGGATTGTAGCGGGTATATGGCGTGCCGCTCTGATGACCGGGAGTGGCCATGCTGTCCATTTAGTGTCACCGACGGGACCGTAGAGCGGTGATTGGCTCCTCCTCATCGAGCAGGAGCCGCCGTATACACGTAAAGCGTTCCCCGCCGACGGATGCATGCGCGATCTGCGATGTCCCGCCGCGGGTGCGGTGGGGAAATCTGGAAGCAGCGGTACACCCGGTGACCACACACGAGTCCTGGGCGGGAAAGAGTCAGTCGCGCCGGTCTTTGCGTCAGCTTCCCGGTCGCACAGCTGGGCGTGCAGTTGCTCGAACTCCAAACTCCGGTGGCCCGGGCGACACTCGTGCCCCACCCGCTCCATCGCAAATGAATCAGCGCCACTGAACCATCCTCGGTCAATAGGAGCGTTGAAGGACGGACGAGGAGTGGGTTCTTGCGGTACGCGCCATTGACGACGTTGCCGATGTCTCCGTAGAACGAGATCCGATGGGAAACCGAGTGCCGGGCGCCCGCCTCAGCGGGGGCCGCGCACATCCCTCCGGAGGCTATCACTGCCAGAAGCACTGCCGCCCGGCCACCGTGACGCGCCCGGATTCCGGGCTGCCTCAGCCGGACCCTGCCCATCCCAACCCCGCACCGGCAATCTTCATCATGGCTGATGGGTCGACGACGGGTGGTCGCGTCGCCCTGACGGCACGCGCCGCTTCGCGTGGCGTGGGTGGGAGTGTCTCGCTGACGAAGGGGAATGGGGACGCTGCATCGATTTCCGACAAGCGATCTCGCGCTAGCGATATCGGTTCGGGACCGCCGAATTCGACCCCCGTACCCGCCGACATGCGCGCACGCACGAGTTCTCGCGCGTCACGACGACGGAACGAACGACCGGCGCGGTTCAGTTCAGAAGGCAGGCGCAGCCGGTGTCTTAGATATGGCATGGTACTGTTTGATGGCGGCCGCTTGCATCTGCGATCTCGCGTCAATGGCGTCATCGACACAGGGTTTGCTGTAATAGACAGCGAGCTCCATCTGTGCCGCCTTGCTCGAGTCGGCGCCATTCTGGGAAATCGTCGCCCAGATCCTGACAACATCATCGGCCACCAGCCTGTTTGAATGGCTGATGACGGCACCGCATCGCTGGGTCAACGCGAGGTTGAAATCGGCGCTGGCCGAGACGTGGCCGATCGAATTGCCGTCGGGCGACAGATTGAAGTCGCCACCGTCGATATGCAATGCCGTCATGCGACCCCCGAAAGTCGGGGCACCGGCGCCGTAGGTCGCGTTGTAGTCGGCGAAACAGTCGCCGCTCACGCAGGGCAATCGATCCTTCTGGTTGTACGCCCACCAGAATTGGGTCCCGAGGAAGGTGTTCCTCCCTGATGGGTTGCCGTATTTCTTGAACAGGCTGGCCTGAATGCTGCTCACGAGCGGTTCATCGGCGGCGTGAGGGGCGAAATTGATCAGCCGCTCCATGGACACTACCCGGCTGTCGCCCACGGGACTGTTGAAGCCCAGCAGAAGCTGATCGGTCGTGTCCGCGGTCGCCTTGGTATATTCGACGTACTGGACGTAGGTTTGAGACTCGACGGTCACCTCCTTGTAGGCGATGCGGTACTTGGCCCTTTGCAGCACGGGATTGCCCGGATAAGTCTTGCTGGCGATCTTCTCGGCCTGCGCCATTGGCATGCCCAGCCGGATACCAAGAAGGTCCTCCGACGCTCCGGAGTACGAAGGAATGACCGGCTTGAAATTCCGCACCAAAGCAACGGCATTCGGGCTCTGTGCCGCGTCGCCAGAAGTCCCTGCGACGGAATTGGTGTGCAAGGGCTGCCCTGGCGCTTGCGTCGCCGGCCCGGAGATCGAGGTCACCTGATTCTTCACGTTGCTGATGACGGTGCCGACCGTCTTGTTGAGCATGTGGCTCAAGATCCCGTTGGCCCGCGAGGGTGACGGCGCCAACAGCAGCGCGATCAGGAAAGCCGGTAGCCATCGCAAATACCGCTTTGTGGTGTGCACTGGTTGTCCCCTAGATTGGATCATGCAATCCGTCTGGCGCCAGTTCACTGTCAGCGCCACTACTCGACGTGCTGCTTGTCGATAGGGGCTCGACTGGCGCGACATAACTTTCAATGTGGCGTGGATCCTAGATACTCGTCATATGCCGCTTCGACCACCGAGATGTTCCGTGTTCCGACCCACCAGAACCACCCTCCGAGGAGGAGAAGCGGAATGCCGAGGATGGCGCCGATAATGGTGAGTGAGAGCAACGCCCCCAATACCGCCAGGCAAAACCCCGCGAACCGGGAGCTTTTGTTGGGAGCGAGCAGTTTCTGCTTCTGCAGGAGCAAGACGTCGGGATCACTCGACCCGGTCGCCTTCAGGCTGCCGAGCACACTGCGCTTGTCCATCTTTCTGAATTGACCGTAACCTTCGATACTTTTCATGGCCATGGCTGGCTCTCCTGACTGAAGGACCGTGCCACCCGGGTTGCCTCGAGATGCTCGAGCATTTTCCGAGCGAGAGTTAGGGCGCGATAATCCGCCGGCCGGCAAGGACGCCGAGGCCGGGATTGCGATGTGGCCGTAGAACGGGATTCCTGCGGAAATCGGCTCTGCGGTACCGCGCCCGCGAGGCGCGGCGAACACCCCGCAGGGTACGGTTGCCGCGAGCGTCCGTAGTGCGGCGCGAGACGAACGGCTCGACCACCGGACTCGTCTTTGCGCCGTCCCGGCCGTTGTGAGCGGCGCTTTCCCGCATCGTGTCATCGCCTCGATCCGTCTCGATCAGTGATGCTTGCAGTTCAAGTGCAGCCACGTGCCGAGCTGGTCGTCGGCAACGGTGAATGCATTCTGCGTCAACGCGGCGTTGTTGCCGGTTTTCGCCCAGTTTCTATAGCCGGAAGCCTCGGCCTGCATGGCTGACTTGATGTCGGATGGCGCGATGTCAGCGAGGTGCTGCATGGCGCGCGCGGCCTTTCCGACCAATTGCCCGTTGGACGGGTCATCCTGGAGTCCGGCGAATTCAACGCTCCCTTTGTTAACGGCAGCGCAAAATGCTGCCGTGCTCGACGCATGGGTACTGCAGGCCGACAGGGTCAGCATGCTGGCGGCAAAGGCCGTGGTAAGAACGATTCGCATTGCACATCTCCGGAGGCTGCGCGTCGCTTTCGACTCGGGGGGGGCGTGGCTATTCCGTTACCGTGCGTAGCGGGGCGGCGGTCGGGCAGCGCCTGCGCGAAAATGCACCGGAAGCAGTCCAGGGGACCGGCGATTCCGTGCCCTGATGGCACTCTTCTGCTTCGCTGGAATGTGTCCAGGGTCTGCGCCGGCAAGCCGGAGGGGGGGGCCAGTACCCTGCACACGGCGCGCCCGGCGGGGGGCGTTCCTGGAGTGGGTCTTTCCGTGGCCCATGCGATGCCTGAGAAGGTGGACTCGCGCAGTACGCTCCAGCCGGCTGAGATCCGGATCTCTCGTTCATCTTGTGTGGCTCGCGGTGGGAGGTGAAAATCTCATGGTTTTCGATTGCTCACGCGATCCCGCGTGGGCTCGGGAGGCTGCCCGCCAACAATGAACGAACTCTGACCCGCGCAGACCCGAGACGTCCTTGCCGGGCACTCACCAATTTCTAACCCGTCGGAAGCGACTCAAAAACAAAGGCTTACGAGAGGTGGAGGGAGGTCAAAATGGCATCTGAGTCGCATGCGGAGCGCTCCGCTCAATACCGGTATCGCTTTGGGACCGCCGAATTCGACGAAGTGTGTGTCGAGCTGCGCGTGGACGGGCAGGTCGTCGAGATTCAGCGTCGGCCCCTGGAGGTTCTCGCTGCCCTGTTGCGCCACGCGGGCGAAGTGGTCACGCGTGAGGAGCTGCAGGAGACCGTCTGGAACGGCCGCATCACCGTGGACAACGTCATCGATACGGCGCTCACGAAGCTCCGCGGTGCTCTCGGAGAGCACAATGCCGGTCTGATACGCACGCAACCGCGGGTTGGCTTCCGCCTGGTCGGCCCCGTCGAGAGGGTGGCGGTGGGCCGGCACTTTTCCAGCGAGCTGGCGCTCGAAGCGGGGCTGCCGGTCCCGCGGCGGGAGAACTTCGTGCTGGAGCGCCGTCTGGGATTCTCGCCGCGCCATGAGGTGTGGCTCGCTCGGCACGCCAAGACTCAGGAGCGGCGCGTGTACAAGTTCAGCGCCGATGGCGACGGACTGGCTGCGCTGAAGCGGGAGGCCACTCTGAGTCGTGTGCTGCGCGACAATCTCGGGGATCGCGAGGATTTCGTGCGCATTCTCGATTGGAATTTCGGTGAGCCACCGTTCTTCCTCGAATGCGAGTACGGGGGGGAGAGTCTCGCCGGGTGGGCGGCCGAGCATTTGGGGGATGCCTCACTCGGAGAGCGCCTGGCGCTGTGCAGTCAGGCGGCCGAGGCCGTCGCCGCGGCACACGGCGTCGGGGTGCTTCACAAGGACCTGAAACCCGCGAACCTGCTCATCTCGCAAGGGCCCAACGGGGTTCGCGTTCGGATCACGGATTTCGGAAGCGCGCGGCTGCTCGAGCCGGATCGCCTAGCGGCGCTCGGCATCACGCAGCTCGGGATGACCTTGACTCAGGGGGTGCTGACCGATGCAGGATCGGCCACCCCCCTGTATCTCGCTCCAGAGCGAATCTCCGGTGGTACGGCCACGGTCAAGAGCGACGTGTACGCCTTGGGGATTCTGCTGTATCAGCTCGTGGTCGGGGACCTGCGTAAACCGCTGGTACCCGGATGGGAGCGTGACGTTCCGGACGAGATCCTGCGTGAGGATATCGCCGCCGCAACGGACGGCGATCCGGCGGTGCGCTTGGGAAGCGCCGCGGACCTTGCCCATCGCCTGCGCCACCTCGAGGAACGGCGGGTAGAGCGCTCGCGCCAGGGCGCCTTGGAACGGCAGGCAAGAGCGGACCAGGAAGCGCTACGCCGGGCACGCGTGCGACGGCCATGGCTCATCGCCACGATGGCCGCACTGTGCCTGGGATTGGTCGGCGCACTGTTGCTTTACGGACAAGTGCGGGAGGCACAGCGCGCGCAATCCAGGCAGTATGCGATTGAAATAGCCCTCAACTCCTTCCTGACCAATGATTTCATAGCCGTCGCCAATCCTACCTTGACGGGCCGCACGAACGTCACGGTCGTCGAGGCAACGCGCGCAGCCGCGTCGAAGATCGACAAGGTCTTCGGGAATGCCGGACCGGAAGTACGCGCAGGGCTGCACGCCGCCATGCAGAAGGCGTTTGCCGGTCTCAGTGACTTCCCCGCGTCGATCGCCGAAGGACAGAAGGCGTTGGCGGCATTCGAACAAGCGCGCCCTGCCGATAAGGCGCGCATTGCCGAGGTGCGCATCAGGCTCGCTCTGACACTGGCCAAGTCCTCGAAGCTCAAGGACGCCAGCGCCCAGCTCGAGGCCGCCGACGCGGTCATCAAGACGGCGCATCTTGAGGACCCATCTGTGGAAGCGCAGTACTGGTGGGCACGGGCGTCGGTCGAATCCTATCAGCTCGCACTGCCCCAGGCGCTCGAGGACTACCAGCGCGCCTGGACCTTGGCGCAGCGCGCTTCGCAGTTGCCCCTGCATGTACGCAATGAGATTGAGTTTTCCTATGCCGACGCCCTGCGCATGGCGGGGAAGTTCGCCGCAGCGCAACGGCAGGCCTCCGATCTGCTCACCCGCGAACGCGCTCGACTGGGAATGAGCTCTCCGCGGACCTGTTACACGGCCGCGCTGCTGGCCAGCATCCTCGGCTATCGTAACCAGGAGAGCGACGGCATCGTCATGGCGAAGCAGGCGAGCGGGTGCCTCTCGAAATCGCTCGGACCCACGAACATTCGGACCATTGCGACGTACCAGGTGCTGGCCGATCTGCAATTTCAAAGCCGCCTGTACGGCGATGCGGCCGATACCTACGATAAAGTCGCCGCAATGTTCGCGGGCGTCGTTGGGCCGCGGGCGCTTCGGACCATTTCGGCCAGGGAGAATGCCGGAGTCGCCCGGCAGTACGCCGGACAGACCGCTCAGGCGGATGGCTCTCTCACGGCCGCGTTGGCCGTGGCGCACGAGGCGCTTGGCTGGACGCACCCCACGACTGAGGATTTGCGCTTTCACCTCGCCGACTGCCGGCTTGATCGGCGGCGCACACGGGGCATCGGCAAGCTGTTGACCGGCCTTTCCGTGCCGGTGCTGAACGAAGGGGAAATCGAGTCGGACTGGATGGGACGCCTTGCTTATGAGCAGGGCCGGCTTGCGCTGTACACCGGACACGCGGGGCGGGCGGTTCCGCTGTTGCGGACCGCGATACGGGCGATTGGGACGAAGGATCCGGACGGTCCGATCCGGGTGGCGGCGATACGCAATTTGATTCATACCGCCCTGATGACTGAGACAGGTGCGCGGACAATCCGAAGGTGAGGCGGATTAACGGCTGACGGATCAACAGCCAGTTGGCGATCGTGGCTCGCTCCCTGGCTGCGATTCTTGCTCTTTGAGCTTCTGCAGCGCAGCCGTAACGTGGGTTTGCAAACCGGGCAGTGATGATTGGACAGTGTCCCAGACGATGTGCAGATCCACTGCAGTGCGGAATCAAGGAGATGGAGCGCGAGTTCGAGCCGCGTTTTCCGCTCCACAATTCCTTCATTTGCAGATACTTACACGGCGAACCTAGATTCGTTCCGGGAATTCTCAGGAAATATTTTCTGACCCTGAGCCGAGGCGCCTACGCGATAGACCGGCGCGCCTTTCCCTTACGGCATTGTTGGGCTGCGCCACGTGGTAGGGCAGCATCATCTCCACAGATTCCAGTCCTGAGTACCGGCAAGACGGACTGTCGGATGTTTTGGCAATTACTCGCCGTGTAAGCGACGCCATGAGGTCATCGGTGGCAGATCGCCGGCGTCGCCTCGGCGACATCGGGCCCGATCGGTACCTTCTTCACTAGCGCGCACCGTAAGCTCGGGTCTGGATGGCCGAGGGTGTGCCATCGCACAGAGGCCTCCCTTGCAACTTGCAATGGCCCGCAATTCCCATGAACCACCGTCCGCGGCGCGGGATTGCGGTCAGAAAGAGAACTTTTCAGCAAAAATAAGCGATGGCTTGATTTGGATGGCTCTCAGATCTGCAGCAGCGGATTTCATCATCGCCGGCGGCCCGCAAACATAGCAGGCAGCCGCGCGTTCCTCCTCCAGGAACCGGCTCAGGAATTCACACGATATCCTTCCGCGCTCTCCTCGCCAATCTGCCGAAGGATGCGACAGTATGTGAACCACGCGCAAGTCCATCTTGTTTTGCATTTCTTCCAGCTCATCTCGAAAGATAATGTCACCTTCTGTTTGATTCGCATAGATGAGTCGAATCGGTCTTGGGTCTCCGATATCCCGCAGGAAGCGGATCATGCTCATCATTGGGGTGATGCCCACTCCGCCCGCGACGAAGACGAGCCGGTCGGCGCGAGGATGGAGGAGATAACTGAATCTTCCGTGAGGGCCATCGACGAGAATGTATTCACCGCTCCGCCAGTGTTTGACGCGTGCCGTAAAATCTCCCACGGATTTGATCGTGGCGCACAGAATGTCGCTCTGGGACGGACTCGAGGAAATTGTGAAAGGGTGTTCCTCGAGAGGAAAATTGGGATCTAGCGGCGTGAGAAACATGAACTGGCCTGGCAGGAAATGAAAGCGCTCGCCCCTTTCCGGAGCCAGGACGAGCGTGGTCGTGTTGTGAGTTTCAGGGATACATTCGACGATCCGATAGCGATTTCGACGCAACGCGCGAGGTCTAAGAAGGTGTGCGTGGAAGGCCAAGAGCCCGACACCGGCCAGCAGCAGGACCCACAGCACTTCCATGGCATGCCGTTTCAAATCGCCTCCCTGTACAAAACCGTGAACAAGACCGAGAGCGAAGATTAGGTAGGCGCCCCGGTGAATTCTGCGCCAAACCGTATAGTCGATGCCGAGCCTGGCTCTGAATACGGCCAAAGAGCTGTGAACGATCAATAGGAGCAGCGCCGCCTGCCCCGCTCGAACTCCCCACGGGGCCAAAAACGGGTTGAGCAATTCTGCCTTTCCATGCCCAACGGTGACCAGGAGTGAATGCGCCAGCAGGAGCGCTGGCACCAGAATGCCTGTGAGGCGGTGCGCCCGAAGAAGTTGTCCGAGTCCTATGGGATCGCAGATGAGCCTCAGCCTCGAGCCCATCACGATTTGTACAGTCAGTAGTCCAAAGGCAAGAAGGGCCAGGGCCACGCCGATCCGAACTGCGAGAGGATCAGTCGATTGGGCAAGGTTAGGGACGGCGATTGCCAGCGGCAGGACAGCCACCAGGGCAAGAATCGAGACCGCCGCGGCGCCAGTCCACCGTGACTGAAGGCGCGCGGCAACGTCCTCTTCGAATCGGATCACGGAATCTGCGTCAGCGCTTTGTGGATCGCAGGCAGCCGTTTGGTCTGGCCGCAACCTCATGGGGGCAGCGCGGACTTTGCCTGCAACTTCGAGATCCTCTGCGTCAAAGTGAATTATGCTGATGGACCCCGAGAGAAGCACCCGCAACCCAGCACGCACGCTCTCGGGCTACCATCGAGTTCCTCTCATCTTCCAGCCGCTTGACCGGCCGACCTTCGGCCACCGCTCGCAGCGGCCGTTGTGCCGGTTGCACTTGCGGTGCTGCGCGCTGCGCGGTCACGATCGCAGCAGCAAGCGGCAGAACCCTCGCACGGTCATCCGCGACCGCGGTAGCGAGCCAAGCCCGGACCGCCGCCATGAAGATGAGCCCGTAGAGCGCCAGTGGGCGCAGCCGGGGACACATCAGGGCGGCGCCGCCGTTGCGGGGAGCCTTCGCATCGGGACCCCCGTCTCGAAAGGCACAGTGCACAGTGCTCCCTTCGTATGTGCCATTGATTCCCCGGCAGGTGTGCCGAGTGCTGGCGACAGGCGGTGCCGTCATGCCGGCCCCGCGAGAGCCACCAATCGGCGGATCGCTGGCGCTGCGAATTCGAACCACTCCACCGCGACACCGCCTGCCGTTGCGCGCGTGACGAAGGCGGCAACACGAGATGCGCCGATTCGCCCGTAAAGCACAGGTCCACAAACGAGGTCGACTCGGCTGAAGGGCGCGAACGGCGGTGAAGTCTCGATGTACGCGCCGCTCAGACTCACATTGAGTACGCGGCCGAATGCGGTCGCTCCGCCGTGTCTTTCAAGCCTCACAGGCAGAACGAATGATCTGCGAGTTCCGAGACGGTGATCCATACCTGTGTACGGGATCACTGCGAACGGTCGATGTACGATTCTCGGCACGTGTTCACCAGCGCAGTACGATACGAAGTCCGAGGGGCTGGGTCCACCCGGTAACGGTGGGGCGCAAGTCGGCGAGCTCGGATCGGCGCACGCCCGAGCGATCGGCGCGACATTTCAGGCAGCGGTCGTCCGATGGACCGAGCGCGATCCTCAGACTTACTGGCGGAGGGTCTATCCGGATCTTCCAGCGCACCTGAGGCTTCGCGTGCGCCAGCACCGGAGCACAGAGCGTCATACAGACGAGCGCGGTGGCTAGGGATCGTGTCGCGTGACTCACAAGACTGCTCCTTCGCCGGCTTCGCGCGGTCCCCAGGCTGCGGCGGCCTCGAGTCGGCAACGCACAGGATCGCCCGTGTATCGGACCGATTGATGTCAACCCTGAAATGCAGCATTGCAGGTGAAATCAGCCGACTCCGTTGCGCCTGAAATCCGGCTCAACGGCACTGACATCATTCATTGCCCGCCTCCCCCGAATATTGGCCGCCCCTGTAAGGAACACCGAGGAGATGCGGTCCTATGAAGCTTTATCGTCTCATCGCTTTTGTCGCGGCGCTCGCGATCACGCTACTCCTGGCCAGCCTCCCGGTACTAAAGCTCAGCGGTGCCTCCGGAGCGCACGGTGCCTTGAGGCGGGCAGAGCATCAGTTGGCGGCCGTAATTTCCTCATTCGCAAGCGGGAAAGCGTGATGGAGACAGACCCGTGGTAGAGTCGCCCGCAGCCAAAGGCCGTTCGACTCACGGGTGCGCATTGCGAGCCTGGAGCCTTGTACCGTCGCTAATCTGACGGTCTGGGGCGACCGTGCAAAGCACGAGGTTACCGTGAAGCGCGACTCCATGGGCGAGGAGACCTTGGCGTCGATGTGGCAGCTCGATCACGAGAGCCTGCACCTCAGCAATGAGCGGGTCGGTAATGAGTGGATTCCTGCGGCGACTGAGCGACCTTGTCCGGCCGAAAATCGATGCGGCGGGATACGCGCGCCTGCGCGCGGGCGTCCTCGTGCTTGGAGTGATGGTGATCATGGGATTCGCGGCATCCACCGGCTACGACGCGTGGCGCTCGTACCGGCGAGCGGTCAAATCAACGGATGATCAGCTCGAGAATCTCGCGAGCGCAATCGCCGAGCAGACCGCCTGGAGCTGGCGAGGCCCGGTACTTCTGCTCAGCAGAATCGCGCGCTGGTATCCGGCTCACTCGGGGCTGCTGCCCGAGCGGATGGATCCGTCCCTGGCAGAGCGCGCATCCAGAGTGCCGCAGGTGACTTCGGTACGGATAATCGACGCGCGCGGCTTCGTTCGCGACTCCTCGCTCGGCTTCGGGGCAACCGGCGCGAACGTCTCGGGCCGTTCCTATTTCCGGGCCCAAGAGAGCACTGCGGCTCGCGGCCTGTTCGTCAGCGCGCCCCGGCTCACAGCGGCGGAGGGAACGGCGACGGTGGTCCTCTCGCGCAGGCTCGCTGACCGGCGGGGAAGGTTCGCGGGGATCGTGGCTGCGACGGTTGAGCTTCGCGCGCTGGGTGATCTTTACGCGGCAATGCACCTCAAGGGCCAGATCGCGGTCGTGCTCATGCGCCGCGATGGGACCGTACTGATTCGCAACCCTGCGCTGCCGGGACTGGTCGGGCGCAAATATCCCGTGCTCGAGACGCTCGAACCGCGCGCGGCCGTTCGCACCCGCAGCCCCATCAATGGAAAGCGGGTATTCATTGCCGCCATGCCCGTCCACTCCACCCCGCTATTCGTCGCCGTGACCCGGAGTGAAGCCGCGGCGCTGAATCCTGTCTACCGGGAGGCGATCGTCAGCGCGGTGAGGACGCTGGTTCTCGTCCTGTTTGGAGCCCTGGCGATCGTCGCGCTGCTGCGGCAGCTGCGACGCATCGAGCAGGTCTCCGCGGCGCTCAGGCAATCGCTCAAGATGGAGGCGCTCGGGACTCTGGCCGGCGGGATTGCACACGACTTCAACAACATTCTCGGAGCGATCGTCGGCTACGGCGAGCTCGCGCAGCAGCACGCGGCGGATGGCACGTCGCTCCGTCGCTATCTCGACCAGATCATGAATGCCGCGGGTCGCGCCCGCTCGCTGGTCGATCGCATTCTCGGGTTCAGCCGAAGCGGCATCGCCGAGCGGGCGCCGATCGACATCCAGGCGGTCGTGGCGGAGACGCTTCGCTTGCTGGAGGCGTCTCTCCCCCCCAACGTCAAGATTGAGAAGGCGCTTGACGCCGACGGCGCTGCAGTCATCGGCGACGACACTCGCCTGCACCAGGTGATGATGAATCTGTGCACCAACGCCGTGCAAGCGATGCCAGACGGAGGACTCTTGCGTGTGTCCCTCCAGCAGTCGCGGCTTCCTGGGTCGCATACGTTCAGCCGCGGGCAGCTGGCGGCAGGTCCCTACGTGATTCTGACGGTGACCGATTCCGGAGTCGGCATTCCGGGCGACATCATGGAGCGCATCTTCGATCCTTTCTTCACGACGAAGCCGGTGGGCGGGGGAACCGGCCTCGGCCTGTCGCTCGTACATGGCATCGTGGCCGATCTCGGCGGGGCGATCGAAGTCTCAAGTGAGCCGGGGAAGGGCACGACTTTCCGGATCTGGCTGCCGGTAACCTCCGAGGTTGCGAAGCCGGCTGCGGGAAAGGCCGGAAACCTGCGCTGCGGGAAAGGCGAGGCTGTGATGATCGTGGACGACGAGTCGGCACTCGTGTCTCTCATGGAGGAGATACTGGCGGACCTCGGATACGAGCCGGCCGGCTTCCGCTCGGGCAAGTCGGCTCTCGAGGCTTTCCGCGATAACCCGAGGCGTTTCGCGGCCGTCCTGACGGACGAGCTGATGCCGGACCTGCAGGGCACGGAGCTCGCGCGGGAGCTCAAGGGTCTGAGCCCCCATACCCCCGTCATTCTCATGAGCGGACACGGTGGGGACGATCTTACCGAGCGCGCTATGGCGGCGGGTGTGTGCGCGGTGCTTCGCAAGCCACTGCGGGCTTGTGACGTGGCGGAAGCTTTGGTGAAGTACCTGCATGCGGCGGCGGTCGAGACCGCCGCCGGTTGAGAGGGGTCGCTTCGGGTCGCCATATCCTGCCTGAATCCGCGGCATCCGCTCACCCCAGTACCGTGCTTCGCGCACGAGTGATCGCGGCCGTCACTTGAGGCTGCGCGGAGCTGATCGCGCGACGTACGCAGGCCTCGCTGCCATCCAGTGGCTCGATGGAATCGCAGGCCTTTTGCGCGGCTTCGGCCACGTCATCCTTGAGAAGCGCCACTCCGGAATAAGTCGTGAGAATGACGGGGTTGAACTTGACTCGAGCACTGGTCGTGATCTCCTGGATGGATGCGCCCGTTGCCGCGTCATAGCCGACGGTTCTCACGGTTCTCGCAGCCGGTGCCAAGATCGTGATCGGCTCGAGCAGAGCCGCTTCGGCGGGCTCGCTACTCGCCAGCGCGCTTGGCGCTGAGAGAAAGTGTGCGGTGACCTTGATCGGCTTCAGTACGACGGCTTGTGCGCGGGTACTCGAGAGCGCGAATGCGCCGATCGCAACGGCCAGGACGGGGACGTAGCGCCACGGGTAGTGCGCATGCAGTGGGAGGTTCGAATGGCTCATGGGGGCTCCTGATGTGCATTAATGCTTGCCGAGTAGGCATTCAGGAGATTGTCCGCCGATTAGCACCATTCGATTGCGCGCCTGGTTACAACCGAAACGCGCCGCGCCGGGCGTGACATCGCTGGCCAATGCGGGGCGCGTCGAATACCCCCATGAGGCGAGGTAGACCGAGATGACACACCGAACAATCACGTCCGCGCTGCTCGTGGGAATCACTTTGGCCATCGCGGGCTGCGCGACCACGGGGTTTGGCAGCGGGTCCACATCCACCGGGCGACACAAAGTGCTCTTCAAGTGGAAGAGCTCAGGCAGAGTCGCAGGCTCCATGACAGCATCCCTGCGGAATGGCCGTACCTATTCGGGTCGATACTTCCAGATCACAAGCGACACGAGCCTCAATGGTCTCGGACCGCTCTGGGTCGGTTGGGGCCCCGAGTGGGGAATGGACGAGTGGGGATTAAACGATTGGAATGACTGGGAGCCCGGCCCGCAGTTCGTCACTCACTACTCCGGCCGCGTCGTCGCCAATCTCGCGACTGCCGGCGGTGCTCACATGCGTTGCCGGTTTCGCTTGATCCATCCCGCTGATGGGATGGGCGGCGGAGGACGCGGCGTGTGCGAGCTTCCCAACGGCTCGCGCATCCACGCGCAGTTCCCAAGCGCTTAGAGGTTTGCCGGTCCATTCATCGTGAGCGCTATAGTCATTCACGAGCCGGACGATCTCATGTGCCACCTGCTCCGCGAGTGGCTGACAGGCGCCGGGTACACGGTGTACGGGGCCACCGCTGCCGACGCGGATACCCGCGTCGGTCTTGTCATCGCGAGCATCTCCACAAGCGGGCTCGACCGGCAGACCCTGATAGCTCGGTTGCAGCGCGCGCACCCCGCAGCTTCCATGCTTGCCCTTTGCAGCCTGGCCCGCTCGGGCCTCACCTCCGACGGTGCGCTGGCGCGATCGCTTGGTGTCGATCGGGTGATGGCCAAGCCGCTGCGCCGCGGGGAGTTTCTGGCGACCGTCGCCTCCCTCATCGGTCCCGCCGCATGGCACTGACAGGATTGCCGGCGGATCCCGCCCCTCGGGCCCTATGATAGACTCGGCATGAGAGCCTTGGCGCCCCCGCGATGGCAGAGACCATTCAACCCCACATCCTCGTCGTCGATGACGACCCCGGCATCCGCACGCTTCTGACGGATTACTTCACCGAGAACGATCTGCGCGTGAGTACTGCCGATAGCGGTATCGCGATGTCGGCGATCCTCCGTGAATCGGCGATCGACCTCATCGTACTCGACCTGCGCCTCGCAGGAGAGAGCGGCATGAGCATCGTGCGCGCGCTGCGCAGCGAATCGGCGATCCCCATCGTCATGCTGACGGGCGTTCGAGAAGAAGCCGACCGTGTCATGGGACTCGAGCTCGGTGCCGACGACTACCTGACGAAGCCTTTCAGCCCGCGCGAGTTGCTCGCGCGGGTGCGTACGATCCTGCGGCGCGCCAAGCCTGCATCCGCCGCGCGCGCTCGCGACAGTCAGGTTCGCGCGTTCCGTTTCGCCGACTTCGAGTTGAATCTCCGCACGCGCCGGCTTGCGAGAAAGGACGGAGCGCGCATCGAGCTCACGAACGGCGAATTCAACCTGCTTACGGCGCTCCTGGCGCTGCCTCAGAAGGTCCTCACGCGCGATCAACTGATCGAGGCGAGCCGCGTATACGATAACGAAGTGTACGACCGGGCGATTGACGTCCAGATTCTGCGCCTGCGCCGCAAGATCGAGCCGGACTGCTCGCAGCCGCGATATATCATTACCGAGCGCGGCGTCGGCTATTCGTTCAAAGCTCCGGTCGAAACGGTGTACTGAATGATCA
>DASTAC010000038.1:0-13177 GCA_035713045.1 Steroidobacteraceae bacterium
ATCGACCTGTTGCTTCAGGGCTTCTGACCCGCCTTACCAATAGCCGGGACCTTTCGGCGGTAACGGAGTCATCTCGTCCAGGTACGAGGCGCAAATCGGGCCCCGGCCAGACGAACTCATTCGCCTCGGTGATCACGATCCCGGGCGGCCACCTCAAATTCCCCCACCCGTGGCCAGGTCAAAACCCCCCAGTTGACAGCGGCAGGACGATCTTCGCGGCGTCCACGATTTTTCCGGTCGAGGCCCGGATCGGCGAGACCGTCAGAGAAATATGCACGCGACTACCATCCTTGCGGACGTGCCAAGAACGTGTCGAGCACAGATTGGGTGTGCCAGGAATGTGCCATGGATAGGCTGGTTTGACGGGGGGCTGTGCACTGGCGGCCGGATCGTGGTATCCGGCAGGCTTTGCCCGAAGCTTGCTGTGACGCAATCTGGGGAGTCAAGTCCTATCGGACCGCTGCGGTGACGCCAGCGGACATCCACCTCGCGTATCGTATTCGCAAGCGCCAGTTCAATTTCGGACCTGACCGGTGGCTCCGCTGGTCACCGAAAAAACAATGAGCCAGAGCGAACTCGGCGGTCCATTGATTCACGTCGAATGCGCCAGAATCCCTTGAACGCACCAGATCCCTTTGTCCGTTACCGAACAGCGCTGCGCACGACGCTCGTGTAGCTTGAGGAAGTGAATACCGCTTCCGCACGCGCAGCCGTCGACAAATTACCTGATTTTATCGAAAAGAATCGGGAAGCGATTCTTCAAGAATGGGACAGCTTTGCCCAGTCGCTGGATTTCGAACGAACGATGTCCCCGGAAACGCAGCGCGACCACGCTGAGCAAATGCTCAATGCGATTGCCAACGACATGCGGACTACGGAAAGTCTGGTCGAGAAAGAGCTGAAGAGCAAGGGGCTAAGCCCCGATAACTCTCCGGCGTTAAAGACTGCTGGACACGAACATGCCACCGCGCGACTTGCCGAGCAGTTCAGTCTAGCCGAGCTGGTCAGCGAGTTCCGCGCCATCAGAGCCAGTGTGTTGAGACTGTGGGCAAGACAGCACCCGAACGCCCCCGCGCACCTTAACGACATCGTACGGTTCAACGAATCTCTCGATGAGGTCTTGGCGGCCTCTTCGCAGGGCTATTCGACCAAAATCAATGAAGCCCGTAACGTCATCATAGGCATCCTTGCCCATGATCTGCGCAACCCGATTCACTCAGTGATGCTGGGGACCCGCTACCTCTTGCAGAACAAGTCTACAGAGTCAAATGGCATCAAAGCCGTCGCGCGAATGCAGCGCGCCGCTATGCGAATGTCTGAGCTAGTGAACAATCTACTTGACTACGCACGCACCAGTCTTGGCGACAGCATTCCGGTGTTCCCTGCGCCTGTCATGATGAACCAGATCTGCAGCCGCGCGATCGAGGAAGTCGAATCAGCTTATCCGGGCAGGGATATTACCCTGGTGTGTGCTCAGGACGTGGAGGGTTCGTGGGATTCGTCGCGTATCATTCAACTGCTCACCAACCTGCTAGTGAATGCACTTCAGCACGGTGCTGCTTCTGGTGTCGTCAGCGTAACCGTCTCGAATAGGGTCCACTCCGTCGTAATCGACGTTTACAACGAGGGTGAGCCCATCAGTCCGGGCTCGCTCGGCACCCTCTTTCATCCCCTTTACCGGCGAGCGAGCGTGCGCGATCGCACTCACAAGGCCCAATCCTCCGGACTTGGTTTGGGACTGTTCATTGCGAGTCAAATCGCGCGCTCACATGGAGGCGACATCAAAGTCCTGTCCACCAGCGAGGGAGGCACCACCTTTTCGGTAGAACTACCGAAGTCCTGCTCTCCGCTGCGCGCAGCCACACCCGAGGTGTGAAATTTCCTCGGCGCCGGCCATACGTTCGACGCGATGCTGCAGTTCTACGAGAGCGTAGAGTCACAAGCACGAAATCCGCGTCCGGGTGATCCTGCAGTGCGTCCGGCGCCGCGCTAGCCTCAAAGCGCGTAGTTGACTCCGAGGGAGATGAGATTGGAATCCGCCTGGTTCGGGCTGGGCAGATAAGTCCACTCGAGGTTCACAGTCAATGCCGGCGCCACCCTCAGATCCCCGCCAACACCGACGGATATGCCGGTGTCGGTCGTATCTCCCGCATCGAAATTGCGATGGAGGTTGACGGAGGCAAGGCCGGCCACGGCATAGACGGAAAACGTCGGCACAATGGACAAAGAGCCTTTGGCGTAGGCGCCCCAGAATGACCCGAGACTCACCGAGTTGCCGTTGGTCTGATCGCTCGAGAGGCCAGTGCCAAAGCGACCCTCGATGCTGAAGAACTGAGACAGCGGAAGACCGGCGCGGAGCACGATTGCACTCGGCGACAGGGCAGGCAGGCCGTTCTCATCGTACCGCAGCAATCCGAGGCTTGCCCCAACATAAGGGTCCATGTTGCCGAATCCTCCCGTCAGGCTCTCCGTCGCAAACGCCGGACTCGCTATCGCGCAGGTCGTCAAGAAGGCAAGCAACAGAGCTCTGATCTTCATGCGCGGGATCCTTCAATGGAGTCGGGAGGTGCAGATTATCTGTGGCGTGGCTGAATTCGAGCTGAACACGCGCGCCGGCGCATGCCGGATCCCCGCCGCCCAGACTACGCGGATCGACGCTGGCGGGCAGGCGAAACCCGCCGCCCGTACGCCGAGCACCGACCCGCCAAGGCACACGAGGAGTGCGATCCCGAGGATGACGAGCCGGCGACCCCCGGTACCGTGGTCGTCCGCGAGATTGCCCGCTGGAAGCACCTCGGCGCCGTGCCGAGGGCGAAGAGCTGCGCTACCTCCTACCCTCGGCAATCGGTGCGGTGACGATCACGCTTCGACGGGCAATCCGGCGGCCTTCCATTCCGGATAACCCTCCTCGAGACGATAGGCTTTCAGGCCCTTCGACCTGAGCGCCGCAACCGCCTCGTATGACAGGACACAATAGGTTCCCCGACAATACGCGATCACGGCTTGGTTCCTCGCTAGCTTCGCCCGGCCCCAGTCCATATCAGTTACAGCCGCACGAGGCGCAGCCGCAGCGCATTGCCGATCACGGAAACGGAGCTGAAGCTCATGGCCGCCGCGGCGATGATCGGGCTCAGCAGCAGCCCGAAGGCCGGGTAAAGCGCTCCGGCGGCGATCGGGATGCCGAGCGCGTTGTAGATAAAGGCGAGAAAGAGGTTCTGGCGGATGTTGCGCATCGTCGCCCGGCTCAACGCGCGGGCACGCGCAATGCCGGCGAGGTCGCCTTTGACGAGCGTTACCCCGGCGCTCTGCATCGCGACGTCGGTGCCCGTACCCATGGCGATGCCCACTTCCGCCTCGGCAAGCGCTGGGGCGTCGTTGACGCCGTCACCCGCCATCGCGACTGCACGGCCCTCGTTACGCAGTCGCCGGACGATCGCGTTCTTGCGCTCCGGAAGCACCTCGGCCTCGATGTCGGTGATGCCCAGCTTGCGTGCAACCGCCTCCGCAGTAGCTCGGTGGTCGCCTGTGACCATCACGATGCGAATGCCCTTGCGCCGCAGACTCTCGAGTGCGGAGGGCGTGCTCGCCTTGATCGGGTCCGCCACCGCGATCACACCGGCCGGGCGGCCGTCGATAGCGACGAAGATCGTCGTAGCGCCCTCCGTCCGCAGTGTGCCGGCCTCATGTTCAATCGCGGCGAGCGGGATGCGCAGTTCCGTGAAGAGCGCAGCGTTCCCGACAGCGACCGCATGCCCGTTCAGTGCGCCGGTCACGCCCTTTCCGGTGACAGAGCCGAACTCGGATGTCTCGGCGAGCGTCAGACTACGCTCGCGCGCGAAGGCCACGACCGCGGCGGCAAGCGGATGCTCGCTCGAGCGTTCGAGACTTGCAGCGGCCGAGAGGACTGTCGCCTCGTCGAACCCTTCTGCCGGTCTCACGGCGACGACGCGCGGCCTGCCCTCCGTCAGCGTACCGGTCTTGTCGACCACCAACGTATCGATCTTCTCGAGCCGCTCGAGCGACTCGGCGTTCTTGATGAGGACCCCCGCCGTGGCACCTCTGCCGACGCCGACCATGATCGACATGGGTGTGGCAAGACCGAGCGCGCAAGGACACGCGATGATGAGCACCGAGACGGCGGCCACCAGCGCATAGGCGAGCTGCGGCGGCGGCCCCGCGAGCATCCAGCCGATGAAGGCGCCGATCGCGATGAGGATGACCGCCGGCACGAAACCAGCCCGCGACGAGATCCGCGACACGCTGGATGGGGGCACGACTGCGCTGCGCCTCGGCCACCATGCGAACGATGCGTGAGAGCACGGTATCGGCGCCCACACGCTCGGCGCGCATCACGAGCGCGCCGGTCCCGTTGATCGTGGCGCCGATCAACTTCGTGCCGGGGCTCTTTCCGACCGGCAGGGATTCCCCCGTGACCATGGATTCATCGACCGCGCTCGTCCCGTCGAGCACCACGCCATCGACGGGCACAGCCTCTCCGGGGCGCACACGCAAGCGGTCTTCCACCTGCACGACATCAAGCGGGACCTCCTCATCAGTCCCATCTTCGCGGATGCGATGCGCGACTTTCGGTGCGAGATTGAGGAGGGAACGGATCGCGCTGCCCGTCGTTTCGCGCGCCCGCAGTTCGAGCACCTGGCCGAGGAGCACCAGTACCGTGATCACAGCCGCCGCCTCGTAGTAGACCGGCACGATCCCGCCTTCGCCGCGCAGCGTCGCCGGAAAGATGCCCGGCGCAAAAGTGGCAACGAGGCTGTAGAGATATGCGGCGCCTACCCCGAGGGAGATCAGACTGAACATGTTGAGGGAGCGATGGCGTACGGATGCCAACCCGCGCTCGAGCAGCGGCCACCCGGCCCAGAGGACAATCGGCGTACCGAGTGCGAACTGAACCCACAATGCGGCGAGCGGTGAGAGGAATCGCTGCGGATGCACCATCGAAAGGTGCGTGCCCATCTCGAGGAGGAGCAGCGGGAAGGCGAGGGCGGCACCAATCCAGAACCGGCGCGTCATGTCGCGCAGCTCGGGGCTCGGCGCGCCTTGCGCAGCCGGCTGAAGGGGCTCGAGCGCCATCCCGCAGATGGGACAGCTCCCGGGCTCGCTGCGGCGGATCTGCGGGTGCATGGGGCAGGTGTAGATCGTGCCCGGCATTGCGGCGGCACCCCTCGCCACCGAAGCCTTTCCGCCCGAAGGCGCTCGCGAGGCGTAGCGCTGCCGGTCGACTCGGAATGTCTCCCGGCAGCGGTTCGAGCAGAAGACATACTCGTGCCCGGCGAACTCCGTGCGATGGGTTGAATCGCACGAGACTGTCATCCCGCATACCGGATCGACTCGCCGCGACCCTGGGGCCCCGCTCGCCTGTTCGCGCGGGTTCCGTGCGTGGGGATCTTCAGTGCCGTGCCGGTCCTGCGGGGGTTGCGTATTCACAAGCAAGCCTCCCGTCCGAGCGCCATCAGAATGGGACGTCGAGGGCGATCGTCGAGCGAGCGCACGTCCGTGCGTTGGCACGGAGCATAACGGTTACTGCGGAGGGCTGGAGCTCGAAGGCGGCTTCGATGCCATACGGCCGCGCATTCCCTGTCCCGCGCCCATCATCCCGCGGCCCATGCCCATCATGCCGCCGCTGCGCATCATTCTGCTGCAGCCCCGACTTCCCATCATGTCCTGGCAGTGCTTCACCATCTCGGTACGGCACTCGGAGATGGGCTTGTCCGACACCAGACAGGCAGCCATCTGCTCGTGCAGGGTCGCCATCTTTTGCCGCATCGCTTTGGTCGGAGTGGAGGGGGTTGCAACAGTCGGCGGATTGGCCGCCGAAGCGCCGCTACCCAGCGCAATGAGCAAGACGCCTGCGATCGATGTAATGACGCGACGGGCGGAATTTGAAACGGCCATTTGCTCTCTCCCTCACTTCAGGTGACCGCGAGAATCCTCAGACGACCGGATGTTCTCCCGGAATGACGGACGAGCGCCATAGGCAGTTTCCGAGGTACTGTTGTCGCGCTGATATCGGGCGGGCATCGAGCTTGCGCACCGTATTCGCAAGCACCGGTTCAAGTTCGTGCGTCGGGGCCATGTGTACGAGCGAATGCGCGACTGGCTCGGCGAATGACGGGCCCAGGTCACCGCATTTGAAAGTCTCTGAACGGGTTTGACCGACTGCCAAGGCATTCACGCGAGCATTGAAAGACTGCAGAGCCTCCCCGGGCTACCCTGGCGTCAAGGCGCGCCTCATTGAGCCTTCACCGAAGTAACGACCGCCGGCCGGACGAGTCGCCCGGATTGACCCGGAACGGAATTGTGCCGTACGGGCGCATGACACTCCCTGCCGTGAAGCGCTGCCCGTCAGAGCGCGCAGATGCTGAAGGACGCCGTGAAGCGTATCGGCGAGGTGCTCGAGAGAGTCTCCGCGCATGCGGACACGTCATGGCACTTGCTCATCGACGGTGACAGATCGGGACGGACGTCCGGGCTTCGCCTCACGGCTGAGGTGGTGCTTGCCAATCGTCGGGTGCTTCTAACTCGCGCGGGCGGTACGTCGCTGATAGAGCAGCTGCAGGCAGCGAGAGGACTGATGGTCCGCGCATAGGACGTGGGGCTTGGTGTCGCGTCCCAGTCGCGCCCGAAGCGTGGTAGGGACGCCGCAGATCTCGCACGCGCAAGTTTGCTGCCGTTCCAGCCAGAGGTCGGTTTCCCGGTCCAACTGAAACTGCAGATGGTGCGTGAGTGCCGCAACGCTGGACTCGTGTCCGGGACAGCCCTGAGCGCAATAGCCGACCCGGTGCGTGAGTCCGCCAGGCTGGACTGCTACGGTGAACCACCTTCCGGCGTCCCCCACCAATTCGCACTTTTGAGCAGTGAACATCGAGTTGCCTCTCTCGGGTGCCGTACACGAGCGCCATCGAACCATGGCAACGTCGCGCGCGCGCCCGCAATGGCGCCGCGATCCGCCCGCGGCTCGCTCGACTGCGCCGGGCTGCGCCCGACTCCCGCGCGGCACGTGTTGCGGCTTGAATGGTGCTCCGTGACGCCGCTCACAGCCGAGGCCCTGCGGGAAGTCTCTCGAAGCGCATCTCTGAGTTCAGGCCGGCAGTGGGTTTCTTGCGTCACCGCGCTTGGGCCACAGTTGCCGTAATCTGTCCAGGAAGCGTTGCCAGCCCGTTTGAATTCCGTTGTCGCTCACGAGTCACCTTTCCTCGGCGCCGCGGCGACGCCGCGTGGCGCATATTCAACGTGTGCTGACCGTAGTAACACACATCAGGATCGATGTGGGGTTTATTTTGCATGGCGGGATGCCAAGGGAAGAGTATGCTGGATGCACTGTGCGCACGGCCGCTTCGCGCTGCGGTTGCCACTTCCAGGCGACGGGCCGCGGGTGGCGCCCGCCGCCGTGCATATCGGCAACCAGGCATGATCCCACCACCGGTACGCGGACGGAAACGTCGCCTTCACACCGGTATTTGAGGAGAGTCCATGCCGTCCGATCTGCTCGCCGCTCGCGGGCGTGATCGACTGCCGATGCCGGCAGCTGGCGATTTCGCAGCGGCCCACCGGGCGGGCGTCGGGCAGCAGCGGAAGCATGAGCTCGAGTGCAGGCAGCAGGAGCTTCTCGAGCAGATATCCGAGCGCAACACGCCCGCTCAGCGCATACTGATGCGGGAGGCGCCACGGACTGGCGTTGCCGCGTTATTCCATTCACCCGGCGCTGAGTATCATTGCGGCTCAAACGGGTCTGGCGCTCGAGCAGATGCACGAGGAGCAGCGGCGGCGTTCGGCGAATGCAAAGACGGAAACCGCGGCCCAAGGGGGTCGACGCGCGCATTTCCGTGTGAGCTGGAGCTGTCATCCATCCCAATCGCGGCGCCATCGATGACGATGGTGGCAGGGGTCGCGGTCCGTTCCAGGCAGCACCTGCGGGCGCTCGCCAAGCTTGCCGGACCTGTTCGCAATCCACGCGGTGGTGTAGGAACGTTGAGCTGCGAGCGGGAATCGCTGCGCTCAAGCGGGAACTCGCACGGCGGAGAGCGCCGATGCGAGCTTTCCTACCTGAAGCAGAGGATCTTTGCCGTCGCGCCCGGCTTATACGTTGATGGGCGCTGCGGTGTGGCACACACGCGCGTCGCGCTGATTTGACCTTTCGAGGAGTCCGTATGCAAACCCAATCACGCGCGCCCAGCTCCGTATATGAGCTGCATCGGCAGCGATGGCTGCGCGATCGAGCCGCCGCACGGACTCTTCGCAGCGCCTTTCCCGGTGTCGAGCGGATCCGTGTGGATCTGATGTTCCGGGATACCGCAGCGCTCTCCCCGGGCGCCCAATCTCACGCGCTGCATCCTGCGGCACGTGCGTTCTTCGAGTTTCTCTGCCCCCACGCCGACTGTGACGGCACGTTCGACCTCACTGCTGCAGTCTATTCGGTGATGACAGACGGGTCTTCCCATGCGGACGGGACGCTCGACTGCAAAGGCACGCGCCCTCGTCCGGGTCTGACAAAGGGCCCATGCGGGGTAAGCGTTCGGTACAGCATTGCCGCGCAGTACCGCACGCAACCCCGCTGAACCGCGTCCACAGGATCATTGGCCAGATACCGATGTCCTTCGGCCACGTCGGTCGGCCGATGAATCGGGGGACGATGGATTTGCTGTGCGTTGACAAAACCGCATTGGGCGTGGCACGACCGGGTAGGAGCTCGCTCCCGAGACGATCCGGGCGATCCGGCAGCGCGACTCTTGCGGAGGGCTTTGGATTTGAATACGCGTAATGCCTCCGTTGGGGAGCCAATATCGTTGTTTTCGGCGCGACGGAGATGGCGGGAGTTCTGATAGTCGATGACGATGCCGCTTCGGTGCAGACGCTTCTACGAGTGCTGCAGGAGTGCGGAGAGGGCGACGTGCGCGTGGCAGCATCTGCCGCGCAGGCGCTTCGCGCCGCGGTTGAGTTCCGGCCGACCGTGATATTTCTCGACATTGAACTGCCGGATATGGGCGGTTACGAGCTCGCGACGCTTCTCCATCAGCATCCGCAGCTTCAGCACACGAGGCTGATCGCGTTGACCGGCGAGGGCGGCCATCCGGCGCGGGAGCAGGCGCGTACCTCGGGCTTCGAGCGATACATCGTGAAGCCCATCAGCGATGCGGCGGTACGAGAGGTGCTCGAGCGTTGAAATTGCGTTATCAAGCGCTCCACGGACGGCAACCCGCCCGCGGAACGCATCTGCATCTGGGGCGCGGCGATACGGGTTTGGGTTGCCTCGCGACGACGTAAACCGCCGCTTCGGAATCGTCGCGCATCGAACCGATCTCGCGCGTGACCAAGTTTGCGAGGAACAGCAGCGACGCTTGGCGCACCTCAATGGGGACGCGGCGGTCGTTACGACCGTAGATTCGAGAAGCGCGACGTGAAAGTCACGCTCAGTGTCGATCCCGCTGTTTCAGCCGCGTACCTGGCCGGGCCGGCCGGCTGACTTCCTCGTGTGGGCTTGCCGCTATCGCGAGGACCTGCCGGGCGGCGCGTTCGGCTCCACGCGGGCGTTGCTTCGTTCGGGACCGGCTGTGTTCGCGGCAAAGGCGCGCAGACACTCCTTCGAGCAGATGATCACGGCGGGTTGCTGTTGGTCCATGGCGCCCGGATTGGGATGGCGGCTGACACTGAAATGCTCGTACGGCCGGCGTTCGTCCTCGTAGCCGATGTCCCGCCCGCACACATCGCAGGTCAGCACCAGGATCTCCTCGGCCGGTCGATGTCGACCTGTCTTACGCCAGCCCACGAATGCCTTTACTTTAGGTGCCCGAAGAGTTCGTAAAACTCACTCTACACGCTTTCGTGCTCAATCGTCGCATTTTAAAGTTGGCGACGCGCCCGGGCACGTCCCTTCGGCATCGCAGGCGTCAACGAGGCCGGCGGATGCGAACCGTTGGATGCCGGCTTCCGCCCTTGCACGGCTGCTTCGGTCCGAGCGCCTCCGAGACCGCCAGCTGGGAATGTAGGGGCGGCTCGCGCTCCTGTTGCTGCTCGGCCGGCGGCTTGAAATACTCGCACGAGCGCTTGAGACCGGCTGCGACATCTCGATACCACCACGCGTCCGGCTATTGCGGAAGAGCGAGAAGCGCAGTCAGACCGGCGATGCGATCGCGGATCCGGTCTCGCGCGCAGCGGAACCGCCGCCGCATCTCGTCCGCTGGAATCGCGGGGTCGCTGGAAGCCGGGTCCGGTATCGGCCAATGGAGCCGTCGAACCCTTCCCGGCAAGACTGGGCAGACCTCTTCGGCGCACAGCGTGATGACGGCTTCCAATCCGGTCGGATCGATCTCCTCCACCGACTTGGATCGGTGGCCTGAAATATCGATGCCCAGCTCCGCCATCGACTCGATGGCGTAAGGATTGACCTGGGAAGGCCGCGACCCGGCACTCTGCACCTCCACACGGTCTCCGAGGAGGGCGCGTGCGAGTCCCTCGGCCATCTGACTGCGGGCGGAATTCGCGACGCAGAGAAAGAGAATACGGCGAGTCATACGCGCCCCCGTCCCGCTGCGTGGACATCGGCGCCCGTGGCACATGGGAGCGTACCAGACCGCTCGTACCAGCGTTTGGTCCGGTTGACGATCCGCACTACCGAGAGCATCACCGGTACCTCGACGAGCACGCCGACCACGGTTGCAAGCGCAGCTCCGGAACGGATTCCGAAAACGCTGATCGCGGTGGCCACCGCGAGCTCGAAGAAGTTGCTCGCGCCGATGAGAGCCGATGGTGCCGCGACGCAGTGCGCCTCCCCGAGCCCCCGATTCAGGAGATAGGCGAGCCCGGCATTGAAGTAAACCTGGATGAGGATGGGTACGGCCAGCAGCACGATCACCAGCGGCTGGGCCACGATCTGCGTGCCCTGGAATGCGAAGAGCACCACCAGGGTCGCGAGCAGCGCCACCAGCGTCGCCGGCTGCAGAACGGCAAGCAGGCGGCGCAGCGCCGGCTCGCCGCCGCGAGCGAGGAGACTGCGCCGGATGGTTTGTGCGATGACGACCGGGACCACGATGTAGAGGACGACCGAGAGGAGCAGCGTCTGCCAGGGCACCGTGATCGAGGCGAGGCCGAGGAGCAGTCCCACGATCGGAGCGAAGGCGAAGATCATCAGCACGTCGTTCAGCGCGACCTGTGAGAGGGTGAAGTGCGGCTCCCCGCTCGAGAGCTGGCTCCAGACGAATACCATCGCCGTGCAGGGCGCGGCCGAGAGGATGACGAGCCCTGCGATGTACGAGTCGATCTCGCCGGCCGGGAGGATCGGACGGAAGAGATGACCGATGAAGAGCCACCCGAGGAGCGCCATCGAGAAGGGCTTGATCGCCCAATTCACGAACAGCGTCACGCCGATCCCGCGCCAGTGCTCCTTGACCCGATGCAGCTCGCCGAAGTCGATCTTGACCAGCATCGGCACGATCATCAGCCAGATGAGCACGGCCACCGGCAGGTTGACCTGCGCCACCTCCGCGGAAGCGATGACGTGGAAGAGTCCCGGCATCAGCTTGCCGAGAGCAATCCCGGCGGCGATACAGAGCGCGACCCAGAGGGTCAGATAGCGTTCGAACAGGGACACCTGACGACTCCTACTGGCCGCACTTGCTCTGCGGAGTGGCGGCGGCACGCGTTGAGCCTTGGTCCGCAGAGCAGCACGCCGACTTCGTTGCGGCAGCAGGCACGAGCGCATCCCGGCCGTACACCACGCTCTCCCCGCTCGTCAGGAACGTCTCCCACAGGATGCCCTGCGGATCGGAGATCCAGCTCTTCTCGCTCCTGGCATAGCAGCAGGTGGTCTCGCCTTCCTCGAGCACGGGACGCTCGGCTCGCTTCAGCCTCCCGTAGACTTCCCCGAGCTCGGCCTGATCCTCGACCTGGATCCCCAAATGCTCGATGCCGGGGGTCGCGCCGCGCTGACTGATCGCGAAGTTGATCCGCGGATCCTGCAGCATCCACTTGGCGTAATCGGGCTTGCGCACGGTCGGCTCCGCGGCGAAGAGCGCCGAATAAAAGCGGATGGATGCCGCCAGGTCCTCGACGGCGAGGTGGACGTGGAATCGCTTCATGGGGGGGCACCAAGCGGGTTGCGAGCTGGACATATTTTTATATAATTGCAATCATGAAATCAAATGATGCGATCACCGCCCTGAGCGCGCTCGCTTCCGAGGCGCGCCTGGCGGTGTTCCGCCTGCTCGTCAAGCGTGGACCCGCAGGCTACACGCCGAGCGACCTCACGCGCCGCCTCGGCGTGCCGGCGCCGACTCTCTCCTTCCACCTGAGGGAGCTCGGCAATGCCGGGCTCGTCACCAGCCGCCGCGAGGGACGAAATCTCTTTTACAGCCCGAACCTGGAGCGCATGAATGCTCTGGTGGGGTTTCTCACCGAGAATTGCTGCGTTCTCGCCGATGAGGCCTGCGGGCCGAACTGCACGCCGCTTGCGGCATCGGATCAGGTCGGTCCTGCGGCGAAACAGAAACGCGCATAGCCCGAGGCCTGCAACCCTCGAGTGCGGGGCGGGAATCTGGAACGCGCGCGGAGCCGCGTACCCTTCGGCGCGACCCCGATCGAGACCGTCGCAGGCTGGTAGCCGGCGCCCGTGATCCTTCCACTGTCAATACGGATATGTACGTGCGCTCGCGCAGCGGCTTCTCCGTATTCACTCCATTGGCCACGGAGCTTAACGTACGGGGGTCCAGCCCCAACGTACACCGAGATGATCGCATCAGTTACGCCGCAGACGGATCCTGGCAAGGGTCAAGATGGAGCCCTGACATCGCTCTCGGAGAAGCTGCACCTTCCCCTGAACGAGGTCCGAAGGGCGTACTTGCGTGAGCTCGACTGGCTGAAGTCACGAGCGCGTATCCACAGCTTCGTGGAGGTGCTGGCAGTCAGACGTACCCGGTCGGCGCTGCTTTCGGCCAGGAAATCCCGATCCCTCTCCTGACTTGACCTCGAGCCGGACGGAAGCGGTTGCGCTATCGGCGGCTCGTCTCGCCGAGGGCGAGGCGGTGACCTGCTGCACGCGCACGACGGCCGCACGCTCAATGAGCTCTGCGAGCACCTGGACATGACGCGCCAGGGCGTGACGCAGCACCTGGATGTGCTGGAGGCGGCGAACCTCGTCGCCACGGTGCGGCGAGGCCGGGAAAAG
>DASTAC010000039.1:0-4823 GCA_035713045.1 Steroidobacteraceae bacterium
GATTTTCGCCAATAGGCGCATAGAGGCAACAAATGGCAATTGGAGTCGTCGGCCGCAAAGCAGGCATGACGCGGGTGTTCACCGACGCGGGCGAGACCATTCCGGTCACCGTGATCGAGGTGCTGCCCAATCGCGTAAGCCAGGTGAAGTCCCAGGAAAAGGACGGTTATCGCGCCGTGCAGGTCACGTACGGAACGCGCCGGCCGCAGCTCTATTCCAAGGCCGTCGCCGGCCACTTCGCCAAGGCCAATGTGGCCCCGGGTCGGGCCCTGGTGGAGTTTCGCCTCGCGGACGGCGAGAAGGGCGACTTCAAGGCCGGGACGGAGGTCAAGGTGGATCTCTTCAAGGCAGGCGACCCCGTCGACGTCACGGGAATCACTATCGGCAAGGGCTTCGCGGGCGTGATGAAGCGCCACAACTTCGGCGGTCTGCCGGCGACCCACGGCGTGTCCGTGTCGCACCGCTCGCCCGGCTCCATCGGCCAGCGCCAGACGCCGGGCCGCGTCTTCAAGGGCCGCCGGATGTCCGGTCACATGGGCGTCGTGCGCCGCACCACCGAGAACCTGAAGGTCGTGCAGGTGGACGCCGAGCGCAATCTGCTCCTCGTCCGCGGCGCCGTGCCGGGGGCGGAAGGCGGCCAGGTCATCGTTCGTCCCTCGGTGAAAGCCGCGCGCCGGGCGCTGCGCAAGACCGTTGCGCCGACCAAGGCCGGATCGGCGGCGTCGACCAATCCGATGAAGCAGTCGAAGAAGTAAGCCGCCATGAAGCTCAAGATGGTCAATGGAGCCGCCGAGCTCCAGGTATCCGAGGCAGCCTTCGGCCGCGATTTCAATGAGTCCCTGGTTCACCAGGTGATCACCGCCTATCGCAACGCCGGCCGCGCCGGTACCAAGGCGCAGAAGTCGCGCGCGGAAGTCAGCGGCGGCGGCCGCAAGCCGTGGAGCCAGAAAGGCACCGGCCAGGCGCGCGCGGGCTCGAACCGCTCCCCCATCTGGGTCGGGGGCGGCAGGGCGTTCGCGGCCAAGCCCCGCAGCTTCGAGCAGAAGGTGAACCGCAAGATGTATCGCGGCGCGCTGTGCGCCATGCTGTCGGAGCTCGCCCGCACGGAGCGGCTCGTCGTGACCGAGGCGCTGGCGCTCGAGGCGCCGAAGACCAAGCTCCTCGCCGGGCAGCTCAAGGCGTGGTCGCTCGCGAGCGTGCTCATCGTGGTAGAGGCCACCGACGAGAAGCTGTTCCTTGCGGCGCGGAATCTCCCGCACGTGGAGATCATCGAGGCTTCCGCCCTCAACCCGCTGTCCCTCGCGAGCCACGACAAGGTGCTGATGACCGTCGGCGCCGTGAAGATGCTGGAGGAGCGCCTGCAATGAATCGCGAGCAGCTCATGAGCGTGCTCATCGCCCCGCACGTGACGGAGAAGACGTCGCTGGCGATGCAGAACCACAACCAATACACCTTCCGCGTCCGCCGCGACGCCACCAAGATCGACATCAAGAAAGCCGTGGAGCTGATGTTCGAGGTCAAGGTCGAGGGCGTCCAGGTGGTCAACGAGCCCGGCAAGTCGCGCCGCTTCGGCCGCCACGCCGGCCGCACGCAGGACTGGAAGAAGGCTTACGTAAGTCTCGCCGCGGGCCAGTCGATCGACTACGAAGCCCGGGCGCGAACATGAGTCTGAACATGACGATAGGTGATTTTCCGGCGCGAGGCGCCGCAACGCGTAGCGGGTCGCTTCGACCCGCAGAGCAGTCCGGCCGCAGGCCGTAGCCAAGTAACACTCACATGGCGCTGATCAAGTACAAGCCCACATCGCCCGGCACGCGCACGGTCATCAAGGTCGACCGCTCGCATCTGCACAAGGGCGGCCCCTGGCTGCCGCTCACGAGCTCGCAGAGCAAGACCGGCGCGCGCAACCACTCCGGACGCATCACGACGCGTCATCACGGCGGCGGCTCGCGGCAGAAGTACCGCACGATCGATTTCAAGCGCGACAAGGACGGCATCGCCGGCGTAGTCGAGCGCTTGGAGTACGATCCGAACCGCACGAGCCACATCGCGCTCGTGAAATATGCCGATGGCGAGCGCCGCTATATTCTCGCGCCGAAGGGCGTGAAGCCCGGTGACGACGTCCGCTCGGGCGCCGACTCGCCCATCAAGGCCGGCAATGCCATGCAGCTGCGCCACATCCCGGTCGGCTCCATCGTCCACAACGTGGAGATGAAGCCGGGCAAGGGCGGCCAGCTCGCCCGCAGCGCGGGCAGCTCCGTCGCGTTCACGGCGCGCGAGGGCATCTACGCCTACCTGCGCCTGAAATCGGGCGAGACGCGCAAGGTGCACATCGATTGCCGCGCCACCATCGGCGAGGTCGGCAACGACGAGCACAACCTGCGCAGTTACGGCAAGGCCGGCGCGAAGCGGTGGCGCGGTGTTCGCCCGACCGTGCGGGGCCTCGCCATGAACCCCGTCGATCACCCGCACGGCGGCGGCGAGGGCAAGTCCGGCCAGGGCAACCCGCATCCGGTCTCGCCCTGGGGCTGGAACACCAAGGGTTTCAAGACCCGCAACAACAAGCGCACGGACAACATGATCGTGCAGCGCCGCAAGAACCGGATTCGCTGAGGCTGAGCCAACATGCCACGTTCACTCAAGAAGGGTCCCTTCGTCGATCTGCACCTCGCCAAGAAGGTGCAGGTGGCTTCGGCCAGGAACGACCGCAAGCCGATCAAGACCTGGTCGCGCCGCTCCATGGTGGTGCCGGAGATGGTGGGCCTCACGCTCGCCGTCCACAACGGCCGCCAGCACATCCCGGTGCTCGTCTCCGAGAACATGGTCGGCCACAAGCTGGGCGAGTTCGCTCCGACCCGAACCTTCAAGTCCCACTCCGGCGACCGCAAGGTCGAGGCAGGGAACTGACATGCAGGTCATGTCCAAGCTGCGCTACGCGCGCATCTCGCCGCAGAAGTGCCGGCTGGTCGCCGACGTCGTGCGGGGCAAGCCCGCCGGAAACGCGCTCGCGACCCTGCAGTACATGCCGAAGAAGGGGGCCGAGCTCGTGCGCAAGGTGCTCGCGGCCGCCGTCGCCAATGCGGAGCACAACCACGGCGCCGACATCGACGAGCTGAAGGTGTCCCTCATCCATGTGGATGAGGCGCCGGTGCTCAAGCGCTTTGCCGCCCGCGCCAAGGGCCGCGGCGCCCGCATCGTCAAGCGCAACAGTCACATCACCGTCGCGGTGAGCGACGGCAAGAAGGATTAACGCATGGGTCAGAAGGTCAATCCGATTGGCATTCGGCTCGGTATCACGCGCGACTGGAGCTCGCGCTGGTTCGCCGGCCGGAAGCAGTTCCCGGCGCATGTGCATACCGACTTCCGCGTGCGCGAGTTCCTCCGCCGCAAGCTCGCCGAAGCCTCGGTGAGCCGCGTGCAGATCGAGCGAGCCGCGAAGAAGGTGAACATCACCATCCAGACCGCCCGTCCCGGCATCGTGATCGGCAAGAAGGGCGAGGACATCGAGAAGCTGCGCCAGGAGACCGCGAAGCTCCTCGGGATGGCCGTCAGCGACGTGCGGCTGAACATCGCCGAGATCCGCAAGCCGGAGCTCGATGCGCAGCTCGTCGCCGACAGCATCGCGCAGCAGATCGAGAAGCGCGTGATGTTCCGCCGCGCCATGAAGCGCGCCGTGATGAGCACCATGAGAAGCGGCGCCCTCGGCGTGAAGGTGCGTGTTTCCGGACGTCTCAACGGGGCGGAGATCGCGCGCACGGAGTGGTACCGCGAGGGCCGCATCCCGCTGCACACCTTCCGTGCGGATATCGACTACGGCCTTTCCGAGGCGAGGACCACCTACGGCGTGATCGGCGTCAAGGTGTGGATCTTCAAGGGCGAGGTGTTCGAGAAGACCGACCTCGAGAAGCCGGCCGCCGAGAGCGAGGCGCAAAGCGCCGAGCGCCCGGACACGACGTCCGGGCCGGGGGCCCCGCCGGCAGGGACGGCCATTGGCACAGCGCCGGCGCAGGCCTAAGGAGCCGCAATGCTGCAGCCCAAACGCACCAAGTACCGCAAGCAGTTCAAGGGCCGCAACGGCGGCCTGGCACATCGCGGCAGCAATGTGTCGTTCGGCGAGTTCGGCCTGAAGGCCACCAGCCGCGCGCGCATGACCGCCCGCGAGATCGAGGCGGCGCGCCGTGCCATGGCGCGCTACGTGAAGCGCGGCGGACAGATCTGGATCCGCGTGTTCCCCGACGTGCCGATCAGCAAGAAGCCGCTCGAGGTCCGAATGGGCAGCGGCAAGGGCAACGTCGAGTACTACGTCGCGCGTGTCCAGCCCGGCAAGGTGCTCTTCGAGATGGAGGGCGTCGACGAGACGACGGCCCGCGAGGCCTTCCGGCTCGCCGGCTCGAAGCTCTCGGTGTCCACCAGTTTCGTCAAACGTCAGGTTCGATAGATGGACGCCAAAGAGCTGCGCAGCAAGACTTCCGCCGAGCTCAACGATGAGCTCTTCAAGCTCCGCAAGGAGCAGTTCGCCCTGAGGCTGCAGCGGGCCACGGGCCAGGCGCCCAAGCCCGACCAGTTCGGCAAGGTGCGGCGGAGCATCGCGCGCGTGAAGACCGTCCTGCAGCAGCAGCGCAAGACGGGTGGAGATAAGAAGTGAGCGCTAACGAAACCAACACCGCACCGGCGGCTGCCGAGGCCCGTTCCCCGCGCATCCTCACGGGGCGCGTGGTGAGCGACAAGATGCAGAAGACCGTCGCCGTAGAGATCGAGCGGCTGATCAAGCACCCCACGTACGGCAAGTACGTGCGGCGCACGACCAAGCTTCTCGCTCACGA